>CACZNC010000086.1 GCA_902782445.1 uncultured Ruminococcus sp.
CAATTTAGTCATCCAACCTTATCAGAGTTATCGCTCGTGAGCTCAATGTTACGGCTGACGGTAGCGAGAATTCCCGAAGGGGATTCTCGGGGGTGGGATGGCCCGTGTCATGTTTGTATATATGGTATTCCCACCCCGTCGTTCGCATCCTACGGAGAGCGATCAAAACCCATATAGTTAGCTATTTAGAAAGAGAATAGTATGAAAAAACGAAAAAAAGAACCGGGCAGCATGGAAATTGTTGCCCGGCCGTCGTTTTTCAGGAAGAATCCCGTCCGCGGGGAGAGACCTGGCCGCAGCGGACGGAGGAGAGCGCGGTGCTCATGAAGGGCACGCCGCGGCGCGGAGTCTACGGATTTACCGTATCGGCATGAGCGGTGAAGAACTTCATCAGTTTTGCGACGTATTTGGTCTGCACTTTGTTGTTCGCCGCCTCCCAGGACGCGACGTTCGTGTTCGGAGTACCCGCATTGAACAGGGTTTCAAAGAGTTTGTTGTAAGCGCTCGCAAAGTTGCCGAAGAGGTAGGTGAAGCTGATGATCGTGTTGTCGTGAATGATATCGAGCATCTTCGCGTCGTCCGTCTGGTCGGCATACCGGTTCTTCATGGTGATTTCGCAGACCGCCGGGTATACGTTCCTGCAGCCTTCCGCGTTCAGCGCTTCCACGACCAGGCCGATGCTGTCCAGATTGGCCGGATCGACCGTGATCGGAACGGCGATCGGACGGTCGGTGGATCCGCCGTAATACTGATCCTGCTCTTCGTTCAGCTTCGGCATGGGAAGAATACCTCTTCATTATATTCGTCTTTGAAAGGATTGTCAAGTCTTATCTTCCTCTTCCCTCTCCTGCGTCCCGTTTCCCGGGTCCCTGCCTTTTGCCCGCCCCTCCTTCAGGCTCCTCACGTGCTTCAGAAGCGCAATGACGGAGACACCCGCGCATCCCATCCCGACGGAAAGCTGTCCGAGGAACAGTTCCAGCGCGAGAGCGGCGGGGAGGAACAGGGCAAAGGTCACGATGCTGCGGCGGCTGTGAGGATTGATCTTCACAAGGACCGAAAAGAAGATGTAAAGACCCGCGAGGATCAGTCCGACGGGCGTGATCCACAGAAGCGCGATCATTTCGCCGAAAATCGCGGCGATGCACTTGCCGCCCCGCAGACCGTGCAGGCAGGAGAACGCGTGTCCGAGCACGGGGCCGAGCATCACGAGCGCAAACAGTCCTCTCTCCTCCGGCATCCATCGGATCGCGGCGAACACCGGGAGGAACCCCTTCGCCATGTCGCAGAACAGGCAGCACAGCCCCATCCGCCAGCCGCAGAGGACAAAGACGTTTGCCGCTCCGGGGTTGCCGTCGCCGCTTTCCTTCACGATATCAATGTGCCGCAAAAAGAGCGGGATCGCGCGGCAGAAATGAACGCTCCCGAGCAGATACCCGAAACCGGACAAAAGGAGCCACACGCCCCATTCAGCCGCAGTATGCCCGAACATAACCGATCACCCTGTCTGCAGCGTCACAGTGCGTATTCGCCCGTTGCGCTTCCCGCATCCTTTCCTGTTCATTCCGGTCTTGTGCCAGCGCGACGGCACCCTCTGCCGCCTGCCCGATGCTCTTCGCCCGCAGGGACATGGAGCGGGAGGCAAAGAAGGCGGCGTTTTTCGTCTCGCATCCGGGGATGGTCATGATATGTACGAGAGGCGTGCCCGCGACCGCCGCTTCGGTGCTGGAAAGCCCTCCCGCCTTGGAGATCGTCACGTCGGCGGCCTTCATCCAGAGGGCGACCTGGTCCGTGAAGCCCATGGCGCAAACCCCCGGGAAATCCCGCCACCTCTGCGCAAGCTCCGCCCGCATCTTCCCGTTCCGGCCCGTCAGCACCGCGATCCGTCCGTCCCTTCCGATCCGCCGTACCAGCGCGGCACAGATTTTTGCCATGTTTTCGCAGCCGACGCCGCCGGACATGACGAGATAGAGTTTTTCCGCGTCGGCGACCCCGAGCCTCTCCCGCGCGTCTTTTCGGGAAATCTCTTCTCCGAAGCGCGCGCTGACTGGTATGCCGGAGGGGACGATCTTCGCCGCGTCAAGCCCTTTTCTGACGCCTTCCTCCGTCAGATCGGCGTGGGGGATGAAGACCGCTTCCATCTCCGGCTCGGCGAAAAAGGGGATGAAGGTATAATCGGTCAGCACGCCGAAGGACGGAGCGGAGCAGGCGCCCTTACGACGCGCGGCGCACATGCTCTCCATCCCGTAGAGATGGGTGGAGATCACGGCGTCAAACCCGCCCTCCTTCACATACCGCCCCAGCTCCTCGGCATAGAGGGCGTTGGCGGCATAGATCGGGGAGGGCAGACGGGAGCGGTCGTAGAGATCGCCGATCCGGTACACCGCCCCGAAGAGCCGGGGAGCCCGCCGGATCATGCCGTTGTACGCGCCCGCCACAGCCCGTTTGGCCCGCTCGCCTCCAAAGGACACCGGATCGCGCAGTTCAGCGTCGACGCCCTGCCGTTCTGCCGCTTCGAGCAAAGCCTTCGCCGCGCTGTTGTGTCCGTCCCCGGTAGAACAGCTCAATAGCAAAAAACGCATGATCGCCTCGTTATTGTGATGATGAAAGAGTCCGATGAAAAAGTCTCTTGAGCGGATCTGCCGGGAAAACCCTAATTTCACGGATCCCCTTGATTTTTGATCCGCCCTGTGTTACGATTGTATCGGTTACACCTGCAACGCTGCCATTATAGCGAAAGTCCCCGGAAAAGTCAACAGGACGGGGCAGAGGTGTGACAAAAGGGAGGGTTTTGTAACGTGAAAGAGGGAGCGAACGGGGCGCACGAGCTGGCGGTGGACTGCATTTACACCGCGCTTTTGCAGCTCATGCAGACCAAGCCGTACAGGGACATCAGCATCACCGAGATCACGCGCCGCGCGGGGGTTTCCCGGATGGCGTACTACCGCAACTATGCGGACAAGGACGATATTCTGCTGAGGCGGCTCGAGGACCGCTTTCTCCGTGTGGAAGCGATCCTGAAAGAATCCTCCGATCTGTCCGAGAGGGACGCGTGGGAGCAGGTCGTCTCCACCCTTCTGAACGAGCCGATCATGGAGAGTATTCTCGCCGCACGGCTGATGGACAAGGCTTTCCCCGTTGTGAAGGACATTCTGATCCGGGTGTATGCGTCGCTTTTCTACTGGAACCCCGGGGACGAGGACGCGATGTTTCTGTTCTATCAGCGGCTGGGCAGTCTGTTCGGCTTTCTGATGTACGCCATCGAGCAGAAACACCGCCTGTCCACCTCCACCCTCGTGCGGCACCTCATGACGCTGGCGGCGGACGGGGAGAAGCGGTGAAGGCCCCGCCGGAAAAAACAGTGAACTCCCGGAGAGCAGTCCGATGAACAGGTTCTTCTCTCCGGGATTTTGTTTTTTTCAGTTGTTGACAAATCACTGCGCCGATCTCATAGGGGTATGACCGGGATGGATGCCGGGGGATTGCGGTACGTCGTCCGGTGCATATCGTTCATCTCCGTCACAACCCTTTATCTCCGCCCATCCGTCACGACGCGTCTTCCCGTTTCAAAGGATTCGATCGCGGCATACGCCAGTTTCAGCGCCCGCAGTCCCTTCTCGGCGGGAACGGGAGGCTCGCGCCCTTCCGCAAGCGCGGGGATCAGCGCGTCAAGATGCCGGTCCAGATTGCGGTTGAAGCTGCGCTCATCGTCCCGGAAGAAAGCGCCGAAGATATATCAGACGCCGGCGCGCAGATTCTTTACTGTCCTCTGCTCGATCGTGAGTTTTTCATAGACGCGCAGCCCGCCGTCCCCGACCGGAGCCTGAGCGAGCAGTCCGACCTTTACGACGTCCCCCACGGGCAGGGTGAAGAAGCGCGTCATATAGAAATGCTCTCCGTCAATCGAATAGTGGAACGAAAACGCGTTCCCGGCTCTGCAGATCCTCAGCCATGCCATGTTTCCGTCCAGATTGCAGCCATTGGCGTCGTCGGATTCCCCGTTTTTCGTGACAACGCTCACAGCAGCGTGCGTCCCGAAATCCGTCTTCTCAAAGCAGGCTTTTCCCCAGTTCTGCATGTCCGCCATGACCATCACGGACGCAGAGTCGTAGGTATCCCGGAAGTCGTGGGAAACGCGCACGGTCAGAACGAAATCGCCCGACACTTCCGTGTAGTAGAAGGGAGCGTTGCAGAGGGACTCCGGCGTGATGCCTTCCTCGCCGATCGCGCCATTGTTGCAGAAGAAATCGCTCTGCGCGGGCGCATAGATCTCGATACGGTCTTCGCTTTCCTTGATCTCGCCTGGGTTGATCCATTCAAATGTCATAAAGCTCCTCCTGAAGATGTGGATAAGAGGGGAGATTACCCGATCAGGAAACCTCTCCCCGGCCGGCTGATTCCAGACCGGTCTCATTATACCATCTCCCGTATCCACTGTCAAGCGCGATTGTTGACAACAACCGCTCTGTATGGTACAATATGGTGATTTCCCAGTCTTAACTCCGAAGGATATGACGACATGATTCAGAAAAACTACCGGAAAACAAAAACTGCGTGCTATCTGGGATTTGTCACACAGTCCATTTCCGCCAACTTCACGCCCCTCCTCTTCCTCACGTTTTACAGAGCATACGGTATATCTTATGCAGATCTTGCGCTCATACCGCTTGCTTTCTTCCTGACACAGCTGACCGTCGATTTTCTGAGCGCGAAATTTGTCAACAAAATAGGTTACCGTACCTGTATCATCATTGCGCAGGCGACCTCGGGCGGAGGACTCCTGATGCTGTCTTTTATCCCGGATATCTGCCCCCATCCATTTGCCGGGATCCTGATCTGCGTGATGATCTACGCTGTGGGGAGCGGTTTGATCGAAGTCCTGTGCAGTCCCATCATCGAAGCGTGCCCGTTTGAGAATAAATCCGGAATGATGAGCCTCCTGCATTCGTTTTACAGCTGGGGGGCCGTGGGCACCATCCTCGGTTCCACTTTGTTTTTTGCGGTTTTCGGGACGGAACACTGGCGGATCCTTGCCTGTCTGTGGTCGATCGTTCCGCTTTGCAACATCGTCAATTTCGCTTCCTGTCCCATCGAACCCATCGTAGACGAAGGCGACAGCATGACGATCCGACAGCTCATGCGGACAAAAATCTTCTGGCTGTTCATCATTCTGATGGTCTGTGCCGGAGCGTCCGAGATGTCCATGGCGCAATGGGCCTCTGCCTTCGCGGAGTCGTCTCTGGGTGTCGGGAAAACAGTGGGGGATCTGCTCGGCCCCTGCGGCTTTGCTGTTTTCATGGGATGCAGCAGAGTGTGGTACGGACGGTACGGGGAAAAAGTGAACCTGTCCGGCTTTATGATCGCCTCGGGCGTCCTCTGCCTGATCAGCTATCTGTTGGCCGCTCTTTCCATCTGGCCGGTCATGGGACTGGTCGGCTGTATGCTTTGCGGATTTTCGGTGGGAATCATGTGGCCGGGTTCGCTCAGCATCTCATCCGCCGGATTGCCGAAGGGAGGGACTGCCCTGTTCGCCCTGCTTGCGCTCGGCGGAGATCTCGGAGCCGCGGTCGGTCCGGTTTTGGTCGGGAATGTTTCTCATGTCATGGGAGAAAATATCCAGGCAGGGATTCTGGCAGGGGTATGTTTTCCCGTTCTGCTGGCAGTCAGTGTATTCTTTCTGCGGAGGGATACCCCGTCTGCCGATCGCTGACGCAGCCTGACGCGGCGCCGGAGAGCCGGGCCGATATGTCGGAAATATAGTACCCGATCACAGGACCGCGGGAGCCGTCGTTTTTCCTGCTTCGGCCTCAACTTGCCGCGCGGTTTACGGCAGATCGTCAAACTGCGCCAGGAACTTATCGATTGCCTTCTGGATCGACTTTGAAAACTTCTGCGCTGTCGACGCGAGAGCGAAGGAGCCGTTTGACGCGTAACCGCCCAGATAGCTCCCGAGCGGGCCGTTCCACTCGTAATATCCGTTTGCCCAGCAATATTGTTTGTAATTGATGGAATAGTCCAGCATGACGAGGGTGTTTTCCTCCCGGATGAGCTTCATGCCGAGGATCTGATCGTACAGGACCTGCGTGACGGTATCCTCCGAAAAGGCGCTCAGAACATTGATGATCAGCCCCACGCGTCCGAGATCGTCCCCCGTGACCGTCACAGGCACGCAGAAGGCCGTACACCACACGGAGTTGACGGGATTCACATAATTTTCCTGCTGTTCGTTGAGCTTCGGCAGGGGCAGGAGGCTGAACATGGTCTCCATATCGCGCAGGGAGTTGATCGTGGCCAGAAGTTCATAGGCGAACAGGGCGTGTCCTTCCCGGAACAGAGCGGCCACGCTTCCGGCGAAGTACACCGCGGGATTCGTGATAAAGGAATTGTATACCGTTTCCGCGACCTCGATGTATTCGCCCGTGAGACAGTTTACATACGGAACGCCTTCGCTGTCGATCTTCGTCTGCAGATTCCCGGTCCCCTCCATCAGATGGGGCAGGATATCGGCGTTGTCGATATAGCCGTAGATGTCCTCATCCGTGATCTCCCCGTCGCCGTCGGGATTTGCTCCCTCCCGCGTCATATACCCGGCGAGGAATGCGGCGGCCGCGCGGATCGGGGGATAGACGCGCTCCCGGAGCAGGTTCTTGTCTCCCGTGTAGGTGTAGTGCCACCACAGGCTCTGGACGGTCCAGGGCGTCTCGCAGATCTCCCAGCCCAGGCCCGGGAGCGGATAGGGATTGACCGTCATCGGGACCGGGAAGGCGGAATGCGGGAAGTACGCGCCGTCGAGCTCGTAGAAATCCCGCGCCCACGCCTCGGAGATCGGCATGAGGCTCTCCACCATGCGCAGATAGGGGAAGTGAAGCTCCTGCCGGTTCGCGGCCATCAGACCCCAGAAGGGCTGCTGGGTATTGTAATTCATGTGGTAGTCGCCGTGCCACGCGGTCCCGACGTTGCGGCACATCCAGTTTCCGAAGAGGCCGGGGCAGCGGGAGGTTTTGCTCAGCACGCAGCGGATGAAATAGGTGTTCGTGTACCAGAGGTGTTCGAGGAATTCGTCCCTGAGACGCACGCCGGATCTTTCCCAATACTCCGCCCAGACCGCCGCGTTTCTCCGGTGGACGTCCTCAAAGCTGCGGGAGGGGCGTTTTTCGGCTTTCTCCACCTGATCGAAGAACCCCTCGGCGATCCCGAAATCGAGAGAGGTCGTTTCATCGAGGCGGGTGTCGAGCCCTCTCCGATCCGCGGTCCCGTTCAGGCGGTACAAAAGGGAAAAGCCCTTGTCCACCCCCGGCCGGACGACTCCCCCGTACCCGTTCGCCGGGAGGAGCTGACGGAATCCGTCCGGGAGCGGTTCCGCTTCGGGAAGGCCGTAATCCGGCGGGTTCGGCACGATCCGCATACGATAGAAAAGGGGCACGGTCGCGCCGGATCCGTCGACGGTTTCGCAGAGGACCCGGTCCTCCTCCATCGAAACCAGAACGCGCAGAAAGATCTTCCGCCCGTCCGGCTCCTCGAAAGTCACGGTCAGAAGTCCGTCGGAGAGATCCAGCTCGTGGCCGAGGACCTCGTATCCCTTGCGGTCGAAGAAGAGATAGACGCTCGACGCCGGGAACGGACGGGGATAGACATTCCTTGCGTAGGAGGAGAGCATGGCTTCCCTGTACTCCGCGTACCACGGCCGGGAGGGGAAGGTGTCCTTCTCTTCGAGGATCCGGCTCCAGATATCCCGGAAGGTGCCGACCTTGTCCCGGTGTCCCTCCTCGATCCGGATATCCCAGATGCTGTTGTGGCCGAAGTGGAGGACGACGGCGTCCGGGCGGGTACAGACCACCAGTCCCAGCGCGCCGTTGCCCATGACCGCGCCTTCAAAGAAATCGGGAGACGCGGTATGGCTCCTGCTATTATGAAGCGTATCAGTGGGACCTGGACATGATCGGCGCGCCGACCGCCTTCGATCGGAATGCCGCCGGTCAGGGGATCCGCGTGGGCGTGATCGACTCCGGCGTGAATCCCCACCCCGATTTCGGTTCGCGCCTCCTGCCGGGCCATAACTATATTGAAAATACCAAAAATCCCGACGATACCGCGGACACCTTCGGACACGGGACCAGGGTAGCGGGACTGATCGCAGGAGCGGGAGAACACGACTGCATCGGCGCGGCCCCCATGGCGGAGATCGTTCCGCTGAAATGTACGGACGGACAGACCGTTCGGGTCAGCGCGCTCTGCCGGGCGATCTACGGCGGGATCGACGACTACTGATGCCGGGTGCTCAATCTGAGCCTCGGGATCGGGACGGAATCCCGGGCCCTTAGGGTGAGGGTTCGAGCGCGGCCCGTACCCATACGCTGAATCTGATCAAACAGTACTGGGAATTCGTCGACAAGCGTATGGGCGACGCGGACGATATCCGCGATCTGTGGAAAGAGATCCGGGATTACGCGTACGATAACGGCATCATCAGTTACGTTATGAAGGACTTCATCAATATGTTCCGGGCCGGAGGGCTTGCGGGCGCGATCGAAGGTGCGGTCCTGATGGATGACGCGAACGCGCACAGGTTCTTTGTCCGGGACCACGTGGACAGCAGATGGGTCGCGGACGAGATCGGCGATCTGATGGGCGCGTTCTCCCCCGTTGAGAGCAGGGCCATCATGGAAAACGCCTATGCCGGGGCGAATCCGAAGATTCAGTCCGTCGGCGGCGGCCGCTATCTCATGGTCTTCCTGGACGACGATCCGGACCGTGACCGCCTGCAGGCTGGCAAGCTGATGTGGACGGTTTACGACGCGAACGACAACTCGTTCACCGCGCCGCAGACCGTACAGGACGACGTCACCCTCGATACGGCGCCGTTCCTCGCGGACGCTGGAAACAAGGTCGTTTTGACATGGAGCTCCATCGATCCGGAGAAATACGAAGCGCTGATCGGCGAAGTCCGGGACGAGCTGGCTGAAAAGCTCGGCGATACAATCGATGACGACATCGTTCAGTTCGCGCTGGAGGAGGATCCCTCGAGACTGTCAAACCTCCTCGACATCTACTGCGCGGAGTTCGATAAGAGGTCCGAATCCTTCGGTTCCATCGAACAGCTCACGGACGACGAATGGGAGGACGCGGATCCGAAGGCGGTCTGCGACGAAGAGACGAAAGACTACATCGTTCTCTACACCAAGACCGCGCAGGATTCGAAGGAATATGCCAGCCTCGACGAGCAGCTCGTCGACAACATGAACCCCTATGCCGATCCCAGAAGCACTTACTCCGTCATGTGCTACATGCTGTACAACGGCACCGAAGAGGACGGGGACGAGGCGCCGGTCGGCTGGGTGCGCGATTATCTGTACGATCACGAAAGCAGAGCGTTCGGCGGCGACGAGAAGGCGATCGCGGATTTCCTCAGCCAATACGGCGGACAGCGGTTCCTCCCGACCGCGTTCGGCGAAGAGACCGAACCGCCAATCTATGATCTGACGGTGGCGAACGGCTACAACGGACTGGCTGCATACGCCTTCACGGTTGACCGGGACTGCAGCGCGGAGACCGCCGAAGACCGGGAGCTCTACGTCCAGTTCTATAACTTCAAGGATCACAAGACCTATATTCCCGTCAAGGTGGCGGGCGAGATCGAACTGTATGACATCAACATCCCGGACCGCCATAAGAGCGGTTACGAGATCTATGAGACCACAGAAGCGGTCGAAGTGGCCCAGCCGAAGCTCATCCGTTCCGGCGGGAGCACCTGGCTCTTCTGGCGGGAGGACCAGGACGGTCTCAGGTACCTGAACATCTCCGAGCTTCTGAACGCAAAGGTATCGGACGACGACTACTCCGACTACGAAGGCCGTTCCGAGAAAGAGATCGGAGAGATCGCCGCGTCGAACGTCCGGTACGCGCTGCGCGACGACGGAACGCTCGATCCGGCCTACACGCTGAACGTGCAGAAGGTGGATTTCGGGTCCTACACGACAAGCGGCGATCTGGACGTGACGGATTATCAGATCATCACCGACGCGGACGACAACCTCTACGTCGTCTGGACCGACACCACGCTCGACAGGGTATACAGCGAAGCGCTCGACGAATATGTCGAAAAGACCTCTGTCGAGATCTACGCCGCGGCGCGCATCCGGGAAGCAGAACTGGCGGAGACAAACGGCGAAGGGACCACCCAGCCCGTACGCTGGTCGAAGCCCTACCGCCTGACCCGCGACAGCATGTATCACGACGGTGTGGAATGGGCCCTGAACGGCGGCGTGATGAACGGTGTCGGAGGCGATCTCTTCCGTCCCGACGGAGCCACGACTCGCGCCATGCTCGTGACGATGCTCTGGCGCATGGAAGGAGAACCCATTCCCTGGGCTGCCGCTTCCTTCGGGGACGTGGTTCCCGGCTCCTGGTATGCGGACGCGGTCGCATGGGCTGCGGAAAACGGGATCGTCACCGGTTACAGCGCGGCGTCCTTCGGCCCGGACAACATCGTCACCCGGGAGCAGATCGTCACGATCCTGTACCGGTATGCGTCCCCCCGCCGGGAAACAGCATTCTCCGGCGAAGAGGATCTCCGGAACCGTTTCGGCGATGCCGCACAGATCTCTCCCTGGGCCCTCGACGCCATGGGCTGGGCTGTCGGAGAAGGACTGATCCGCGGAACGGGAGACGGAAACCTGTCCCCCGGCAGCCACGCTTCCCGCGCACAGGTCGCCGCGGTGCTTGCCAGATTCTCTTCATGACGCGGAAAGGATCGGGCAGGTCCCTCCGACCGCGGCACAACCAAAAAACCCGCTGAATCGTTGAGATCCGGCGGGCTCTTTTCGTCGTCGGGGTCGACCGCGGAAGGACCGCAGGCGGGCGTGATTTCGGGAATAGTTTTTTCTGTTCGTTTCCGTTCCGGGGGGTCCGCGAGAGCTTTCTCCGTCTTCTGCGCGGGAGGCTGCCTGTCATGTCAAGCCTTTGCCCTGTCGGGAATTCCGGACACAAACGATCCCCGGCGTCATGAGCTCCCATGCGAGACCGCGCCTCGCCGAAACGGGAACGATATCCCATCCGTCCGTATTCGGGAGGAGAGAAGATTTCGCCGATCCCACAGTACGGATCATTCGTTATGCGGCACAGCGGTGGGTGGAGCTCCTTTCCGGGGAAACGGGCACGTGACTGTTGATCGGGCTGAACTGTCAATGGAAACAGCCCGACGAGATTTCCTCACTCACCGGGCTGCTTTCTATATTCCTTGCGAAATGAGCGAATCGGTGTCAGTTGAGCTTCTTTTTCCAGTCTTCGACCTTGATGCCTGCGAAACGGTCATGTCCCGCGCTGATGAAGGCATGGCCCTCGGCTTTCAGCTTCTCTTCCTGAACGGCCTGTTCGATCATCTTGTCGCCGCGGACAGCTCCGCGATCACCGACGATACGCCAGTAGGGGATCTCCGTGCCGTCCTCTTTGGCCGCGGGCCAGCGGATGGACTGAGGACGGGTGACTTCCGTGCCGTACTTCGCAGAAAGCTTCGCTTCCATATCCTTCCAGCGGGTGAGCTTCCCTTCCGGAACGGAGCAGATCTCGTCGATGAAGAGCCTGGAAATCGCCTTCCGACCGTTCTTGGTGGTGTAGTCGATGATGACCGCGCTTTCGGCAGCTTCAGGCGCCTCGACAACAGCGGGTTCCTCTTCGGGCTCAGCCTCTTCAACAGGAGCCTCTTCAACAGGAGCTTCTTCGGCGGGAGCGGTCTCTTCAACTGCGGGAGCAGCGGGAGCAGACGGCTCCTTCGGCAGCTTCGTGCTGATCGGCACACCGTTCTCGCGGACGAGGGCTTTCAGATACATCCTGATGGCGGTGGGCAGATCCAATCCGAGTTCATCGAGGACCGATGCGGCCTGATCTTTGAGAGCGTCTTCAACTTTTACAGTGATGATGGGCATATTTTTCTCCATTTCGTCTTGATTTCACGCACTTTTTCCTATGTGTGATAAAAATATCATACATCAAAAAGCAAGATTTGTCAAGAGGATAATCACATTTCAGCTATGAATTTGATAACATCCATAGCATTCTTCACAAGGCAGGCTTTCACTTCTTCCGCACCGGGGACATAGGGCGCCAGCTTTTCCGCGGTTTTTCCGATGCCGCTGCCCCCTGATGTTGCAAACGCGAAGACCTTCTTCCCCGTCCAGTCGTACCCTTTGCAGAAGGTATTCACAATATTCGGAGCGGCACCGTACCAAATGGGGAAGCCGAGGACAATGGTATCGTAGCTCGAAAAACCCTCTACCTTTCCAACGGAGGGGACGTCCTTCCTGCCGATCTTCTCCCGGTTGCAGCGGGCAAAGGGGTTTTTCCAGTTCAGATCGGAAGAGGTATACGGCTCCTCCGGTCTGATCTCGAAAACAGGCGCTCCAATGGCGTCGGAGAGGTCGCGCGCGACTTTAGCGGTGCTGCCTTCGGCACTGAAATACAGGATGAGAGTCTTTTTCATTTCTTTTCCCTCCACCATATTGATTTTTATACTGTTTTCCTTCTATGAAGCGTCTTCATGGGGTTTGATCGCGTCACGTAGACAGCGAACGACGGGGTGGGAATGCCATATATCCAAACATGACACGGGCCATCCCACCCCCGAGAATCCCTGTCGGGAATTCTCGCTACCGTCAGCCGTAACATTGAGCTCACGAACGATAACTCTGATAAGGTTGGATGACTATATGGGTGTGCGGGCATAGAATGAACTTGATTGAGGTAGCCTTGCCCTACCCCATTGAAACTTGTTCAGCAGGGCTTCATTTTCAAAGAAGCCGCGTAACCCCTTAGAAGGGAGATAGTATTAGTTAAGGAAGAAAAACCCGGCAGGAAAAAGTGAATTCCCTGCCGGACACTCTGGATCAGCCCGCAAGCCCGGAAATCGCTTTCGTGATGGTTTTGTCGATCAGCTTGCTCTTTTTCTTGATTTCAGACGCCAGATCCCGGTTGTTGTCCCGGAACATGGGTTTGAAGATCCCGTCCCTCAGCTCGTTGCACCACCAGGTATCCCCGAGGTCGTAGCTCCGGGTGGAGAAGATCAGGTCGAGCATTTCCGCGGACTGCTCGTCCCGGGAATTCTTTCTCTTCAGCGCGATCTCGTAGTAGTTCGGGATGATCTCGTTGAAGCCATAGCAGGCCATTGCCTCGAGCAGCGCGCCCGCGTTCTCCGGCTTCTTGTTCGTCACCGGGATGACCGCGATCTTGCATCCGCCCTCCACGCGGCTGTGGTATCCGCTCTGATCTTCCGTGAACTTCGGATAGGGTATGATTCCGAACTCCACCTCCACGTCCCGGAATTCGTTCAGATAATAGAAGGTGGAAGCCGAGAACAGAGCCCGGCCGCTGCCGAACATGCCGACGGTTTCCGACCAGAAGTTCTGGTCCTCCGTATTCGGGCACCACACTCCGTTGTCCCACATGATCGAGAACATCCGCTCGAAAATGCTGAGGAAGCATTCGTTGTTCATCACGTTGAGATAGGGGATATCCGAGGCGTCCTTGGCAATGCTCTCTTCTCCCGCCGACATCCAGAAACAGGGAAGAATCTGCTTCGCAACGCTCGTGAATCCGTAGGAATCGGCAATCGTCATCTTCCCGTCCCCGTCCACATCCATCACGGCGGTCACCGCGGCCTTCTCAAAAGCGTCCACCGTCCAACGGCCCTCCCGCACAAGGTCGTAGGGGTTCTCCAGCCCCAGATCGGCAGTCAGCCCCTTGTTGAAGGTCAGGATGTGGGTCAGATCGTAATAGGAGAGATCGAAGCAGCCGAAGGCGAACCAGGTCTTCCCCGCGATGGTGACGCAGGGATGCAGGCTCTGGTCCCAGTAGGGCTTCGACAAATCAATGTTCGGAACCTCCTCCAGAGAGAGGACCATCCCACCGTTCGCGTATCCCGGCGCGTAGAGATCGAGCACGAAGCAGATGGGGAACGAATCGTCTCCCGCTTTCACAAGCCGGCTGATATAGGCGGTGCTCCAGATATCGTCCGTGTAGGTCTCCGAGATCGCAGTATGGAAGCGTTCCTCCATCTGCATTTTCATGTTGAACTGGGAGTCGCCGATGAGATCTCCTGTGATTTCGTCCGCAATAATGTTCCTTGTGGCCCAGGAGATATTGGAGACCAGAAGATTCATGTCCTCCCCGAACTCCATTTCCGGGACGTCGTCCGTCACGGCGGTTTCCTCTTCGGCCTCCGTTTCGGCGGCACCCGGTACGATCTCCGCGGAGGGGGCGCCTGCCTCTCTTTCGCTGTCAGCCGCGGTTTCCGAACAGGACACAAAGGACAGGGCCAGAAGCGAGCTCAAAAGTACTGCAAGGATGCGTTGTTTCATGAGAAATCCTTCCTGTTGATAGAATCAATCAATTCGTCCTGTTCCAGTATATCACAGGAAAAATGAAATATCAAGGGAATGCGGCGCATTTTGTTCCCGAATCGGCCGAAACGGCTCCGATCCCTGCAGGCACGGTCAATGAGGGCATCGCCCGATTCAGATTTTGGGGGATGCGGGGGACCGTTCGAACTTTACCCCTTCGTCCCGTTCCATATCGGATTCCCGACAGCAATCCTCAGATCCCTCGTCACATCATACACCTCGACCCGGCAGAAAGAGTCATCCGCCCCCGGTTCATGGACGATCCAGTTCTCTCCCTCGGCGGAGACGGGAAAACTCCTGACAACTCCTTTTTCGTTCAGAACATCCGCTCTGTACGCATGATCCGAAAAGACGACGCTCTTATGAAAATCCGCAATGCAGGCGGTAAGCTCTTTCCCCTCGAACGACTCTTCCCCGCCCATCACCGTCTGCCCGACGCACATCCGGATCCCCACCGGACCGCAGGTGAAGTCTCCCGCGGCAAGATGCGGCAGATACGCTTTTGCGGAATGTGTTTCCGCGTAAATCGTCGTAAGCGCGGTGTCGTGCGGCTCGGCATGGAGGTCACAGCCCGCCGTGGCAAAGATCTTTTTTCCCAAAGCAAGCAGATCCGTCCACAGGCGGTAGTTCGCCCGGGTCTCTTCCGTGTCCATGCCGATGTAGAAGACTTCGAGCCCCGTCCGGTCGCGGAACCAGTAATCCAGAGGATCATCGGACCGCATCACCTGTTTCGGATGCGGATGAACGAAGAATCCGCCCCGGGCCTTGATCGCGTCGATCAGCTCGCAGAACCGCTCTCTTGTGAAGCGCGGATAGCTGAAATGTCCCTCGGTCCCGCCGGTGAAACCGTACTCCGGGAAAGCGTCGAGAAGCTTTGCGAGTTCATCCCGATCGGGGAGAAGGATGTTGTAGTGCATCCCATTGTTTTCGGCCTTTCCGTCCTCTATCGCGGTTCCCGGCTCCGTACCGGGGATGAAGAGGCCGTCCTCCCATGCGGGCAGATACATGTGCCGCACCTGTCTGTGATCGAGGATCGCGGCAAAATCCATCCCGAGGGATTTCATTTTTGCAGGCCATTCGGACAGCGGGCACGATCCGTCACTCGTACCGCCGCTCGCGGAATGGTCGTGAAGTTCGCCGTGATAAACTTTCCGGCCTTCATAGAGTTTTTCGAGGGTATTTCGCATGATGATCTCCCGCAGTCATGGTTTTCTCCATTATACTCCCTACAGGTATTCATGTCAAGAGGACACCGCCCGCGGCAGCCCTGTCACCGTCTGCGTTCCGTGTCCGCATCCATCGGGCGGGGTATTTTCCTGCTGACAGCCGCATTTCCTCTTGCGTCCCGCCGCGGGATATGGTATAATCGACCTGAAATCATATCGGGAGGCAGAGCACATGAAGCAATACGACAGCGTGATCGTCGGGCCGGTTTCGCTTGACATCAACATCGACTGCGAGGGACACGAAAGAAGGGAACTCGGCGGAGCGGTAGTGCAGGCCGGTTTTGCAGCGGCAGGATGCGGATTCCGGCCCCTCGTTCTGACGAAAGCGGATCCAAAAACCGCCGATCCGGGCGAGCGGTTCCGGGACAGCGGCGTTGACCTCGTCGTGCTCGAATCGAAAAACACCTGTTCCATCGAAAACCGCTATCTCACGCCCGATAAGGAGCGGCGGAAATGCACCTCGCTCTCCGTCTGCGATCCCTTCCTGCCCGGGGAACTCGCTTTTCTCGACGGATACGAGGTCGGGGTCATGCACCTCGCCGGGCTGGTCTGGGGGGATTTCTCCGACGATCTCATCCGCGCGGCGAAAAAGTACGGACCGGTTGCGGTGGACGCGCAGTGCCTTCTGCGCCGCGTTCAGCCCGACCGCTCGATGGCGTACGGGGATTGGACGACCAAGCGGGAAATGCTCCCCGAAATCGACTTTTTCAAGGTCGACGCGGCGGAGGGCGAAATGCTCACCGGCTTCTCCGACCGGGAAAAGGCGGCGCGCACGCTCTGCGAATGGGGCGCGAAAGAGGTCATGCTCACGCACAATACAGAGGTCATGATCTGCGACGGGGAGCGGATTTACACGAGTCCCATCAAATCCCGCAACCTCAGCGGCAGAACGGGAAGGGGCGACACGACCTTCTCCGGCTACATCAACGAGCGGCTTACGCGCGGGATCGAGGAATCGCTTCTGTTCTGCTCCGCCCTCGTCTCGCTCAAAATGGAGACCCCCGGTCCGTTCCGCGGCACGAGAGCGGACGTCGAGGAGTATATCGCGGCGTTTTACCGGTAAGCGTTTTATCTGCATGATCCCATGCCGTGAACGGATAACGGTACCGCCGCCAGTTCGGATCGGGAACCGGCAGCGAAGATTATTTTCAGATTACAGGGAAAACACAACAATCTGTCGCGGGAGACAAGATTCTGAAGATTCTTAACAAGTTTACTTAACGGCGATCCCCACCCGAAGAGAAGGAACGAACTTCCCGAGGGGTGGGGATTGTTATGGTTTCGCTGCGCACCAGATCGCTGACCAGCAGGAATTTCTCATACGAAACGCCCGGGGGGCAGCTGTCGCTGTTGGCCAGAACAAATCGCTTTCCCTTCATGATTTCAAGCAGATACCGCACCCGTGCCTCCAGTTCTTCCATACTGCATTTCAAAAAGAATGCCGGCTCGATCCCCCCGATCAGACCTATCTTGTCCGGCATCAGGGCAGCGGCGTCCTGCATGTCGATATTTCCGGTCGGCGGAGGCGAGATCGATTCGATCATATCGATCTCCGTCTCACACATGCGCGGGATCAGATCTTTCAGGTGTCCGCAGGCGTGATGGATCAGAAGCTTGCCGTTCGCATGGAGCAGCCGCCCCCACTCGTTGAGCTCGGGAGCGGTGTATCTGTTGAACAGGTCCGGACTGATATTGGTGGTCGAGCTGTCCTCCCAGAAGATGAACGCCTCCGCTGTGCTCTCAACGGATGCCCGGACAGTCTCCATATCCTTCGCCTGCATGACGGCGAGACATTCTTCCACGACCTCCGGAAAATCATACAGCGCATAGATCAGATTTTCGGTACCGCACCAATGCTCCACCAGGGACTGAAAAGAGGTCTTGCTGTGAACTCCCAAAAGCGACAGGCACAAAGCGCTCTCGCCCAATTCCCTCTCCATGCGGTCACACGCGGCGATCTCCTCCGTCACCGTCATATTTTCGTGCATATATTGGAGGGCCTTGAAATCCTCCTCGGTCTCAACCGGGTGCCCCGTCAGAAACCATGTTCTCCCGGCTTCCGAGTAGGTCTGCACCTCCGTCAGGTTTCCGACCTTTGTCTCAAAAACGCGAAAGACCTGATTTCCTTCCCTGCGTTCCGATACCGTCACATTCTTCTGTTCTATCCGATATGCCTGATTGAAGCCGCGCAGGAGAGGATCGGCTCCCATTTTCTGCAGATACCGCAGTTGTCCGCAGGCGCTTTCCTCCGGCGGAAGGTGTTCCCAATAGTAAGCCAGAAAAGGCGACCAGGGTGTGCGGTCTGTTTCTTCTCCCCGGATGGCGTTCAACAATCTCTGCTTGGGTGTCATAGGGATCCCTCTTTCATCGATTACGCATTCCGCTTTTTGAGGGCTGTCCGGAACAGCTTTTCATACCGATTATACCACATCCCTCCCTCCTGCGCAATCCTTTTTCCCTTCCAAAACCGCCAGTCCGCAGGGAATGAATCCCGGTGAACCGGCGGATGTGCAAGGACGATTGCAAGTCTTTCTCACAAGAGGATCTGCCGGTTGAAAAACCTCTTGACTTTTTCCCTCGATATTTGGTATAATCTTTCCGGAGAAAGGACGCCTGCGTCTGCCGGAACGGCACACCCGGGTACGCGAAGACCGAAACGGCCGAGGCTGCGCACAAGCCTGTCAGAAACCCCGGCTGCCATGCGCTGTATTCATGGAACGAGTTCAAAAAGCCCGGCACGCAGCCCGAGCCGGCGGAATTTCACCCCGGCATGACCGCGGAGGCGCACGTTGTGGATGACCCACGAACATACCGGTCTAAGGAAATCAAAGCCGACGCGCTTCACCTCTCCGGCAGCACATCGGCATTCATCCGGTATACACCGAAACATCAGATTCAAGGGAGGCGGACATGAAACCAAAAACTCTTATCATCATCATCGCCGTTGTACTCTTTCTTCTAACGGCGGCGATCCTGCTCATCAAGTATTTCACAAGGAAAGACATAATCCTGGACGGCCCGGGCATGGTCGGTGAGGACACCTTTGACTTCTCGCAGACCTATCTCAGCCGTGTCTATTACTGGCGCGGGGCAGGCGAACTCGGCGATTCCTATTCCGTCGAACTGACAATGGAACCAGGGGAGCAGGGACAGCCCGTCGTCATAGTTTCCTATCACAACCAGCCGGCCCATGACGCAAAGGCAACCGAAAAGACGGTGCGCGTCAGCTCAAACGTGGTTGTCGGGGTTCAGGAGATCATAGACCGCTATGGGATGACAGAATGGACGGATCTTCCCCCGGCCGAGGTCTTTGCCCTTGACGCGCCGAGCACATCCCTCACCTATGAATACAGCGACGGCACCTCCTATACGATCGGGAGCGATGATGAACTCCCCGAAGGCGGCTATCAGGCCATGCATGAGATACGGCAGTATATTGTGACGTGCGCGGGGATCGAGGAGTAATACTATTCTCGTTCTAAAAAGCTAACTATATGGGTTTTGATCGCTCTCCGTAGAGTGCGAACAATCTATGATTGTGAGCTCACGTGCGATAACTCT
>CACZNC010000087.1 GCA_902782445.1 uncultured Ruminococcus sp.
TTCGGTGTTATTTTACCACAATGGCTTACCGATGCGCTGAACCTTTTACTTACCGATGCGCTGAACCTTTCAACTTACCGATGCGCTGAACCCGGACAACCGTCAGCTGTGTTCCTTTCCTGTTCCTGCACCTGATGAGATAAGCAAACAGAAAATCGTTCGGAATGACCTTGAAGATCAGACCGGACGATTTTTGTTTTGTGGGGGGAAAAAGGGAGAAGATTGTTTCACGTGAAACGGAAGGGGATTTTGTACGGCGGAGACTTTGAGAGCCCTTCCGTCAGGTCGGACGCTGACCGTCCCATTCCGCCTCCGCATTGTCATTCTGACGCACCGACGCAGTTGTGCGCACCAACGCAGTTGTGCTGTCAGCGAAGAATCTCCCAACTTCAAGGCCAACCCATTCTCCATGTGCGGAGATTCTTCGTCGCAGGCTCCTAAGAATGACAAAGAGAAGCGAAACGACGGCGAAATCACGATTGTGTTTCACGTGAAACACCGCCAATTCCTCATTGTGTCTTCGGTCTACTAGCCACTAACCACTAGCCGCTAGTCACTCCTCACTCCTCCCTCGTCTTCCGTCAGTTCCCGCGCGGCTGTCTCCTCCGTTCCTCCCACCGTCACATAGTCCTCCGTCCGCTGGATCACGGCGATCCGGTCAAAGGGGGCGGGGGAGGCTTCGGCTCTGAGTTCCTCCGGGGAGATGAAGACGGTTTTCTTCGGGCGGCCGTTCACGGTGACGACGGAGGAGGGGGTGAAGTTCTCCCCATACACGGCGAACAGATCCGGCTCTGTCAGATCGGTCCAGTCCGGCCATTCCTCCCAGTCCGGCCAGTTTTCCCAGTCTTCCCAGTCCGGCCAGTCGGTTTCCTCTTCACGCCGGGCGGGATCCCCGTTTTCTTCGATCCGGCGGGCTCCGGTGACACGGATCGGGAGGCTCGTCAGACCCATTCCGAGGGGTTCCCGTTCGAAGGGGTCCTTCCCGCCCCAGGCGTACCGCTCCCCGTAGAGGAGGTCGTAGGCGAGGAGGCAGAGGGCCCTTGTCTTCGCGGATCCTTCTGGCTGCGGGGATTCGGGGAGGGCGCCGCTTTCCGCAGGGATCCCGTCCTCAGGCGCGGTCTCTTCTTCTTCCGGTTCCGGCAGGCGGTGGGCGAGGTTGATCCGGCCTTCGTCGATTCCCGCGAGATCCAGAAGCAGCATCCCGGCCTCCCAGGCTTCGAGATCCCGGTCCGGGAGGGAGAGATCCCCGTCATACCCGATGGGGACGATGACGTACTCCGAATCGAGGGCGTCCGAGCCGTCCGAAAAGGCGTTCTCCCCGAAGGTCAGCGGGGGCAGGTGGTCGCCGTAGAGCAGAAGGAGGGTCTTCTCCCCGGTCCGGGCGGCGCGTTCCTCCAGCATCGAGACGAGCTCCCCGGCGAAGGCGTCCGTCTCCCGGATCTGGTTGACGTAATAGGTCAGTCTGGCTTCGAGCCGGGCTTTTTCGGTTTCCGCGCGGTCTTCCCGTCCGATCCCCTGTTTCGGGACGCCGGCGAGATCGAGGGAGAAGAGGTCCCCGTCCTCGGTCAGCCGGATGCTCAGCCGTTCTTCATTCTCGAGGAGGCCGGAGGGCAGCTTTGTCACCTCCACGGGCCATGGATCCCCGGAGGCCGCGAAGGCTTCGAAGGAATCCGGATAGAGGCCGTGGGGCTGGACCGAGACGAGGAAGCAGAGGTCGGGCTCCGCAGTCTCCTCCAGACGCCGGGCCGCGATATCGGTGAGGATCCCGTCCTTCGCCCAGCCGAGGGGATTTTCCTCGACGCCGTTCATGTATTCGAGGGGGACGAAGCAGTCGAATCCGAGGGCTCCGTAGACGGTCTGCCGGTCGTAGAAGGAGGCGGAATGGTTGTGGACGGCGCAGGTCGCGTACCCGGCGGCTCCCGCGTCCGAGGCGGCGGATTCGCACACGGCACCGTCTTCCAGCAGCACCGTCTGATAGGGGTATTCCCCCGCGCCGAAAAAGCCGAGGTCGATCCCGGTGAGGACTTCGAATTCGGTGTTCGCCGTCCCCGCGCCGACGGTGTTCACGCGGAAAAAGCCGGAGGGGTATTTTTCTTTCAGTTCCGTAAAGACCGGCGCGGGATTTTCGGAATACGCGGCCCCCTTAAGCCGGTTCGGGTCCATGAAGGATTCGAGCTGGACGATCACGAGGTTCGGTCTGCCGGTAGAGTCAAGAGGTTCTGCCTCTTTTTCTTCCCGTTTCAGTTCGTCGAGCCGCCCCGCCAGAGCCTCCGCCGTCCCGCTGCCGTACTCCTCCGGTTCCCCGATCCCGTGCTCGAAGACCGTGAGGCTGAAACAGGTGACGAATCCGTAGTCCTCGTAGGCGGCGGGAAGATCCGAAAATCCGGTCTCCACCGCGCCGGTCTTCACCGAGAAGAGGAAGACCCCGCCCGTGAGGAGCACCGCGGAGAGGAAGAGCGCGACCTCCTTCTCCCACCGGACCTCGTATTTCCGGCTCTTGACGAAGAGCAGAACGGCCAGCCCGGCGAGGCAGAGGAAGAACAAACCGATCAGGGCGGCCTGCCATCCCGTCAGATAGATCTTCACGATGGGCAGGCAGGAGCGGAGAATGGCGAAGTCGATCCCGGAGAGGGGCGAGCGGCGCAGGAAGATCACGACACCGTTGGCGATCCCGAGGCTCACCCATCCCGCCGCCACAGCCGAGAGGACGAAGATCCGCCGCCGGAACAGGAGGCAGAGGGAGAAGGTGGAGAAGAGCAGGAGGGTGTTGGCGAGGAAGGGCAGGGGCTTTGCCAGAAGATGCGCGATCCCGCCGAAGGGGGAAAGCCTCGCCAGCGATTCGATCAGAAGATTCACGGCGAGGGCGAGGAAAAAGAGGGAGACGAACAGGGGAAGACGGAAAGCGGATTTTTTGCGGGACATGGGCTCCCTCCTTTCGAACTGTTTGGGTGGCAATTCAGATTTCCTGCCGCATCAGTATACCACACCCCGCCTGTCGAAAACAAGAAAGGAGGGATGAAGAATTCATGAAAATCGAATGAAAACCGGGGGGCGGATCCCCTGCTTTTGCCTCTTTCTCCTTGCGCGGCGGCGAAAAATGTGGTATAATCGGAGAAAGGCGGCAGGATCCCGGACGTTTTTCCGTTCGATCCGCCGGATTCCGAACCGAAACGAGGCAGCGGCCATGTTGAAGACAAAAATCGTCTGCACCCTCGGCCCCGCGTCCAATTCCCCGGAAATGATCGAAAAGATGATCCGGGCGGGCATGAACGTCGCGCGGCTGAACTTTTCCCACGGCACCCACGAAGAACACGCGGAAGTGATCGACCGCATCAAGAAGGCCCGGGACAGACTGGGGGTCCCCCTTGCGATCATGCTCGACACCAAGGGCCCGGAGATCCGCCTCGGCAAGTTCAAGGGCGGCGAAGCGGAACTGAAGGACGGGGAGCGCATCACCCTCCGCACCGACGACCCGGATTTCGAGGGCACGGCCTCCGAGGTCTACATCACCTACGCCGGGCTCCCCGCGGAGATCTCCCCCGGCACGCGGATCCTGCTCAACGACGGGGCCATCGAGCTCACCGCCGAAAAGCTCTTCCCGGAGGAGGGAAAGATCGAAGCGGCCGTCACCTCCGGGGGCCTCATCAAGAGCGGCAAGGGCGTGAACGTCCCGAACGTCCACCTCGACATGCCCCACCTCTCCGACCGGGACAAGGCGGATCTGATCTTCGGCATCGAGCACGACGTGGATTTTGTCGCCGCCTCCTTCGTGCGCTCGAAGGCTGACGTGATCGGGATGCGCAAATTCCTCGACTACCACGGGGGCCACGGGATCAAGATCATCTCCAAGATCGAAAACCTCGAGGGCGTCGACAATTTCGCCGAGATCCTCGAACGGTCCGACGGCATCATGGTGGCCCGCGGGGACATGGGGGTGGAGGTGGCCTTCGAACGTCTCCCCGGCCTCCAGAAGCGGTTCATCAAGGAGTGCTATCAGTCCGGCAAGATGGTCATCACCGCGACGCAGATGCTGGAATCCATGATCGAGAAGCCCACCCCGACCCGCGCGGAAATCTCCGACGTGGCGAACGCGGTGTTCGACGGGACCTCCGCCGTCATGCTCTCCGGGGAGACCGCCGTCGGGAAGCACCCCCTCGCGGCAGTCCGGGCCATGGCGAAGATCGCGGAACAGGCGGAGCACGACGCCCTGGAAGCCGACGCCTACAACGACATGCACTATGTGATCGACACCTCCGACGTCACGGCGGCCCTCTGCGACGCGGCCTGCACCACGGCGAACGACATCCGGGCGAAGGCCATCGTCACCCTGACGACCACCGGGAAGAGCGCGCGGAGAATGTCGAAATTCCGTCCGACCCAGCCGGTGGTGGCCGCGACGCCCCTTGCGAAGACCTTCCACCAGCTCGCGCTTTCCTGGGGCGTCTATCCCGTCCTCAGCCTGCGCCAGGAGACCCTCGAAGACCTCCTCGTTCACGCGGTGGACTGCGCGAAGGAACTGGATCTCGTCTCCCCCGGCGATCTCGTGGTCATAGCCGCCGGCGTCCCGGTCCTAACCCCCGGAAACACGAATCTCTTGAAGGTCGAAGTTGTGAAGGGAAACGAGTGAGGAGGAGTTGGTAGTTGGGAGCGGCTAGTGGTTAGTAGAACCGTCAGCCGGAGATGATTGTGCGGCGACAGGGATTTTGTTCACACGACTCCCTCCACCGCAAGCGGGCCTTCGGCGAGGGAGGCACGGGGGCTGACATACAGCAAACCGAACTTTGACGATTTTTCACGAACAGTTTCAACCCATCGAACGGCCTGTACCCATTGGCTCCCTCTCAGAGGGAGCTGGCGCGCAGCGTCTGAGGGAGTCGCGCGAAACTCAAAGAGGGGGCATACGAAAAAGCTGTCTGTTTCACGTGAAACAAAATCAATTCCTCATTCTCGTTCTACTAACTACTAGCCACTGGTCGCTAACCACTAACCAACCACTAACCAACCACTAACTCCGCTGTTTTTCTGAAAATCCGAAAAAAGCTCTTGACAAACCGGCGGGGCTGTGATATAATAGCCAAGCACGCGGCGAAAGCCGAAGCGAACGGGGGAATTCCCGAGTGGCCAAAGGGGACAGACTGTAAATCTGCTGGCACCGCCTTCGGTGGTTCGAATCCACCTTCCCCCATCCCGATCCAAAAACCTCTTTTGTCCTTCCGATGAAAGAGGTTCTTCATTTTTCGGGGAAATCTTTTTTTCAGGAGAGTGCTGTTTGACTCAGTACGGAACACCGGAGATTGTAGGCTGACCGGGAGGTCGGACCGAAATCGCAGCCGGAACGAACCTCCCGCCCTTACAGGCAATTGCGGTCAACAATTTTCAGGAGGATAAACAATGAATCGAAATGACTTTCTCATCCGCCGGGAGACGCCGGAGGACTATGCCGAAACCGAAGCCCTCGTCCGGGAATCGTTCTGGAACGTCTACCGCCCGGGGTGCCTCGAACACTATCTGATCCGCGTGCTCCGGGACGATCCCGCCTTTGTCGCCGAGCTCGACTTCGTGATGGAGCGGGACGGGAAGCTCATCGGGCAGAACGTCTTCGCCCGCACCGTGATCGACGCCGACGACGGGAGGACGGTCCCCGTACTCACGATGGGTCCGATCTGCATCGCGCCGGAGCGCAAGCGGCAGGGGTACGGCAAAAAACTCCTCGACTACTCGATCGAAAAGGCGGCGGAGCTCGGATTCGGAGCGGTGCTGTTCGAGGGGAACATCCTCTTCTACGGCAAGAGCGGATTCGACTACGCCTCGAAGTTCGGCATCCGGTATCACGACCTGCCCGAAGGCGCGGATTCCTCGTTCTTTCTGTGCAGGGAACTGATCCCGGGCTATCTCGACGGCGTCACGGGCGTGTATCGGACCCCGCAGGTCTACTATGTGGACCGGGACGAAGTGGAGGCTTTCGACAGGACTTTCCCGCCGAAGGTCAAGCTGAAACTTCCGGGACAGCTGGAATAAACGCCGGACGACGGACGGATGAAAATGCAGGGCAGGGGGAAAACTCCTGCCCCTTTTTTGCCCGGAGGGAGTGGCTATAGGAGTGGCTAGTCGTTAGTGGCTAGTGGCTAGTAGAACGGACAACCGTTCTCCGGACCTGATTCGGAAGCGGTTGTTTCACGTGAAACAATCGTGATTTCGGGGGGCTGACCCCCATCGTTCCGCTTCTCGTTGTCATTCTGAGGAGCCTGCGACGAAGAATCTCCGCACGTGAAGGATGGGTTGGCCTTGAAGTTGGGAGATTCTTCGCTGACAGCACAACTGCGTTGGTGCGCACGACTGTGTCGGTGCGTCAGAATGACAAGCTGGACGTGGAACGGGACGTGCGGCGGCCGAAATTACGAAAGTATGTTTCACATGAAACAAATCCTCCTCATTCACTCCTAACTCGTTCTACTAACCACTAGCCACTAGCCTCTTCCAACTCTCCCAACTCCCAACTCCTAACCTAATTCCTCATTTTTCCCTTGCATTTCCCCGGGATCTGTGTTATAATTAGCTATTATCAAAATCTCCCGTCATATCAGAGGAATTCAAAATGGAACTCACAAGCATCCGCACCCTGTTCCGCGAGCGGGATTCCGTCGACCACAAGTCCGTCCGGGTCGGCGGCTGGGTCCGCAGCATCCGGGCATCCAAATCCTTCGGGTTCATCACGCTCTCCGACGGAACCTTCTTCGAGCCCGTCCAGATCGTGTACGACGACAGCCTCCCGAACTTCGCCGAGATCTCCAAATTCAACGTCGGATCCGCCGTCATCGCGGAGGGCGAGCTGATCGAGACCCCGGACGCAAAGCAGGCCTTCGAGATCCGGGCGTCCTCCGTCGTCCTCGAAGGCGCGTCCACCCCGGACTACCCCCTGCAGAAGAAGCGGCACTCCATCGAATACCTGCGCACCATCGCCCACCTGCGCCCCCGGACGAATCTCTTCCAGGCGGTGTTCCGCGTCCGGTCCCTGGCGGCGTATGCCATCCATAAATTCTTCCAGGAGCGGGATTTCGTCTACGTCCACACCCCGCTCATCACCGGTTCGGACTGCGAAGGAGCGGGCGAGATGTTCCGCGTCACCACCCTCGATCTCGAAAACGTCCCGAAGACCGAGGACGGGAAGGTGGACTTCTCCGAGGACTTCTTCGGCAAGAGCACGAATCTGACGGTCTCCGGCCAGCTCAACGGCGAGACCTACGCGATGGCCTTCAAGAACATCTACACCTTCGGCCCCACCTTCCGCGCGGAGAACTCCAACACCACCCGCCACGCCGCGGAATTCTGGATGATCGAGCCGGAGATCGCGTTCGCCGACCTGGAGGACGACATGGAGCTCGCCGAGGCCATGCTGAAATTCATCATCCGGTACGTGATGGAAAACGCGCCGGAGGAAATGGCCTTCTTCAACCAGTTCGTGGACAAGGGGCTGATCGACCGCCTCACCCACGTCCTCGAATCCGATTTCGGCCGCGTGACCTACACCGAAGCCGTCAAGCTGCTGGAAGAGCACAACGACCGCTTCGACTACAAGGTCTCCTGGGGCTGCGATCTCCAGACCGAGCACGAGCGGTATCTCACCGAGGAGCTCTTCAAGCGTCCGGTCTTCGTGACGGATTACCCGAAGGAGATCAAGGCGTTCTATATGAAGCTGAACCCGGACGGAAAGACCGTGGCGGCGATGGACTGCCTCGTCCCGGGCATCGGGGAGATCATCGGCGGAAGCCAGCGCGAGGACTCCCTCGACCTTCTGGAAAAACGGATGGACGAGCTGGGACTGGACCGCGAATCCTACGATTTCTACCTCGATCTGCGGAAGTACGGCTCCGCCCGTCACGCCGGATTCGGCCTCGGCTTCGAGCGCTGCGTGATGTACCTCACGGGCGTGTCGAACATCCGCGACGTGATCCCCTTCCCCCGGACCGTGCACAACTGCGAACTGTAAAAATAATTGGAGCAAAAAACATCCCGCGTCGGATTTTCGTTCGGCGCGGGGATTTTTTAGTTAGGAGTTAGGAGTGAATGGGGAATGAGGAATTGTTAGGAGTTTGGGAGTGGTCCGGGGCGGGGGGAGGGCAGTATGGGAGGAGAGTTTTTTGTATGGGAACGCTTCGCTGGGATGGAAGGGACGCGCGGTTCTGTATCGAAAACCGCTTCACTGTCTTCGCGGGCTTGTGCAGAGTGCGGATCTGACGAGCCGGAACATGGCGTCGACCCGGCTTGATCGCCGACGTGCGGCCGTAACATGCGCAGGATAAATCCTGCGGGCTCCGCCGGAGATTCAGGCGCGTATGGAAGGGGGACAGAGTGTCGTTTTCCGTCGGTTGTTTCACGTGAAACAATACGGAAACAAGCTGAGGTTATAAATGCTCCCACTTTCCTGTAACTTGATAGAGCGGTTTTTTCATACCCCAAAAGCCTCCCGCGGAAAAAATAAGGAGGCAATTTCAGAAAAACGACGGGGAGAGTTGAAAATCGGAGTTTGATGTGATACAATGAAATGAAAGGTTTTATATTCGGAGGATACCGGTTTTGGCTAACGAATGTGCTGTCTGCAAGCAACCCGCCATTGTCTATGCGAGGGTCACCAGAGGAGAGCAGAAAGCAAATGTTTTCCTCTGCGAGAGCTGTGTCCATCGTTTATCAAGAAAATCTACGGTCGAAATCCTCGACTCAACTACTCCCGCGCTCCCGGTGCACTATTTCATCGGTCCGACTGAGGGTACTGCCGACCTTCACCAGAGCAAACCAACTACCGGCTACGCGCAACCGGCTGCTGAGAGTTCTCAGGAAGAGAGTGCACAAAAGTCAACCACGAACAAATGGAAGCGAGCCTTTTTCGGGCTGTTGGCCGCGTTTGTTGTGGTTGAATCATTGACACTCGCACACTTTCTTTACCCGCACAATTTAGGCCAGTTATTCAAAAGAGATTCGAAAGCAACATCAGCAATCGACAGCCTATTGGACGAATCAAAGAATAATGCAAAAGAGCTTTCAATAGGGGACTCAATTCAAACCGATGATTGGATCATAACAGTGACACGCGCAGATATTTCCAAATATCTAAACGGGGACCAAGAATCACCCGATTATTTGAACCCAACTAACAAATCCACATATACAGAATACGGTAATTACGGGGTAAGACTACGTGAAAGAGACAACATCACTTGCCCGGATGATCAAATTATTATATCAGCAACAATTTCAGTTCAATTTCTTGGCAAAAGAGAACAAAGTTTTGGCTGTAATATTGAAGTCGAATATGGGGATGGCTATATAGTCTCCTCCCGTTATAATAATTTATATCAAAGGTTTGGCGAGCGTTTCTATTCTGACAAGATGCCCTTTCAACCCCTTGACCCCCCGGGAGAATATAGATGGTATGATTCGATTCCTGTGGTTGTGCAGGAAAACACAGACGTTCCGCTCTGGATTGTCTTCCGCTCATTCGACGGCGCGGATTACTATTATCGGATCCGATAATTCACTCAACAAATCCAGGGAACCACTGAATAAATCGGCAGAGAAATCAGGATCAAGAAATGGTTCCTTAATTCCTCACTCCCCCAGGATCCCCTTCGAATTCCACCGGACGATCGTCTCGTACCCCAGTTTCGCGTACCAGGGGCCGACGCCGGTGTAGTGGATGAAGCTGTAATCATAGCCCCGGTTTTTGAGGATCTCCGTCGCGCCGAGGACCATTTTCAGGCCGATCCCGCGCTTCCGGTGATCCGGGACCGTGCCGACGCAGCCGGGGCCGCCGATCTTCACGGTCTTCCCGCCGAGGAGGTGCTCGCCGAAGTCGGACACGTCGCAGAAGCTCACCACGCGGTTCCCCTCCGTCGTGTCGACGGCGCACCAGGTGAGCTCCGGCCGGTTGAAGTATTTCACCCAGCTTTCGTCCACCTCGGCGACGCTCTTTTTCAGGTCTTCGATCTTCCCCTCGAAGAAGCCGAAGCGGATCCCCTCCGGGGCGGTCAGTTTCGCATGGGCCGCGGCGGGGTCGAACGTCCTGAGATCGAGGATCATTTCGTCATAGATATACTGCTCGGGGATGGCCCGGATCCCGGGATTGTCGAAATACCCCGGAAACATGGAGTGGAAAAGGGCGGCGGATTCGTTGTGCGTCATGGCTTTTTCCTTTCTGTGTGAAATACTGTTCTTTTTTTATTTTTTCACGGCAAATCCGAGGAAGCCGAAGGGCGGGATCATCCCGGGGGCGTCCGTCGGGAGTTCTTTCTCCGCGGGATCGGAGATCAGGACCCGCCGCCCGTCCTCCGAAAGGCGGAGCAGGGATCCGACCGAGGCCGTGTCCGCATAGACCGAGAGGTTCCGGTACGCGTCCCCCAGCCCGATCTCTTCCGGCGCGAGCCAGTCCCGGCCGAAATTCCAGATCCCGACCGTCATGCCCTCCCCGGAAGACCGGCAGAGGACGTATGCCCCCGGCTCCTTTCTGATCTGAACGGGGACCCTGGGGATCAGGCGGAAGATCTGTTCCCCCCGGCAGTAATTGCGCACGAGGGCCGATCCCATCCCGACGGCGTCGAAACCGAAGGCGTAGACGATCACCGGCGCGCCGTTTCCGCGGACGTACCGGAGAACGGCGGGGAAGGTCTCGGATCCCCGAAGGAAATAACTGTCGGTTTCCGCCCCCTCCTTCGGCGTCAGAGCCCGGAAGGCGTTCGGACGGATCTCCCCGGAAATCGGGATGGACCGGCCGCCCTCGCGGGGGTAGACTTCCCGGTCCGGCTTCGGCAGGGGGGCGAAACCGGCGATACCCACGTCGAAACCGCGTTCCGCGAGAATCTCTGCCGCCCTGACGTCGAGGATCAGAGGAAGAGGCGCGTTCACAAGACAGTCCGGGGCGGTTTTCGCGCTCTCCCCGGCGATCAGGACCGCGGGGGTGAATTCCGATTTTGAAAAGGCGACCGGCAGACTCAGCGCGTTCGCAAAATTGACGGAGGCCGGGAGCAGGCGGGAGGCGAGGGCGGATTCGGAGATCCCCGCGCAGTCAAGGTCCCCGAGGGTCTTCATCGCTTCGAATATATAGATCCCGGCGGGTACGGTCCCCCGAAAAGCCCCGGCGATCTTCTCCCGGAGCCCGGCGGTCAGCAGATGGCGGCGGACGTAGCCGGTCTCGTAGGCCGTATCGAATCCGTAATCGAGCATGTATTTGAGGATGTCGGGCTCCCCGTCGGCGGTCAGGACTTCGTGGAAACCTTCGAGGTAGGACGACGGCGTGACGGTCCGGGGCCGGGGGTAGACGTCCCCCTCGCTCATGAGCTCGATCCTGTCGCCGTACCGTTCCCGGACCCACGAAAACTGCATCCGTTCCAGGTCGCAGAGGGAGCCGAGGCCGGTGGACCCGAATCCGCCTCCGTTGTTCCAGTAAGGCGCGCCGATGAGCCGCAGGAAGGGACGCGCGCGGGACCCGGCGAAGATCAGCGCGAGCTGTGCGGAATCCACCCCGTCCGTGTCCCAGGTCGGCAGGCAGGCGCAGTGTCCGAGGCGGATGGCCGGATCGACGGAATCGACCTCCTCCCTCAGTTCCCGCGCGAAGTCCCGGAGGGTGTCCCCCATCAGCCCCAGCCAGATCTGCCGGAGGGGGTTCGGCTTCCCCGTGAAGAGGACGGCGGCCAGCTCCTCCCGGGTGTAGGCGTACCCCTCTTCGCAGAGCCCCGCTTCAAAGGCCCGGCGGCTGAATTCACGGAGATGGAGGGGACAGGCGCATCCGAGAGCGACGGGACCGTGGAGCGCGAGCCGCAGATCGTCGTCGATCATGATGATCCGGGCTCCGGTTTCGGCGATCCGGCGGACGTAGGCCCTGTACATCCCGCGGAATTCCGGATCGAGGGGACAGAAGGAATCCCCCGCCTCCCCGCCGTTTCCGAGCCCGCGGATCTTCGTATAGTTCCCGGCCCGGACCTCGGTTTCGTGGGCCAGCGCTCCGCCGTGCCCGAGTCCGCCGATCCAGACCCCCGGCTCGATCCCGTTTTCCCGGTAGAAGGCGAGGTTTTCCCGCAGGAGGGAGAAGACCGGCCCCGCCTTTTCCTCGTCCCCGAAGGGATTGGACGGACAGAGGAACACCCGCCCGGCCCCCGCTTCCCGCAGGATACGCAGGTACTCCCCCCGGGTCTTTTCCGTCGAAAGGTGATTCATGATGGGAATGGAAATCATAACGGCCTCCCGGAACGATGATGTTTTTTTCATTATATCATATCTTGGGAACGGCAGATGTTAAGTTTCTGTGTACGGGGAGGGAATGAGGAGTGAGGAGTTAGGAGTGAGGAGTGAGGAGTTGAAAAATCACCGCATAGGTAAGTCGGGAGTGTCAGCGCATAGGTAAGCCAGTGGTAAGTACGGAAAATTAACATCGAGCAGGGAATAGGGTTTTCC
>CACZNC010000088.1 GCA_902782445.1 uncultured Ruminococcus sp.
TCCGGGCCTCCTTTCCCAGACTAAATTCTACCCCTTTTTCCTTCCCACGGTAAATTCCACCTCAAATTCCACTGTGGAATTTACTTTGGGAATTCACTGCGGAGAAAGTTTTTTTGAGAAATTTCTGAAAACCCCTTGCAATTTCCGAGAAGCTGTGATATAATATCGACGTTTTCGGGGGCGTAGCTCAGCTGGTTAGAGTGTCTGCTTGACATGCAGAAGGTCATAGGTCCGAGTCCTACCGTCCCCATGCGCGCATGCCGGTTCACCGCATGTGTGCCGAAATGCCGTTCGGAAGATCGGCATTTTTCATTTCATAAGGATGCAGCGATGATGGATAAAACTGCGTTGATCGCGATGAGCGGGGGGGTGGATTCCTCCGTCGCCGCGCTTTTGATCCGCGAGGCGGGCTACAAGGCCCTCGGATGCACGATGCGGCTCTGGGAGGGCGAGAGTTCCCCGGACAGCCGGACCTGCTGTTCCCTCGACGACACCGAGGACGCGCGCTCCGTGGCCTTCCGGATCGGGATCCCCTACCGGGTGTTCAACTACAAGGACGATTTCAGAAAGTACGTGACGGACCGGTTCGCCGAAGCCTACGAAGCGGGGCTGACGCCGAATCCCTGTCTCGACTGCAACCGCTTCCTGAAATTCGACCGGCTGATGCACCAGGCCGAAGAACTGGGATATCACTATCTGGCTACCGGGCATTACGCGCGGATCGAGGAGGGGGAGGACGGGATCTTCCGGCTGAAAAAAGCGGCCGATCCCCGGAAGGATCAGAGCTATTTTCTCTCCGTCCTCACGCAAAAGCAGCTTTCCCGCGCTCTCTTTCCCCTCGGCAGACTGACGAAGGAGGAAGTGCGGCGGATCGCGGCGGAACACGGATTCCTCAACGCGGAAAAGCCGGATTCCCAGGACATCTGTTTCGTGCCGGACGGGGATTACGCCTCGTTCCTGCGGAAAAGCCGCGGAAAGGACTATCCGCCCGGGGATTTCGTGCTCCGGGACGGAACGGTCGTCGGGCGGCACCGCGGGATCGTCGGCTACACGGTTGGGCAGCGGAGGGGCCTCGGCGTCGCGTGGAGCGAATCCCTCTACGTGCTCGAAAAGGATCCCGTATCGAACAAAATCGTCCTCGGCACGGAAAAGGAACTGTACATCCGGGAGGTCCTCGTCCGGGATTTCAACTGGATCGACGGAAAGACCCCGGCCGCTCCCTTCCGCTGTACAGCCGTCACCCGGTATCACCAGAAGGAGGCCGCGGCAACGGTGTTCCCCGGATCGGACGGGACCCTGCGGATCCTCTTCGACGAGCCGAGACGCGCCGTCGCTCCCGGTCAAACCGCGGTCCTCTACGACGGGGACACAGTGCTCGGCGGGGGAGAGGCCGTCGAAAACCGCAGGGGAGATTGAATACGAAAAAGGAAAACGCGGCTTCTTGAAATGAAGCCCTGCTGAACAAGTTCAGCGGCAAGAACTTCAATTGGGGGTAGGATAAGGTTATACCAATCAAGTGCGGTTGAACCCTGGCACACCAATATGCCCATCCAACCTTATCAGAGTTATCGTTCGTGAGCTCAATGTTACGGCTGACGGTAGCGAGAATTCCCGACAGGGATTCTCGGGGGTGGGATGGCCTGTGTCATGTTTGGATATATGGCATTCCCACCCCATCGTTCGCCGTCTACATCTTGCGATCGAAACCCATACAGTCAGCTTTAGGGAGCGAGAACAGTATGAATCCCTCCCTTTTCCCAAGTCCGGCTGCGGGAAGATTTTGCCGCCGGGGTTGACTTTATCGCTTTAATGTGCTAAAATACCGGAAACAGATCCGACAGAGCCGGAGCGGGCGTTTTCCGCAGTCCGGCGGAGGTTATTTCAAATGAACAATCCATTCGGCGCGCTGACGGGCGAAGAGCGTGCGATTTTCACCCTCAGATCGCTCTATGCGCGGTACGGGTATCAGCCGTATCGGATGAGCAAATTCGAGGAATACGATCTCTACGTGCGGAACAAGGACTTCCTCGTCTCCGACAGCGTCATCACCTTCAACGACACCTCGGGGCGGCTCATGGCCCTCAAACCCGACGTGACCCTCTCCATCATCAAGAACACAAAGGACGGGGACGGGACGCTCTCGAAGCTCTATTACGACGAGAACGTCTACCGGGTCTCGAAGAACTCCGGCTCCTTCCGGGAACTGCGGCAGGTGGGGCTCGAATGCGTGGGCGACACGGGGATGCAGGAGGTCGGGGAATCCCTCTGGCTGGCGGCGTCCTCCCTTTCCGCGCTGGGGGGCGACTTCGTTCTGGACGTCTTCCACCTCGGTCTGACGGAAGCGGCTCTTTCGCTCTTCCCCGAGGAAGCGAGACCCGCCGCCCTGAACTGCTTCTTCGAAAAGAACGCCCACGAGCTGGCGGCCCTTTCCGCGGACTGCGGACTGAGCGATGAGAACGCGGAGGCCCTGCGCTCCCTCGTCTCCCTCTCCGGCCCCGTGAAGGACGTCATGCCGGAACTCGACGAGATCGCGCTCCGCCTCGGCGCCGGGGACAGCGCAAAGGAGCTTGCCGGCGTGCTCACGGTATTTGAAGGATCGGAGCTCGGGGAGCGGGTGCATATCGACGCCTCGGTGCTCGGCAACATGAAATATTACAACGGCGTGGTGTTCAAGGGCTTTCTGCGCGGGATCCCGGCAAGCGTCCTCTCCGGCGGCCAGTACGACCGGCTCATGACGCGGATGCGCAGGACGTCCCGGGCGGTGGGCTTCGCCGTCTATCTCGACGAACTCGAGGGCCTGACGGGAGAGCGGTCCCCCTACGACGCGGACGTGCTTCTCCTCTGTCCGCCTTCCGCAAAGCCCGCCCTTGTCCGCGCCGCGGAGGAAAAGCTGATCGGCGAAGGATATTCCGTCTTCGCCGCGAAAAAGCCCGATCCAGATCTTCGGGCGCGCCGCGTCGCGGATCTGAGCGAATCCGGGGAGGTGATCTTCCGTGGCTGAACTTCTGAACATCGCCCTGCCGAAGGGACGGCTCGGGGAGAAGGTCTACGGGATCTTCGAAGAAGCCGGATTCCCCTGCCCCTCCATCCGGGAAAACAGCCGGAAACTGATTTTCGAGAACGAAGAGGCGGGCGTGCGCTATTTCTGGGTCAAGCCCTCCGACGTGGCGATCTACGTGGAGCGAGGCGCAGCGGACGTCGGCGTGGCGGGCAAGGACATCCTCCTGGAATACCGGCCGGAGCTCTATGAGCTCTGCGATCTGGGGATCGGCAAATGCCGCATGGCGGTGGCCGCTCCGAAGGGCTTCCGGGACGACCCTATGAAGACTCTGCGCGTCGCCACGAAGTTTTCCCGCATCGCCCGCGAATTCTACGCGTCGAAGGGCCGGGACGTGGAGCTCATCCACCTGAACGGCTCCATCGAGATCGCGCCGATCCTCGGGCTCTCCGACGTCATCGTGGATATCGTGGAGACGGGGACCACCCTGAAAGAAAACAATCTCGAAGTGATCGAAACGGTCCTGCCCATCAGCGCGCGGCTCATCGCAAACCGTTCCAGCTTCAAATTCAAAGGCGCGGCAATCGACCGCATCGTCCGCGCCATCGACGGAGGTGCAAAATGATCCGAATCTACCGAATGTCCGAAGTGGAGCCCGGGGAGGTCTTCGCCCGGAGCGTTCCGTCCGTGAAGGTGGACGAGATCGTCTCCGCCATTATCCGGGACGTGCGGGAGCGGGGGGACGAGGCTCTCTTTGCCTATACCGAAAAGTTCGACGGCGCGAAGCTCACCTCCCTCGCGGTCACGCCGGAAGAGATCGCCGAAGCGAGAGCCGCCGTGGAGCCGGAATTCCTCGCGGTCCTCGAAAAAGCAGCCCGGAACATCCGCCGGTTCCACGAGCGTCAGGTCCGCACGGGCTTCATCCTCAACGACGAGGACGGGGTCGTGACGGGGCAGAAGATCATCCCCCTCGACCGGGCCGGGCTGTACGTTCCCGGAGGCACCGCGGCCTATCCCTCCACCGTTCTGATGGACGCCATCCCCGCGAAGATCGCCGGATGCCGCGAGGTCGTCATGGTGACCCCGCCCGGCAAGAACGGAAAAATCAATCCCGCCATCCTCGCCGCGGCTTCCGTCGCCGGGGTGGACCGGATCTTCAAGCTCGGCGGAGCCCAGGCGGTGGCGGCTCTGGCCTACGGCACGGAGAGCGTTCCACGGGTCGACAAGATCGTGGGGCCCGGAAACGCGTTCGTCGCCGAGGCAAAGCGGCAGGTTTACGGACAGGTCGCCATCGACATGATCGCGGGCCCCAGCGAGATCCTCGTTCTCGCCGACGGAAAGAGCGATCCCCGCGTGCTGGCCGCCGATCTGCTCTCCCAGGCAGAGCACGACAAGATGGCCTCCGCGGTGCTGGTGACGGATTCCATGGCTCTCGCGGAAGCGGTGCGGGACGAAATGGAGATTCAGATCCCCCTGCTCGAGCGGGCTGGGATCGCCCGGGTCTCCGTCGACACCAACGGGAAGATCATCGTGGCCGAAACCCTCGCGGAGGGGATCGAGATCGCGAACGCCATCGCGCCCGAGCACCTCGAACTGATGCTGGACAATCCCTTCGACTATCTCGACAAGATCCGTCACGCGGGCTCCGTCTTCATGGGGCGCAACTGCCCGGAGGCTCTCGGGGACTATCTCGCGGGGCCGAACCACACCCTTCCGACCGGTGGGACCGCCCGCTTCTCTTCCCCGCTCTCGGTGGACGATTTCGTGAAGAAGACCCAGTACACCTATTTTTCCGAATCCGCCCTTGCCGCGGTCGCTGAGGACGTCGCCCTCTTCGCGCGGAAGGAAGGTCTGACCGGGCACGCAAAGAGCGCGCTCATCCGGGGAGAGATCGGATCATGAGCCGTTATTTTTCCGAAGCATACCGCCGTCTCGTGCCCTACGTCCCCGGGGAACAGCCGAAGGACATGCGGTACATCAAGCTGAACACCAACGAATCCCCCTTTCCCCCCTTCGCGTCCGTCGTGGAGGCGGCGAAGGAGGCGGCGGAGCACGGGGAACTCTATTCCGACCCCGAATGTCTATCGATCCGCAGGGCTCTCGCTGAACGGTACGGGGTGGACACGGCCGAAGTCCTCGCGACGAACGGATCCGACGAGGCCCTCAATTTCGCCTTCATGGCCTACTGCTCGAAGGACCGTCCTGCGGCGTTCCCCGACGTCACCTACGGGTTTTATCCGGTGTTCGCGGAGCTTCACGGGATCCCGTACCGGGAGATCCCGCTGAAAGACGATTTTTCCGTCGATCCCGGAGATTATACCGGCACGGACGAGACCCTCTTCCTCGCCAATCCGAACGCGCCGACGGGGATCGCCCTGCCCCTTTCCACGATCCGGGAGATCGTCGCGTCGAACCCGGACCGGGTTGTGGTCGTAGACGAGGCCTACGTCGATTTCGGGGCGGAGAGCGCGGTCCCGCTGATCCGGGAATTCGACAATCTTCTCGTGATCGGGACCTTTTCGAAATCCCGTTCCCTCGCCGGAGCGCGGCTGGGATTCGCTTTCGGGAACCGGGAACTGATCCGGGATCTCGACACCCTGCGCAACTCCACCAATCCCTACAACGTCAACCGCATGACCATGGCGGCGGGAGTCGCTTCCCTCGCCGCGGACGAGATCAACCGGGAGCGGTGCGCCGTCGTCGCGAAGAACCGGGACGATTGCGCGGCGAAACTGCGGGAGATGGGTTTTGAACTCACCGCATCGAAGGCGAACTTCCTCTTCGCGCGGCATCCCGCCGTTTCGGGAGAGGATCTGTATCTCGGACTGCGGAAGCGCGGGATCCTCGTGCGGCACTGGAACCGCGGACGGATCGCGGACTGGAACCGGATCACGGTCGGGACGGCGGAGCAGATGGACGCTCTGTGCGCCGCGGTCCGCGGGATCCTTGACGAAACAAATGAGAAGGGCGGACCCCGGGAGGTACTCTGAATGATCGGACTGATCGACTACGGCGTGGGCAATCTCTTCTCCCTGACCTCGTCCTTCGCGGCGGTGGGAGCGGAGGCGGAAATCGTCTCGACGGCGGAAGGGCTGAAAAGGGCGGACCGTCTGGTCCTGCCGGGCGTCGGAGCGTTCCGGGACGCAGCGGACAAACTGCGGGCAGCGGGCCTCGTCTCCCCTCTGCTCGAAGAGGTCGGGAACGGCAAGCCGCTGCGCGGGATCTGCCTCGGGATGCAGATGCTGTTCGAAAAGAGCTATGAATACGGCTGTCACGAAGGGCTCGGCCTGCTCTCCGGCTCCGTCATGCCCATCCGGGACGTGGTGCCCGAAGATTACAAGATCCCCCACATCGGGTGGAACGCCCTGAAACTGACCCGCCCGGACTGCCCCCTCTTCCGGGATCTGAAGGACGGGGACCACGTCTATTTCGTGCACTCCTATCACGCGACTGGCTGCGCCGATTCCCTCGCGGCGGTGACAGAATACGGGGGAGAGCTGACGGCGGCGGTCTGGAAAGGCAATGTGTTCGGCTGTCAGTTCCATCCCGAGAAGAGCGGAACGGTGGGACTTTCGATCCTGAAAGCGTTCTGCGGGAGGCTCTCATGATCCTCTTCCCCGCCATCGACTTATATGAAGGGAAAGCCGTCCGTCTTCTCCGCGGGCGGTACGACGACATGACGGTCTACGGGGATCCCCTCGATTTCGCCCGAGATTTCCGGGACCGGGGATGCCCCCACATCCACCTCGTGGATCTCGAAGGGGCGAAAAGCGGGGAGACGCCGAACCTTCCGACGGTGTTGAAGATCAAGGAAGAGACCGGCGCGTTCTGCGAGATCGGCGGGGGCGTGCGCTCCATGCGGGTGATCGAAACCTACCTCGAAGCGGGGGTGGACCGGGTGATCCTCGGGACCTCCGCCGTGTCGGACGAAGCCCTTTTGAAAACCGCCCTCGACCGTTACGGGGAGCGGATCGCGGTGGGGGCGGATATCCGGGACGGGCGGATAGCAGTGAAGGGCTGGCTCGAAGTCTCGGACGTGACCGCGGAGGCGTTCTTCGCCCGGATGGAAGAGCTCGGGGTGAAGACCGTGATCTGCACCGACATCTCGAAGGACGGCGCGATGGGGGGCACGAATCTCTCCCTGTACCGGGAACTCTCCCGGACCTATTCCGTCGGCATCACGGCCTCGGGAGGGGTCTCGACGGCGGAGGACGTGGAAAAGCTCGCGTCGATGGGACTCTACGGGGCGATCATCGGAAAGGCGTACTACACCGGCGCGCTGCGGCTCGAGGATGCCCTCGCGGCGGCAGAACGGGGAGAAGCGGAGGCCATGACATGATTACAAAGCGGATCATTCCCTGTCTCGACGTGAAGGACGGACGGGTGGTCAAGGGCGTGCGGTTTCAGGGACTGGGCGACGTGGCCTCTCCCGTGGATCTGGCGAAATACTATTCCGACGCGGGCGCGGACGAGCTGGTGTTCTACGACATCACGGCGTCGGCGGAAGGACGGAAGCTCTTCTCCGACATCCTGACCGAGACGGCGCGGCGGGTCTTCATCCCCCTGACCGTCGGGGGCGGGATCAACACGGTGGAGGACTTCGACCGGGTGCTGAAATGCGGGGCGGACAAGGTGTCGGTGAACTCCGGCGCGATCCGCAATCCCGATCTTGTGAGAGAAGCGGCACGGCTCTACGGCGATCAGTGCGTGGTGCTCTCCGCCGACGTGAAGCGGGTGAACGGGGAGTTCCGGGTCTTCGCGAAGGGCGGACGGGAGGACACGGGCATGGAGGCCGTCGGCTGGATCCGCCGCTGTGTGGAAATGGGCGCCGGAGAAGTGGTCCTCAACTCGATGGACACGGACGGCGTGAAAGAGGGCTTCGACCTTGAAATGCTCGACGCGGTCTGCGAGGCCGTTTCGGTCCCCGTCATCGCGTCCGGGGGAGCCGGGGGGATCGGGGATTTCATCACCCTCTTCAAGACCCTGCCGAAGGTGGACGCCGGACTCGCCGCCTCGATCTTCCATTTCGGGGAGGTCAGGATCGCGGACCTCAAGCGGGCGATGGCGGATGCCGGGATCCCCGCGAGAATTGTGTAAAGAAGGAGCATAACGGAACATGCTGACACCGGAATTTGATCTCGGAAAGCTGAAATTCGACGAGCGCGGTCTCATCCCCGCCGTGGTGCAGGACGCGGTGAGCGGGAGAGTGCTGACGCTGGCCTACATGAACGAAGAGAGCCTCAAGATCTCCCTCGAAAAAGAACTGACCTGCTTCTGGAGCCGCTCCCGCGAAAAGCTCTGGCTGAAAGGCGAAACCAGCGGGAACTATCAGCACATCGTCTCGATCACGGCGGACTGCGATTACGACGCGCTGACGGTGAAGGTCGAGCCGGAGGGACCCGCCTGCCACCTCGGGACCTTCTCCTGCTTCGAGAACGTCCTCGCGGAGAGCGAAGAGCGGCGGGAGTTCACCTACGAGGGCCTGATGGATCTGATCCGGGGCCGGAAGACCGAGCGGAAAGAGGGCTCCTACACCACCTACCTCTTCGACAAGGGACTGGACAAGATCCTCAAGAAGGTCGGGGAGGAGTGCACGGAGGTCATCATCGCGGCAAAGGGCGGGGACAAGGCGGAAACGGTCTACGAGATCGCCGACCTCGCGTACCACGTGATGGTGCTCATGATCGAATCCGGGATCTCCCTCGCCGATATCCACCGGGAACTGGCCTCCCGCCACGTGATCGACAAAAAGGTGAAGCAGGAGACCTCGGCCGCCGTCCTCGCGCCGGAAAAGGAAGGGACGGATTGACCCGTTTTCCCGTCGATTCCGGTGATATTCCACAAATCGGACGCGCGCGGGAATGCCGGAATCGCAAAATTGTTCAAAAAGGAAAGAATCCCCCCCGCCTACTTGACAGGGGGACTTTTTTGCGCTATAATATGCGTATATTTATCCATGCGGGCGCATGAATATTCTGTACCAATCATTTTTCATTCAGATTCAGAAAGGAACAACGTCATGAAAAAACTACTTGCTCTCGTTCTTTCGGTCCTCATGCTGACCGCCGTCCTGGCAGGATGCGGCTCCGGCACCTCCCTCGCAGACGTCAAGAAGGCCGGCACCCTGACCATCGCCACCTCCCCCGACTTCCCGCCCTTTGAATCCCTCGGCGAAGGCAACGTCGTGGAAGGCATTGAAATCGACGTTCTGAACAAGGTCTGCGAACAGCTCGGCGTGACCCTCACGATCCAGCAGATGGACTTTGACTCCGTTCTCGCCGGCATCGCCGCGGGCAAGTTCGACCTCGCCGCCTCCGGCATCACCGTGGACGAAGACCGGAAGAAGAACATGCTCTTCACCGACGCCTACTGCCTCGCCGCACAGGCCATCGTCGTGACTGCCGGCAGCCCGATCCAGTCCAAGGCCGATCTCGCCGGGAAGTCCGTTTCCGCGCAGACCGCCACCACCGCCGAGAAATACTGCATGAGCGAAGGCTATGACGTCAAGGCGTTCCAGGCCAACTCCGACGCGCAGGCCGCCCTTGTGACCGGCAAGGTCGACGCGTGGGTCATCGACGACCTCACCGCCGCCGAAATGGTCAAGGCCTACAACGAAGAAAACGGCGAAGGCGCCCTTGTGATCCTGCCCGAAGCCATGACCACCGAGCCCTACGCGTTCGCTCTCCAGCTCGGTTCCGACGAACTGGCGGCTGAGATCAGCAAGATCGTGAACCAGATGGTCGCCGACGGCACCATGGCCGCGATCTTTGAAAAGTACGAAGCTCCCTACACCGCTCCGCACAACTGATCCGGAATCTCATCCGAGTTCTGAGAGTGCGACATGATCCTCACCCCTTTCTTCCTCGCGGCGGGCGGCTCCCTCGGAAAGTGGATCGCCAAGCTGCACGAGACCTTTATCGAAAACGAGCGGTATAAGATGATGTTCGAGGGGTTCCGCAACACCCTCGTCATCACCCTCGGCGCGCTCGTCATCGGCGTCACCATCGGAATGCTGATCGCGGTCGTCAAATATCTCGCGGAGGACGTCCCCGGACTGAAACCCTTTGCCTGGGTCTGCGATCTCTACGTGAAGATCATCCGTGGGATCCCGATGGTCGTGCTTCTGCTTATTTTCTACTACATCATCTTCGCTTTGGCAAAAGACGGGGTCCCCGTCGCCATCGTCGCGTTCGGCATCAACTCCGGCGCGTACATGGCGGAACTGATCCGCTCGGGCATCAACGCGGTGGACGCCGGGCAGATGGAAGCCGGACGCTCCCTCGGCATGAGCCGGATCCAGGCCATGCGCGTGGTGGTGTTCCCGCAGGCCATCCGCTACATCCTCCCCGCCATCGGCAACGAGCTGATCGCGCTTCTGAAGGAGACCTCCGTCGCCGGTTACGTGGCAGTCATGGACGTGACGCGGGCCGGAAACCTGATCCGCAACAACTCCTTCGACGCCGTCAACCCGCTGATGCTCGTCGCCATCATCTACCTTGTGCTGGTCCTGCTCCTGACCTGGCTCCTCGGTAAACTGGAAAGGAGGCTGAAAACCGGTGATAAGCGTTAAGAATCTGCAGAAGGATTTCGGCGGCGTAAAAGTGCTGAAGGGCCTCAGTACGGAGATCGAAAAGGGCGACGTGATCTGCGTGATCGGTCCCTCGGGCTCCGGAAAATCCACCTTCCTGCGCTGTCTCAACATGCTCGAAAAGCCCACGGGCGGAAAGATCATCTTCGAAGGCGACGATCTGACCGACAAAAAAGTCGACCTCGACAGGCACCGGCAGAAGATGGGCATGGTGTTCCAGCAGTTCAACCTCTTCCCGCACATGACGGTGATGAAAAATCTGATCGTCGCTCCGATGATGTTAAAAAAGATCCCGGAGGAGCAGGCGAAGGCGAAAGCCATGGAACTCCTCGGCCGGGTCGGACTGGTGGATCGGGCGGACTCCTATCCGAATCAGCTCTCCGGCGGGCAGAAACAGCGGGTCGCCATCGTGCGCGCGCTCTGCATGGAGCCGGACGTGATGCTCTTCGACGAGCCGACCTCCGCCCTCGACCCCGAAATGGTGGGCGAAGTGCTGGACGTCATGAAAAAGCTGGCGGCCGCCGGTATGACGATGGTCGTCGTGACCCACGAAATGGGGTTCGCCCGGGAAGTCTCGAACCGGGTGCTCTTCCTCGACGACGGCGTGATCCTCGAAGAGGGGACCCCCGGAGAGATCTTCGACCATCCCCGGAACGAACGCCTGCAATCCTTCCTCGCAAAAGTACTCTGACCGAATCAAGGGCTGCCGCCCGGATCCCCCAAAAGATCGCGCGGAGCCCTTTCCCGATTTTATACGGACGATCCACTGAAAACGCAAAGGAGAATACAGATGGTATCCTGGAAAGGCAGACATTTTCTCAAGCTGCTCGACTACTCCCCGGAGGAGATCGGCGCGCTGCTCGATTACGCGGCGGAACTGAAAGCGCAGAAGAAAGCGGGGATCCCCCACCGGATCCACGAGGGAAAGAACGTGGCGCTGATTTTCGAGAAGACCAGCACCCGCACCCGCTGCGCGTTCGAAGTGGCGGCGGCGGATCTCGGGATGCACCCGGTGTATCTCGATCCGAAGTCCTCGCAGATCGGCATGAAGGAGAGCATCGCGGACACGGCGAAGGTTCTCGGGCGGATGTTCGACGGGATCGAATACCGCGGCTACGGGCAGACCATCGTGGAGGATCTGGCGCGGTATTCCGGCGTCCCGGTGTGGAACGGCCTGACGAACGAATTCCACCCGACGCAGATTCTGGCGGACTTTCTGACGATCCGGGAGCATTTCGGCGGACTCGCGGGGAAAAAGCTCGTTTACATGGGCGACGCACGCTACAACATGGGCAATTCCCTGATGGTGGGCTGCGCGAAGATGGGAATGGATTTCGTCGCCTGCGCCCCCCGAAAGTACTTCCCCTCCCCTTCCCTCATCGCCGCATGCGAAGCCGTTGCCGCCGGGACAGGAGCGACGCTGACCTTCGAGACGGATCCCATGAAAGCCGTCCCCGGCGCGGACGTGATCTACACCGACGTCTGGGTCTCGATGGGCGAGCCTTCCGAGATCTGGGAGGAGCGCATCGGGGATCTTCTGCCCTATCAGGTGAACGGGGCCCTCATGGAGGCGGCGGGTCCTCAGTGCCGGTTCATGCACTGTCTGCCCGCGTTCCACGACCTGGGGACGGAGATCGGCAAGGAGATCCACAACCGGTTCAGTCTCGACGCGATGGAGGTG
>CACZNC010000089.1 GCA_902782445.1 uncultured Ruminococcus sp.
TGCGGACGTCGGCAAGGGCTCTGCCCCTTGACCCCGCAACCTTTTTGAAAAAAGGTTGATCAAAAACTTTTGACATGGTTTAGAGTGAAATCAGTATTACACCTCGACCCACTTCGCGTCGATCTTTCCGCTCTCGACGCAGGCGTGAATGAACTTCACTCCGCGGACGCCGTCCTCCACCGTCGGGAAATCCCGGTCCTCCTCGGTGAGCTCCTCCCCGTTCGCGGTTTTCAGCACCGCCGTGATCCACGCCTTGTAGATGTTGGCGAACGCCGTGAACAGTCCTTCGGGATGCCCGGACGGCAGGCGGCTGAACTTCGCGGCTCCCGGCAGGATGTACCCCATCCCGCGGTTATAGATCCGGGTGGGCTCGCCCTTCGGGGTGTAGTAGAGGATGTTCGGGTTCTCCTGCACCCATTCGATGGCTCCCTCGGTCCCGAAGATCCGCACGGTGAGGCCGTTCATGTGCCCGACGCAGACCTGGGAACAGCTGTACACGCCGTGGGCTCCGTTCTCGAATTCCACGAGGATGTTGGCGTTGAGGTCCAGCGGCTGGCCGAAGGTGTCCGTCAGAGCCGCGACGCGCTTCAGCCCGAGCCCGGTGATGTAGGCGACGGTGTGCTCGATGTGGGATCCGATATCCCCGACGCAGTTGGAGGCTCCGGCGATCTCGGGGTCCTTGCGCCACGAGGAGAGCTTGAGCAGGGCCGAATTGGTCGCGCCGATGTCGTCCACCAGATATTCCTGCAGATACTCCGCGTTGACGTTGACGACCTCGCCGATGGCCCCGCTCTTGACGAGTTCTCTCGCTTCCTTCACCATGACGTTGCCGGAATAGGAGTAGTTGACGCCGAAGAGCAGTCCCTTCTCCCGGGCGATGCGGGCCAGATCCTCGGCTTCTTCCACCGTGAAGCAGAGGGGCTTTTCGCACATCACGTGGATGCCGTTTTCGAGGAAGGCGCGGGAGATCTCGTAATGGGCGTTGTTGGGGGTGGTGACGACGACGAAGTCGATGCCGTCTTCCCGCTTTCCCTCCGCCTCGGCCATCGCGCGGTAGTCGCCGTATACCCGGTCGGGAGAAAGGCCGTAGAATTCGGCGCACTCTCTGTTTTTCTCTTCGTCCCGGCTGAAACAGCCCGCGGCGAGGAAGGCTCTGCCGTCATAGGCGATCCCGGTGCGGTGCACGTCCCCGATGAAGGCGTGAAGGGATCCGCCGACCTGGCCGTAAGTCAAGGTTTTTTTCATTGGTACTACCTCCGATATTGTTTGATTTCTCGAAATTATGGAAAGCGAAAGAATACTTCTTTATCTGAGATGCGGGGGTTGAGCCTTATCGGGATCCGCGGCGGGGCGGGGGGGAAAGTGCGGGATTTTCGGATTGATGATTTGGAAAAGGAGTCGGCGTCGGGACGCGCGGGCTTGCAGCTGAAAGTTGGAGCGATCTCCGCGGGCTTTGACAGATTCAGACGGACGAGCCGGAGAATGAAGCCAACCTCGCTTGATCGCCGGTCGTGCAGCTGAAACATGCGCAGGATAAATCCTGCGGCCTCACGGCGGAGATTCAGTCGCGCATATATAGGGGACAATGTGCGTCGATCGGAATGATGTTTCACGTGAAACAATCATGATTCCGCTGTTTTTCTGCTCGAAACGATTCTTCATTCAGGCTGGAAACCCGTCCCGTCGCCGCTTTTCTTTGTCATTCTGAGGAGCCTGCGACGAAGAATCTCCGCACGTGGAGGATGGGTTGGCCTTGAAGTTGGGAGATTCTTCGCTGACCGACTGTGTCGGTGCGTCAGAATGACAACGTGAAGGCGGAATGGGACGCGCAGCGTCTGATTTGATGGGGAAGGCCCGCGCAGGCTCGGTAAAATCCCCGTCCGTTTCACGTGAAACAATTCATAATTCATCATTCTGAATTCTGAATTTCATTCCTAATTCCTAATTCCGTGTCACGCTGACGGTTCTACTAACCACTAGCCACTAACCGCTAGCCACTCCTAACTCCTCGCTCCTGCCTCCTCACTTCTCCCATCCTCCTGCCGCTTCGATCACTTCTCCGTTGATCCTCACGCGGAAGGGTCTGGTTTCGGCTCCGGTGCCGGGGACGGGGGAGATTTTGCACCGGACGACCCGGCCGTCCTTCCATTCCGCGTCGACCTTGAAGCCGCCTCTGGCACGGAAGCCCCGGATCGCGCCTTCCTTTTTCCAGGCGTCGGGCAGGGCGGGCAGGAGGGCGATCTCCCCGTCGTGGCTCTGGATCAGCATTTCCGCGATCCCGGCCGTGCCGCCGAAATTGCCGTCGATCTGGAACGGCGGGTGGGTGTCGAACAGGTTCGGCAGGGTACTGCGCTTGAAGAGGGCGGTGAGGTTTTCGCCGGCCCTGTTCCCGTCCCCGAGGCGGGCGAAGAAATTGACGATCCACGCTCTGCTCCATCCGGTATGGCCTCCTCCGTGGGCGAGGCGTCTTTCGATGGTCTTCCGGGCGGCCTCGAAGAATTCCGGGGTCGAGGGGGTGATCTCGTCGCCGGGGTGCAGTCCGTAAAGCTGGGACATGTGGCGGTGGCCCGGTTCCGCTTCCTCGAAGTCCTCGCCCCACTCCATGATCTGCCCGTATTTGCCGATCCGCAGCGGCAGAAGCTGTTTCCGGGTCTCGAGGAGCTTTTCGGCGAACGCCTCTTCGATCCCCAGTTCCCGGGCGGCCTCGGCTCCGAAGGCGAAGAGCTCGCGCAGGATGCTCATGTCCATCGTCGGACCGGCGCAGACATTGCCGGGGCTGCCGTCGGTGGGGCTGATGAAGCTGTTTTCCGGGGAAGAGGCGGGGGCGGTGACGAGATATCCGGTCCGGGGATCGCGGACGAGGTAGGCGAGGAAGAATTCACAGGCTCCCCGGATCGCGGGCCAGAATTCGCGGAGCACCTCCGGATCCCTGCCGAAGAGCCAGCGCTCCTTCACGTGCCTCAGACACCACGCTCCGGCTGCCGCGAAGGCTCCGTAGACGGGATTGCACCCGAGGGAGGTGTAGCCCCAGGGATTCGAAACGACGTGGGCAACCCATCCGGGGCATCCGTAGGCGATCCGGGCGGTCTTCTCCCCCCAGACGGCAAGCTGCTTGATGAAAGCGAGGAAGGGATCGGCGAGTTCGGGCAGATCGGCGCATTCGGCGAACCAGTAGTTCATCTGGATGTTGATGTTGATGTGGTAGTCCGCGCTCCAGGGGGCGAGATAGTCCCGGCACCAGATCCCCTGCAGATTGGCGGGGAGCTTGCCGCGGGAGGACCCGATCAGCAGATACCGCCCGAAATTGAAGTAGAGCTCGGCGAGCCCCGGGTCGTCCTCCGGTTCCGCGATCCGCCGGTCGGTGGGGACGTCGGCTTTCGCGCCGGATCCGGGGAGGGAGATCTCCGCCCGTCCGAGGAGGGAGGCGAAATAGTCCCGGGTCTCGGCTTTCATGGCGTCGAATCCGGTCTTCTCCGCCGCATCGACCGTCTCCCGGCAGACTTCTGCAGGATCGGCGTCGGTCTTATAGGCGGTGGCCGCGGCGATACAGACGGTGAGGGTGCCGTTTTCATAGACGTGCCGGATCCGGACCGCGAATTTCAGGGGCAGGAATCCGACGGCTGTAAATTCGCCCCGTCCGGGTCCCGTGAGGTCGTGGATGATCGAGGTGTTCTCCCGCTCGTAATTCAGCCGCGGCTCCGCCGAAAGCCCCGTCACCCGGATCACGGCGGCGTCCGAGGCGTATGACACGAAATATTCCCGCTTCTGTCCGCCGCATGTCACTTTTGCGAGCCCTTCGTCGAGGAGCAGTTCCCGGCAGTAATTTCCGGGTACCGGCTGGGGATCCGTCCCGACCCCGGCGAAGTCGATCGTCAGCTCCCCGGCGGTCTGATAGGATCCGTAGGCGGCCTTCGAATCGTGGTGTCCGTTCCCCCGGCAGATCATGTACCGGTTGGAGAGCTCCTGGGCCTCGGCGTACTTCCCCTCGAAGATCAGCCTCCTCATTTCGCCGAGGTGTTCCTTTGTCTCCGGGCTGTCGTACTCGAAGAATTCCCATCCGGACCAGAAGGTCTCCTCGTTCAGCTGGATCCGCTCGCAGGCACTCCCGCCGTAGACCATCATCCCGAGCCGTCCGTTCCCGAGGGGGAGCGCTTCGTTCCAGTCCTCCGCCGGGCGGGTATACCAGAGTCTGTTTTCTTTCATTGCCGCCTCCGATGCCGTTTTTCTTTATTATACAGGGAAGCGGGCGGATTGTCAACGGATTGAGCAGGAGTTTGCCGGTGCCGGGGAAAATCTGCGGCGGGATTTCGTGCTTTGCGAGATTTCGTGCGGTGCGGGATTTGCGTTTTTCGGATGGGAGCGCTTCGCTGGATTCGGGGGACGCGCGGTCTTGCAGCCGGGAAATGGGGTGATCTTCGCGGGCTCATTCCGATTCAAACAGGACGAGCGGAACATGGCGTTCTCCTCGCGCGGTCTGTGTTCGTGAAGCTGAAACATGCGCAGGATAAATCCTGCGGCCTCACGGCGGTGATTCAGGCGCGCATTCGGCGTTGTCGCGGTTTCGGATGTCGGGATCTGTTTGTCCGGTCTCGCGCGGGGGAAGAGAGACAAGGGAGTTCGGGGTATTGTTCCACGTGAAACATTTTGATTTCGGGGGTGTTCCACGTTAAACATGTTGATTTCGGGGCTTTTTCCCACAAAAAACCGTCGGGGCAGAACATCAAGTTCCGCTCTGACGGTTTCTGATTATTCAATTCTGTCCGGTTCCGGAAGAATCCGCTCATGGGTGCGAAGACGGGGAAACGGTTTCGCCTGCCCGTCCGCGCGACCTGTGCCCAATGCGCGCCTGAATCTCTGCCGTAAGGCCGCAGACTTGTCTGCGCATGTTTCGACTGCACGAACGAAGACCGCGCGAGGATAACTTCATGTTCCGCTCGTCATGTCTGAAACGGCAGATGCGCGCGAGGATCGGTTCATGGTCCGGCTGAAAATACGCGCGTCCCTTGAATCCCTGCGTAGCGGGCGGAGCGCTCCCATCAAAAAACGCAAATCCCGCACCGCACTTCAATACGCCACAGACCAGCCATAAATCAACGAAAGATCCTTTTATTTGTTCCCGTAAGTCCCTTCGGTGCTGAACACGACGCCGGCGTCTTCCTTGTTCTTCGAGGTCTTGATCTTCTCCTGCAGCAGAGCCCAGAATTCCTCGCCGTCGTTCGGGAGATCGACCCATTTGCCCTTTTCGGAGGACAAAATCATCGCGTTGGCGATCGACAGGCCGTTGATGCCCTCATAACCGGGAGCGAGAAGCTCTTCGCCGTACAGGATGTGGTTGGTGAAGTTCTTGAGGATCCCGTTGTGCTGCTCGCCGTGGCCCTCGGGGATCGCGATCTCCTCGGTGGACGACGGGATGGACGCGAAGCCCTGATTCGAGGAGAAGGTGAATTCCCGCTCGTCGATCTCGTTCTTCGTGAAGGTCAGCCGTCCCCGCTCGTAGACCAGCTTGCCCTTCGAGCCGGTGATCTCGAGGCGGTTCGTGCCGGGGAATTCGCCCGTGGTGGTGATGAAGACGCCCGTCGCGCCGTTCGGGTACTTCGCCATCGCTGTGACGTCGTCCTCGACCTCGATGTCGTGGTACTTGCCGTATTCGCAGTTGGCATAGATCGCGGAGGGCATCCCGAAGATCCACTGCCACAGGTCCAGGTTGTGGGGGCACTGATTCATGAGGACGCCGCCGCCCTCGCCCGCCCAGGTGGCTCTCCATCCGCCGCTGTTGTAATAGGCCTGGGTGCGGTACCAGTCGGTGATGATCCAGACGCAGCGCTTCAGTTCGCCGAGTTCTCCGCCCTTCACCATCTCGCGCATCTTCTGATAGAAGTGGTCGGTGCGCTGGTTGAACATGATCCCGAAGGTCTTGCCGCTCTTTTTCGCCGCCGCCATGAATTCCTCGACCTTCTTCGTGTAGACGCCGACGGGCTTCTCCGTCAGGACGTTCAGGCCGTTCTCAAAGGCGTCGATGCCGATGATGGGGTGGAAATAGTGGGGGGTGGCGATGAGGACCGCGTCCACCTTTCCGCTGCGGATGAGGTCGCGGGAATCGTCAAAATACGCGACGGAATCCCCGCAGATCCCCTTCGCCCACTCGATGCGGGAGGGCTTGATGTCGCACACGGCGGTGAGCTCCGCGCCCGGGATCTTCCCGGCAAAGAGGTTCTGGACATGCCCGGACCCCATGTTGCCCATGCCGATAACGCCGAAACGTACTTTTTCCATGATGTTCTCCTTTATTCAACTGTGGGCTTCACCCATCCGTACTGATAAGGCGCCTCCGCCTTCGGGGTGTACACGTAGGCCGCGGCGTTCACCAGCACTTTCTGGACGTCGGGATTGTGGTAGGTCGGGACGGATTCGTGACCCGGACGGAAATAGAAGATCTTCCCGCGGCCCCGCTTGTAGACGCAGCCGGAGCGGAAGACTTCGCCGCCCGTGAACCAGCTGATGAACACGAGCTCGTCCGGCTGGGGAACGAGGAAGTGCTCGCCGTAGGTCTCCTCATGCTCGAGGATGATCTTCTCGCCGATGCCGCGCGTAATAGGATGCCCCTGCTCTATGACCCAGAGGATCTCCTTGTCGCCGGATTCGCGCCATTTCAGCTCGCCGGACGGGGTCCCCATGAGCTTCTGGAAGATCTTCGAGGCGTGGCCGGAGTGGAGGACGACCATGCCCATGCCGGCGATGACGTGACGGTAGACCCGGCTGACGACGGCGTCCGGCACATCCCCGTGGCGCATGTGGCCCCACCAGAAAAGGACGTCGGTATCGTCGAGGACTTCGTCGGTCAGGCCGCATTCCGGGTCGTCCAGGGTAGCGGTGCGGACCTCGTAGCCCGCTTCGCGCAGGAAGCCCGCGACAACCTGATGGATGCCGTCCGGGTAGATCGCCTTGACGGCAGGATCGGATTTCTCATGCGCGAATTCGTTCCAGACTGTGATTTTCATGTGCTCTCTCCTTTTGTTCAGAAGGGGGGAAAACCGCGGAAGCGACTCCCCGCTCGGTGCTTCTGCCCTATTTTATCACAGTCCCTGTGCAAAATCAATAAGAACGGCGAAGATGGGAGAAGATTTTTTTACGCGCGGCGGGGGGATGAAAGAAATTCTATGTTTTTTGCATTGATCCGGGCGGGGAGGTGTTTCGGGGCGGGATTCAGTTTTGGTTTTGGATTGGCGTTTTTTGACGGGAGCGCTTCGCTGGGATTCAAGGGACGCGCGGTCTTTCAGCCGGGGAATGGGGCGACCCCCGCGCAGCCTTTCCGATTCAGGCAGGACGAGCGGAGAATGGAGCCAACCTCGCGCGGTCTGTGTTCGTGAAGCTGAAACATGCAGTGATTCAGGCGCGCATTCGGCGTTGTCGCGTTTTCGGGTGTCGGGATCTGTTTGTCTGTCCCCGCGCGGGGGAAGAGAGACAAGGGGTTTCGGGGTATTGTTTCACGTGAAGCATTTTGATTTTCGGGAGTGTTCCACGTGAAACATTTTGGTTCTCGGGGCCTTGTTCCACAAAAAACCGTCGGGGCAGAACATCAAGTTCCACTCTGACGGTTTCTGATGATTCAATTCTGTCCGCTTCCGGATGAATCCGCTCATGTGCGCGAAGATGGGGAAACGGTTTCGCCTGTCCGTCCGCGCGGCCTTTTCAATGCGCGCCTGAAATGCTGCCGCAAGGCCACCGCATTGGCATATCGTTAAGCAATTCTTTTCGTGCGTCTGGCTAATGCTAGAGACCGCGCGGGGTTGGCTCCACGTTCAGGCTCGTCATGTCTGAATCTGTCGGGAAGCGCGGGGAAGGAGAAGCGTTTTTCGATACGGAACCGCGCGTCTTCCAAATCCCAGCGTAGCGCTCCCATCCGAAAAACACAAATCCCGCAACGCACCACAATACGCCGCAGACCACCCGCAAATCAGCCCCAAACGCTCTTTACTGCGCATAAGCGGAAGTAATTTCGAGATACTCCTCCAACACCTGACCGCTTTCCTGCAGGATCTTCGCCACCTCGTCGCCGACAAACCGGACGTGCCAGGGCTCGTACATGAAGCCCGTGATGTCCTCCTTCTCCCGGGGATAGCGCATGATGAACCCGTAGTCCCAGCAGTTTTCCTTGAGCCAGATCCCCTCCGCCGTGTCGCCGAAGCCCTGGTCGAAGGAGTTCATGTCGAAGGCGAGCCCCGTCTGATGCTCGGAGAAGCCCGGTCTCGCGGAATAGCGGTCCGCGGCGGCCTGTCCCTCCCGTCCGACGTAGCTGTTGTAGATCGTCATCTGCAAGTCGAAGGACCGGTAGCCGGATTCCACCCAGAGCTTGATCCCCTGCTCCTCCGCCGCGGCGATCATCTTGTCGAGGGCGGTCTTCGCGGCGGGATTCACCCCCGGATCGTAGCCCGCGGGCAGTCCGTAGGTCTTGTTGACCACCAGGATCCCGTTGACGTAGGTCGCTTCCGCGAAGGACGGCCGGGGCACGACCTTGACCTGCACCTTCGCCTCCACCTCGGGATTCGACTTCGACTGGACGGTGACGGTGCATACCCCGACGCCCACGCCGACGATCTGCCCGTACTTGCCGACTGTTGCGATGGCCGTGTCGTCCGAGGTCCAGATCTCGCCCTTGTCCGTGGCGGTGGTGGGATACATCGTCACCCAGGGCATATCGGAGAGCCCGACCCAGACCGTGACCTCGTTCTTGTCGAGGGAGATCTGCTCCACCGGAATGCTCTCCTTCGCCGTCACCGTGACGTCCACCACGGCCTTCGCGTCCGGGTTTTCGGCGGAGCGGACCGTCACCTGGCAGGTCCCTTCGTTCATCCCGGTGATATTGCCCCAGGAGTTGACCGTGGCGATCTCGGTGTTGTTGGAGGTCCAGACCTCGGCCTTGTTCTCGGCGGTCTCCGGGAGCATCGTCACCCAGGGCATGTCGCTCTGGCCCACCTGAACCACGACCTTGTATTTATCGAGCTTGATCGAGGTGACATGCTTCCCGTCCCCAGGATCCGGCGCGGGCTCGGAGATCTGCTGCTGGGGTTCCGGCTGGGGCTGGGGATCGGGAGTCCCGACAGTTTGCCCGGCACTTTGCCCGGCGGCGTTCGGATCGGGGATCTGGATCCCGGGGTCCGTCTGTCCGGCGTCAGGGGTGGTCTGATCGGAGCCGGTCGTTCCGGAGCCGGTCGGATCGAAGGGGAGAGTTCCCGGATCGGCCGACGCGGCGGGTTCCGTGCCCGTTCCGGAGTCCGCGGCTTCCGTTTCCTGCCCGGATTTGTCCCCGTCCTTTGCGAAAAGGCTGCACCCGCAGAGCAAAAACGCCGCAAGAAGCGCGGAAAGCAGTCTGAATCCTCTCTTTTTCGCCATCTTCTCTCCCTTCGTCCCGGTGTTCCGGTCGTCTCTCTGATCTCTGATTTTCTGCCCGTCCGGCAAAGATCCGCCGCGGAGGCAGATTTTTCCGGTTACATTATACAGGATTCCCGCCCCCATTGCAACGGGAGGGGGAAAAATGTAAAGAAAATGAAACAAATCATACAAGGGCGGCCCCCTTTATTCCGCCCGGATCGGCTCCGCGTCCTCCACGACGAACAGATCCCCTGCCCGGATCCCTTCGAAGACGCCCGTCCGCAGGCCCTCCTCACTCAAGATCCCGTCGATCTTTTCATAGAGCGCGTCCTTGTCCTCGCTTCTGTCCGCGCCGAGGCGGAGGAGGTTTTCCCGCTCGTCCGGGCCGATCACATAGACCCGGCAGGTTTCGCCCAGTCTCCGGAAGACCCGGTTCCCGAGGGCAAGCAGGTCGTTCAGGGGGTATTTCGCCTCCTCGAACACCACGCAGCCAAATCCGGCGAGGAGGGAGTCATAGTCGGGTCCGTTTTCCGCCTCCGGGACCAGGGCGACGTGAAGCTCGTCCCCGTCGATCCAAGCGCCCGCGTAGTCCGGGGGATATTCGGTCCCCCCGCCTTCTCTGACCCCAAAGCAGGTACTCAGGACGTCCCACGCTTCCAGGGGCCCGATCTGTTCTGCGGGCTTCCCGGACGGTACGATCCCCGCGGGTTCGGCAGGTTCCCGGTCCGCGGCGCAGGCGGAAAGGATCAGAAAAAGGGCGGCGAGGAGCGGAAGGAGGGCAATCGGGGGCGCGGTTCGCGGTTTCACGGCGTTTTCCTCCGTTTTTTGCATTTCTATTCATTAGACGGCGGAAAAGATGAAAAAGTTCCCGGTATCCGTGGAAAATCCGGGGACGAAAAAACCGTCCGGGCTTTTGAACGCGGACGGTTATGGGGATTTGAAGGGAAAACGGTGCGGAGTCCTCAAAATTCAGACCGCCGTATGCCGCAGTCCTCCTCTGCGTTGTCATTCTGACGCACCGACGCAGTCGTGCGCACCGACGCGGTCGTGCGCACCAACGCAGTTGTGCTGTCAGCGAAGATTCTCCCGGCTTCAAGGCCAACCCATCCTTCATGTGCGGAGATTCTTCGTCGCGGGCTCCTCAGAATGACACAGAAAAGCGGATTCGGACAGGTCTCAACGACGCATTGCTCAGTTGTAAATCGGGTATTTTTCGCAGACCTCGGCGACCTCTTCGGCGATCTGTTCCTTCTTCGCGTCGAAGTCCCGGATGGCGTCGGTGATCCAGCGGGCGATCTTCTTCATCTCCTCCTCGCCGAAGCCTCTCGTGGTGACGGCGGGGGTGCCGATCCGGAGACCGCTTGTGACGAAGGGGCTGAGAGGTTCGCCGGGGATGGTGTTCTTGTTGGCGGTGATGTGCACCTCGTCGAGCCGCTTTTCGAGGTCCTTTCCGGTGACGCCCTCCTTCGTGAGCTTGAGCAGCATGAGGTGGTTGTCCGTGCCGCCGGAGACGAGGTCGACTTCGTTCTTCGTAAGTTCTTCGCTGAGGACCTTCGCGTTGGAGACGATCTTTTCTGCGTAGGCTTTGAAGTCGTCGGTGAGGGCCTCTCCGAACGCCACGGCCTTCGCGGCGATGATGTGCATGAGGGGGCCGCCCTGGGTTCCGGGGAAGACGGCTTTGTCTATCGCCTTGGCGTACTCCTCCCGGCAGAGGATCAGGCCGCCCCGGGGACCTCTGAGGGTCTTGTGGGTGGTGGTGGTGACGACGTCGGCGTAGGGGACGGGGGAGGGATGGACGCCCGCCGCGACGAGTCCCGCGATATGGGCCATGTCGACCATGAGGTACGCCCCCACCTCGTCCGCGATCTGACGGCAGCGCGCGAAGTCGATGATCCGCGAATAGGCGCTGGCTCCGACGACGATGAGCTTCGGCTTGTTTTCCCGGGCGAGCCCGGCCATTTTGTCGTAGTCGATGCGCTCGGTGACGGGGTCGACGCCGTAGGGAACGACGTGGAAATACTTGCCGGAGATATTGACGGGGGAGCCGTGGGAGAGGTGGCCGCCCTCGGAGAGGTTCATGCCGAGCACGGTGTCCCCGGGTTCGAGAAGGGCGTAGAAGACGGCGAGGTTCGCGTTGGCTCCGCTGTGGGGCTGGACGTTGGCGTGGTCCGCTCCGAAGAGCTTTTTCGCGCGCTCTCTGGCGAGATCCTCGACGACGTCCACATACTGGCATCCGCCGTAATACCGTTTTCCGGGATAGCCCTCGGCGTATTTGTTGGTGAGCACGCCTCCGGCCGCCAGCAGAACGGCGCGGGACACGATGTTTTCCGAAGCGATCAGTTCGATGTTGTGCCGCTGGCGTCCGAGCTCGTCCTCGCAGGCCGCGAATACCTCGGGATCGTAAAGTTTCAGTTCGTCAAAAAAAAGCGCCATATCCTTCTCTTTCGTTCTTTCCTGTCGGGATTTGTTGTTCTTTCAAAAGTATATCATCCGGGGCCGGGGCTGTCAAGAGCCATTGTGTAAAAATCGTTTTGCGGAGGAATATCGCTTTCTGTGAAATCCGCCCGCCCCGGAAAATCCCGCGTTGACTTTTTCCCCCGATGCTGATATAATAGGGGCAGAAGCGCGGAGCCGGAACGGTTTTTCCCTTCATCCCCGGCCGCGCGGAAGGAGGAAACCCATGACATTCAGAAAGATTCTCTCGGTTCTTCTTGCGGCGGCGATGCTCTCCTGTCTCGCGGCCTGCGGCGAAACCGGACCCGCGGATCCCGGCGCCGTCACGTCCGAAAATCCCGCGGCGGACGGAAGCAGATCCGAAGGCGGCGACGGGGCGGAAACCGAGGCGGACGTCCTCGCGCCCTACAAGTCCATCGACCTCGGCGGCCGGACGGTGACGATCTCCGTGAGCTCGAACATTTCGGAGAACGGCGGCGGTATGCCCTCCTCCTATCCCTACATCGCGGGACCGGAGGCTCTGACCGGCGAGAGCGTGCAGGACAACGTGTACGAGCGGAACCTCAGGGTGGAAGAGCTCCTTTCCTGCAAGCTGAACTACGTCCCGCTGGATCTGAACTACGATCAGGTGCAGCCCCACATCGCCCAGCAGGTGATCGCCGGCGACACGGGGGTGGACTGCTACGTGAACGACCAGCTGGGCCTGCTCTACTGCGCGATGAACGCCTATCTGCTGGATCTGGCGGACAAGGCGAATTTCACGGAGTACCGTTTCGACTTCGATTCCGGGGCCTTCTACGCGGAATACATGAAAAACCTCTCCCTCGGCGCCCAGCGGTATCTGATGACGGGGGACTACTTCATCGACACCCTCCGCGCGGCCCACGTGCTCTATCTGAACAAGCACATCTGCCAGGACGTGACGGGCTCGCCGGATTCGGTCTATGACATGGTGAAGGACGGCAGCTGGACCCTCGACCGGTTCAACGGGCTCGTGGAATCGGCCTATTCCGACACCAACGGCGACAGCCAGGCGGACGACGAGGACCGCTACGGGCTCTCCGGGCATTCGAAGGGCTGGAGCGCGCCCTATTACTCCTTCTACTACTCGACAGACTCCCACGTGGTGGACTTCGACGCGGACGGGATGCCCTATCTGAACGAGGCGAACGTGGCCCGCATGAGCACCGCGGCGGAAAAGCTGATCGCCCTGGACCAGTCCGTCGGGATGTACAAGACCTCCTCGGTGGCGGAGAGCCTGAAAAAGTTCGTGGACGGCCAGTCGATGTTCACGATGTTCCAGAAAGTGGGCGACATCGAGCAGGCCTCCATCCGCGATTTTGACGGCATGGGCGTCGTGCCCTATCCGAAGCTCGACGAATCCCAGGCGGACTACAGGACCCTCGTCCACGACACGGCGGAGATGGGCGCGGTCCCCTCCACGGCGGCGGGAGAGGCGGCCTCTGCGGTCTCGGCGGTGATCCAGGTCATGGCGACCCACGCCCACGCCTATCTTCTGAACGACTACTATGAAGTCGCCCTGAAAAACAAGTACGCCCAGGACCGGACGTCGGCGGACATGCTGGACATCGTGGTGAAGGGGATCTCCGCGCCCTTCGAATTCGCCTACGAGCTGGGCTTCGGCGACGCGTCCTACCTCGCCGGGATCACGTGGAATCCCGTCGGCGACTCCATCACGCAGGGCTCCGACGTCACGGCCTCCGGCTTCCAGACCAGACTGAAACCCGCGAACAAGAAGCTGGCGAAGCTGATCGCGGCGTATCAGGGAGAAGGATAAGAGGAAGTTAGGAGTGAGGAGTTAGGAGTGAGGAAGTTGCTGGCGGCTAGTGTTCTGTTAAAACTTAATCTTGCGTGATTCGGATAGATGTGCTATAATGATCCCAAACGATGATAGGGAGGGATCATATGCCGTCGTTCAAATATGTGATCGAGCTCAGCGACAAGGACAGGGAT
>CACZNC010000090.1 GCA_902782445.1 uncultured Ruminococcus sp.
AGTTATCATTCGTGAGCTCACAATCATAGATTGTTCGCACTCTACGGAGAGCGATCAAAACCCATATAGTTAGCTTTTTAGAGCGAGAATAGTATGAAACGGGCAGGCTGTCAGGTAATTGAAATCGAAAAAGGCAACGACACCTCCGCCCGGGATTCCGGGAAAGACGCCGTTGCCTTCTGGAATCTGCAAAATCAAACCTGTCCGAAATAAAGCAGCGCCTCCGCAGAGAAGAATCCTCCCCTGCAAAGACGCCGTTGCCTTTCACGTCTGCATTATATACCGTCCGGCTGATTCTGTCAAGAGGGCGGATTGCACAATCTTTTCACGGAATGCCCAGGTACTGCCCCATCGAGGCGCGAAATATTCATCTTTGTTATTTCCGACTCATGTCGGCGTATACGGACTTACCTGATAAACTTCTCGAATTCAAAATAGCAGTTGAATTCGGCTTCAACATAGATTTCATCCCACGAGATGCGGGCCATTGTGACGCCGAGAATGCTCTTCGCGTTCAATCGGCGGCTTCCGTTGACCACCCATACGGGGTAGGAGCACTTCGTCGCGATCCGGACAAATTCCAGAACATCGGCGGATGTCACCAGTTCGACTTTGTACATGTACTTGTTGTTGCAGATCATTGCGAAACCCTCCTTAGGGCAAAGATGCGATGGAACACCCTGTCGCGTTCACCCTCCGGCATGACGTTGAGCGGGCTTTTTTCTTCCATCGAACGATATTATAGTGCGATTTATTGTCTTGTCAATAGAAAACGGACGGATTCTCCGTTTTGACGGTTTTGACAGCATTACAGTCCGTTTTATATGCTTATTGGACAAATCGAATGTTATCGTTTTGTGCATTTCGCATCAAGTTGGAAGTTGATTTTCACATTTTTATCAAATAGGCGATCTGCTCTTCATCACGTGAGGAACGGTTTGAGGCATCCCCCCTCATCTCATAGAAGGCAGCCGTTCCGCATATCTCCGTCAATCTCTTTTCTTCTCCCGTCACCGTTTCGTTCGTTCCGATGGAAAGCGATCATGTTTTCACGAACGGAAGCCGAGCAGCTGCCCGACCCCGCTGATTTTCCGGTCCGTACCGGCGACGGACCATTCGTTTTTCAGACTGTACACGATGACGCCGACTCCCGCCTCGCAATCAACGGACAAAACGCCGTCCTTTGCGCTGACCCGGCAGCCGTAAGCCAGCATCGAACCGTCCTCTTCCTCGTGAACGAAAGCTTTCCCGTAAACCGTTTCCTCCATGCACTTGAAAACCTCGTGCACGTCGTTGTCGCAGCAGCCGCCCTGACTGTCCGCCTCGGTGTCGATATAGCCGTCCATGAACAGCGGGCAGAACTCATATCCGCCGACCACCTTCTGCGCGCCGACGCGGAACCAGCCGGAGATCATGTCGATGTACTGTTCGCTGAATTCTCTGATCTCGTATTTGCCCCGGTATGCCTTTTCCTTCGCTTCAACGAAACGGTAACCGTCCTTCACCTCGTGATCATAGTCCGGCACGAACGCCATGCCCCGGATGTAGGGCTGACTGCAGAAACTCCAGCGCAATTCACCCGTCCCGTCGATCAGCTGCATGCAGCTCCCGATCACGTTTTCGAGGCTGACGAGATATTCGCGTTTTCCCGTCAGAAGATACAGATAGTACTTCCCGTAGGCCGTAAAGCTCGTCCAGCCGTGGGGACTGTTGAGCATATTGACCCGGATCATCACGTCGTACTGGGATTCCCAGTAGCGGAGGGACGCCCCGCTGCACCGGCAGTCCGGGATCAACTGCTGTTCGAGGCAGGAGTGGATCTTCATCATGTACTCCGCCGCCTCGACATAAGGAGCCCTCTCCTCTTCCGGCAGGGTCAGCGCGAACAGGGCGATCTGCAAGGCGGAGCAGGCGATCATGCCGTCCTCGAGGGTGATCTCCCCTTCCGTTTCGATGTTGTCCCGGTTCCGCACCAGCTCGTCGACGGCCCGTTTCGCGGAGGCATAATGGATCCTGCTCTTTTCGATCAGTTCCGCGTTTCCGCAGTTCCGTTCCGCAAAGACCAGTTCCAGCAGGGATTTTGCGATGTATATGACGCAGGTGTAATGGGTGTTCCCGTTCCGGTACGCGCCGTCCTCCGTCTGTTTTCCCATGATGAACTCCGCGAAGCGGGAGGCCTTTTCGAGATAGGAGAAACGGTTTTTGGGATCGGCCTCGTATCCGTCCACCAGCAGGCTGATGAAGCAGGCGGTGTTCTGGATGCGATTCGGAATCGTGAGGGGGACACACCGCTCCATATCAAACATATACGGCATGGCCTCCTCGAAAGCCGCGTATGCCTTTTTCCCAAATTCCTCGTCCCGGCTGTGTTTATAGTAGAGGAAAGCAGAATACAACCCCTCGAAAGTCTCGTTGTGGGTGGAGGCCTTCGGCGGCTTTGAGAGAGCGTTCAGCGCAGCCTGTTTCAGGTAGAAGTCCCAGCTCCTGCGGACGTAAAAGGAGGCCTCGCATGATTTCCCGTTCGCCGCCTCGACCTTCAACAGATACGTCCCCGGCTCCTCCATCGGCGCGGACAGATCTTCCTGCACGCTCCCGTCCGGGCGGATCAGGGTCATTTCCGCCGCGGAATCACAGAAGACTTTCGCGTCCGGCAGATCCCCCGGTTCCTTCGTGTACTTCACGGCGTCGACCACCGGTATTCCGGCGATGCGGCTGAGGGTCCGCTTGATATCCGCTTTTCTCTCCACCGGAATCAGAAAGATCCGGTTTTCGTATACCTCTCCGGCTTTCATGATGCGGAGATTCTGCGGATGGCGTTCGGGCAGAATCGTGTTCTGGTAGAACAGAATGTCCGCCCCATAGATCCGGTGGCCGCCGTCGACGATGCCGTCCATGCGTTCGGAAAGCGCGTTGTAACGCAGATCCCATGACGCCGCGGGGCCATCCGTCGCGATCGCCAGCGCGTTTTCCGCCGTATTCATGAAATAGCCCCAAAGATGCGTTCTCTCGCAGCGGAGCAGCGTCGGGAAGAAAACCTCGTGCCACTGCGGGTAGGTTTTCATGAGGGTATCCGGGCCGGTATGAAATCCGATCCGCCCGTCGAAATCTTCCCCTCTGTTCTCGATCCGCACATGAATGAAGAGATGCGTATCGAAGATTTCGTACCGCAGGCCGAACGCGAGGTCTCCGATGGAGCCCGCGTATTCCGAAAGCTCCCCGTCCTTTTCCGTCAGTTCCGCATCCGTGATTTTTCCGTTCTTTTCGACGAAGAACCCGTATTTTTCGGGCGTAAACGGAACGGAAAAGGTCCCGCATTGAATGTCTCTGATTTTTCCGCGCTCCTCAAAATGAATGATCATCTCTATCTCCTTATCTCTGCCGGGCTGTTCCGGTTCACGCAGAACGCCGGCGGATTATTCCGGTTCCTTTTTCAGTGTCTTTTCCGCCGCGATGAACAAAGCCGCTGTGTCTTCGCACGCAAGGCAGCCTGTCCCCCGATACGCTGTCATTTTGGTGTTTCCGTGTTCCGGGATCCCTATGGTACCGCTTCTCATGGTGTTCTCCTGCGAACTCCAGGCCGCGGACGTTCGCCGAGTCATTTCTAACCGGCTGTTATTATATCATTTCCCTGCCTTTCCCGTCAATAGAAGGAAACGCTTCGCCGGAAAAAGCCGCTCTCAGAGGATCCCCCATCTCTTTTTTCCCCACCACGTTCTGCCTCGGAGAGTTATTATCCCCCAAAGAAAGCGACAAGCGCTCCCGACCGTTATGTCCGATCTTGAGGTTCAGAAAAACTGAGGCTCTGCCTACATCCCGCTAAAGCTGTAACTGTTCAGATACTTCTGTGAGAGGTGGAAAAGGAGCAAACCATTATAGGACAACCGTTTTGGCACGTTGTGTTCTTGTAAGACCCGCGATCGGTTCCGCATAGTCCGTAACTGTTGAGAAGATTACGGGTTGAGGTCAGTTGTTCCGATGACGTCGTTTCGAATTCTATCTGCTTTTACGGCTCATCCCGGCGAACAATCTCGGTCTGGGTGGTTCTCGCCGTCAGGCCGTACAGGTCGCGCACCATGTCTCCGAGAGGCGTCGGCTGGGAACCGTCTTCGTTCCGGAAGAAGTATTTCGTCCCGCCGTCACCGACAGAAAGCGAGAAATTGATGACGTCTTTCCCGACGGTATAGGAAAACGGCGCGTCTCCGGCTGTGCCGTCATACCACGCGATCAGATCCCCGCTTTCCATTTCCCATAGGCTGACCCGGTAAGCGAGAAAATCCGTCACATCGCTGCCGAGCGTATAATCCGGACCGTCCGCATATCCCGTGTACTCGTACAGACACCAGCAGAGCGGCGCACGGCCTTCGGACACTGCCTCTGCTTTCTCATCGGTATAAACCGTTCCGCGGTAGTAAAAGTCGATCTCATTGACGCCGATCGCGTGCACCTCCGCGTTCTGCGGCAGGGTGTTTACCGAATACTCCAAGTAATGGCAGTCCGGGCACCGGTCCGCAGCGACAAAGGGGCCGTTGAGCCTGTCCGCGAACTCAGCGGCATTGTTCCGGTAGATTTTCTTCTCCGGGCTGAATTCGGTTCCCAGAACGGAACGCGCGAAGGCGAGCAGGGGCTCTGTGTCAAATCCGCCGGCATACGATAAAACCTCTTCCGTGCTGTACGCCGGGTCGTATTCGAACGGCCCCATGAAAGCATCGTCCGATACGGCGGTATCCGCGGGCAGCTCGATCGTTTTCAGAGCAGGGCATTCGGCAAAGGAAGCTCCCGAGATTTCCTCCAAATCGTCGTGAAACACGACTTCACATAAAGAGGGACATTCCTGGAAGGAATCCTGAACCGTTCCGATCCTGCCCGTAAATTCGACGCTTTTCAGCGATTCGCACTTCCAGAACGAATATTGTTCGATACGCCCGACGTCACCCGGAATGACGACCTCCTCCAGGTCCTGGCAGAAGTCAAATGCCCGGCTCATGAAGGTGACGGAAGAAGGGATCTCAACGGATTTAAGCGAACGGAGGTCCATGTTTTCAAGAAACCGGATCCCCTCTTCGAGTTTCAGATCGGTGATCTCGTTGCTGCCTCCGACCGCCGCGACCACGGTTCTGCCCTGATAGGACGCCGGAACCGTCAGTTCGGACACCGTGACATCGTTCAGATACGCGACACAGACGCCGTTTTCCCAGACGTCATCCTCCCCGAGGAACTCCAAGAACCGATATCCCTTCATTCCTCCGGGATTGAGAAATCTCAGACCGTCTTCTCTCTCCGCCCCGGTGGTTTTCGCGCACCCGGGCAGAAGGAGGAGAAGCAATGCGAGCGTCAGGCAAAGTCTGTTTACGGTTTTCATCAGCAGGCACCCCCTGTTATGAAGATAGGTTCTCGAAACGGACGGGTTCGCAGGCGGAGTCGGTCTGTCGGTTATGGGGCGGACGCGATCCGGATCACGGGCCGAACCCCGCGGAGATAGATGTCGAAGGAGAAGCTCATCTGCCTGGTGTGCTTGGTGTACAGTTCCATAAAGCGGTAATAATAAACATCCGTATCATCCGGATCGTCGGGACGCAGGAAAAACTCGCAGTCCCCCCTTCCGTTGACGGAGAGCTGCCGCTTCACGTTTTCCGTCGCCGGACACTCGGCGGTCTCCCCAAAGACCTTGTCCGCCTGTGAGAGCGTCAAAACGGTGACGAAATCCTCCTCGTCCGCTCCGACAGGCTGGGGCAGGAGACGAGCGCGTTCCTCCGTGGTGAATGCGGCGGAGAGGAAGGGACCGGTCACGAAAGCCCTCAGCGCGCTGTCCGGATAGGCGCATATCCGGCCTTCCTCCATGGCGTAATACGACGCGTCAATGCCGTATTCGCTCATGAGCGTCAGTTCGCCGTCCGTCTTCTCGATGACGCGCCAGACGATCGGTTCGGGGTCTCCTCCGTTCTGAGGATAGGATCCGAACGCGACGAGGGACCCCTTCCGAACGGTGCTCGGATCGGCGAGAAATTCGTCCTGCGGGATGACGGACCGGCGGATCGAAACCGACGACAGCGCGCGCCCGAGGAACACGCCTCCGATCAGGGCCGCAACGACGGCGAGAAGAAGGGCGACAGTCTTTTTCGCCCGCATCTGCACGGCGTCATGAAGGAATACGACGAGGATGACGATGCCCATGACGAGCAGGTAAACGATCACGCCGGAGATCAGCCCGCCCGCGATCTTGCCGAGGAAGTTCTCCGACGCGTCTCCGAATCGGATGCCGTTCACGATATAGTCGTACTCCGTGTCCGCCAGATTACCCGAAAGCAAAATGAAGGCAGCGGCGGCGGCAATGCCGGAGAGGACTCCGATCTTTCTTTTGCCCTCGAGATCGTCGCGGGAGAAGAATACTTCCTTCGCGTTCCGCTCTTTCAGGGTGATCGCCGCATAGATCAGCGCACCGAAGAGGAAAAACAGCGAAAGAGCAAAAGGAATGAGCCAGTAATACCGCCCGGTCTCGATGAATTTTAAGACGAAGAACACAGCGAGAACCGTTGCCGCGAAGAGCAATAACGGCGCGGTCAGAATGCTGCGGGAATCCTTCTGTTTCATATCTCCCTCCCCACGACGTGGAATCTGAAACCTTTTTATCATTATAGCACACAGCATTTTCTTCTGTCAAGATGAAAGCACTGTATCCCGGCTTCGTTTCCATCATTCGATCATGTTCTATGTTTCCAAACAAAGTCTGACATTGATGCGTACCGCAGTGCAAATAATAGAAACAGCGTCCTGGCGTTTTGGGTATTGCTGTCAAATCCGGATAATAAAGGGAGACTCTTTTCAAGCCTCCCTCGATGCATATCTCAATTCCGTTCCTGCCGGTTACAGAACCGTTATCGTCCTGGAGCTCGCTCCCGGATCCGGCAGCAGAGACGGAATCAGGGCCGTCCGGATCATGCTCCGAGCGGCTGCGGATTTTCTTTTCCCTTCGTATCACCACCATGTTTCGGGGGATTTCGCAAAATCGGGATTCTCCGGCAGTTCCTGGCCTTCTCTCCAGCGGATCTGCTTTTCTTTCACTTCCTCGAAGAAGGCTTTTCCGGTTTCCGCGTCCGGATGGAGCATCAGCTTGATATATCTCCACTGGAGGCGCGAACGCTTCACCGCTTCGATCCGGTCCCCGGCCAGTTCTTCCGCCCTGTCCCACCACAGATCAAAGGTCTCCTCCATAGCGGCGTATTTCTCCCGGGAAATCGTTTCAAAGGGCGGATTCCAGATGTTCATGTGCCATCCGGAGGCTTCCGCCGTGGTCCAGTCGATATAGGAACGGATATACCGCCATCCTGCCCCGTAATAGCCCTCGAGGAAATCGTCCATGTGACCGAGATAGTCCGTCTCGCTCATCATGGGATCCATCATCAGCTTTGCCAGCAGATAACACCGCAGTTCCCCGAATTCCCCTGACCGGACGGACTGGTAGTTGCCCTCGGGATACATCCCCTTCACGCCGTGCTCCGCAAAGAACCGCATATTCTTCCGCAGAACGCCGAAGTTCGGGAATGTGGGAATGTAATGGGGGAAACAGGTCACATAATCCCAGATGTAGATCCGGTCGCAGATCCTGTTCCATTCCAGAATATCCCGGCAGAAGGCCGCGTTCACCGAGCAGGACGGATCGTCCAGCGGGTGGCTGAAGCAGCATTCGATGGAGCAGAGCCGGATGCAGACATTGGGAAGGGGTTTCGTGATTTTCGGAGCTTTCCGGGTGTACTGATACGCCAGCGTGTCGATCACGACGTCCGGATAATCCTCGGCGATGTCGGCGGCGACGGCGTTGACAAAACGGAGCAGCGTTCCGGCGTGGCTCCCCTCCTCCTCGTCCACGGCGCGGCACTTCTCGCAGGTGCAGTAATTCTGGTTGTCGTTCTGGGAGACGGAGACGATCTTGACGTCGGGATCCTTTTCGAGGATGGCGCGGACCCCGGCGATCGTCTTTTCGAGGACTGCCGGATCGCTGAGACAGGGCTGCTTGTCCCACGGAACTCCCGCAAGGCCCCCGATGGTGTGGACGAATCCGCCGTATTTGATGTGTCCGCCCATCTCCTTCGGCAGTTCGCGCTGGTTGATGCCGTTCTTCACGCACCAGTCCGGGGAGCCGTTGCCGCATTTCCAGTCGGATTGACGCATCTCAAAGATGGGGGTATGGGAGAAGTCGGAGTCGACCGTGAGACCGTCCTTTCCGATCTTCTCGACGCCGGGCATATAGTACCGGACGCCGGCACACCGTTCGAGAAGCGCGTAGACGCCGTAGATCGCGCCCCGGCCGTTGCCTCCGCGGATTACGATTTGTCCGTCCTCTCCGGCTGTCACGGCGTATCCGTCCCGGCCGATCGAGTTGTCGATCCGGATCGTGATCTCCGCTCCGTCACCTTCGGGGATCCCGAGTTTTTCCAGATACTTCTTTATCTCGGCGGATGCGTAGGTTTCCGGCGCGCTGTCGCCTGCGGTCACTCTCGCCGCGGTAAATTCCTTTCCCTTGACGGTGATCTTGTTCATGATCTGTTCCTTTCCTGTGCAGACATACTGTCTGTTGATGTGAAACGGTGAATCTCATTCTTGCCGGAAAAGGCTCATGGATCCCATGGCGGTATTCATGCAATGCCTCTGCCGACACATGAAAAAACTGGAATTTCCTGCAAAGAAGACGCAGGGATCCGAAAGGCCCGTCGGGAGCGCCGGGAAGTCAGCTTCTCACTCCCCCAGGGCCTTTTCGATCAGCGCGTTGACCTTCGCCCTCACGCCTTCGAGCCATTCCGCGCTGTGGGGGTACTTCGAGAACGTGACCTCGCCCTCCGCTTCCAGCGCTTCGAGAACGGCTTCCCGGCCCGCGAGCTCTTCGGCCAGATCCATCGCGCGGCGGTCGGCGAGAGCCATCGTGAAGGCCTTCAGATGCATGGTCTCGTAGGGTTCGCCGCCGGGACCGGGGTAGACCGAGAATCCGTCGCCCGCCGGGAAGAAGTATTCGCCGTCCGTCACCTGATACGGGTCGATGGGCCGGACCGAATACTGGGAACTGTAGAAATTGTAGCCCCACTGCAAAAATCCGGCGATATTGTATTTCCAGAACTGGGTCCCGATCACACGGGTGCGTTCCATCGGCATGGCGACGAAGCGGTTGGAGACGTCGACGCCCTGGCTGCAGCAGTAGTAGGTCCAGAGCCCCGGGACGCCCGCCTCGAGGAAGGGATCCAGATGGTTGTTCCCGGGGATCGGATTGGTGCAGGCCCCGGTCTGGTAGAATTCGAAGGAGGAAAGCGCGTCGATGATCGGATGCCCTTCGAGAAGGTCGGAGATCTGCTCCCGCGCCGCCCGGTAGGATTCGAGGTGATCGAGATGGGGCTCGTCCGAGATATGGAAGAGGCACCGGTCCGCGACGCCGAGCTCCTCCATCTTTTCGAGGAACGCGGGGATGAACGCCCGGAGGAAGCCGCGGTATTCGGGGGAAGTCGCGTCCGTGTCCCAGCCGAAGAACCGCTTGTATTCACCATTCTCCCATCCCATGACCTTCGGCGCGTGCTTCGCTCCCCACTGGGTGTAGAAATGGGAGATCTCGTAGTACTCCACGCCGACGGATTTTGCGACGGCCACCCACTGTTCGACCTTCGAGAAGCCGAATTTCCAGCCCTCGGCCGTTTTCTCGACATCCACGAGCTGGGTGGTGCGCCGCTCCCCTCCGACCGCCGTATCCAGCGGAGGCGTGAACACCGGCATGAGGATCGCGTTGATCCCGTTCTCCACCGCCGTCTTCATGAACCGGGCGATGGCTGCGAAGTGCTTCGGGGAAAAGGTATCGAGATCGTAGTAGTTGGCGAGGCAGTCGCAGTGGAACCATTGGGTCACGGTCATTTTCTGCCGCGGGAGCTCTGCCGGAATGACGTGAAGGGTGATATCGGCAGACACCGCCCCATCCTCCTGCCCCGGGACCTCCAGCCGGACGGAAATGGGATAATCCCCCGCCCCGCAGTCCGCCGGGACCTTCACCGTGACCCAGAGGGCCTTGAGCTCGCCGTAAGTCACGAGGACCTCGTTTTTCGGATTCAGCGGAGCCAGAAGATCCGGGTAGAATCCGGGGGTCTTGCGGAGGTAGTAGTCGTCGGCCCACCGGTAGCAGGGCAGCCGCACGGGGACCTGTTCGACGGCGCGGACGGTGATGAAGTCCTTCAAAGGAGAGACGACGTCCAGACGGCGGACGGCCTTCGGATGGTGGGCGGGATCGTCGGAGGTGTATGCGACCTCGAAGGAGAATTCCTCCCCCCGAAGCGCTTCCCCGCGGGTGATCCCCCGCTTCGCCCCGATCTCCTCGTCCATGAAGCATTTTTCCATTGCGGATATCGCTTTGATGCAGATGGGCATGACGTACTCCTTTTCGTCGTTGGTTTGTGGTTGTCTGAATGAAACGCGCACGCGGTCAGTCTCCGAGCTTTGCGACCTTGTCCATCATCTTGCCGAGCATTTTGTTCATCGCCTTGTTCTGCTTCTCATACCAGGAGGCGTAGTTTTCGTACAGCCCCACCGAGAGCGAGAAGTCCGTGCTGTTCAGCGCGCCGGAGTATACATAGGAGAAATCGCAGTGAACGTTGTCGAAGACGATGTCCAGCATCTCGGCGGACTCCGGATCGTTGACATATTTCTGGGACAGGGCAATGTCGTAGTACGCGGGTTTGACTTCCTTCCACGACTGGAATTCCAGCGCTTCCATCAGGACGGCGCTGCGGTCGGAATCAGGCGCGTCGATCGGAATCCCCGTGACGAAGACGGAGGAGACGGATCCGTACCTCTCCTGCTCCTCGCGGAATTTCGGCGGAGTCAGGACGCCGTAGGATCCCATCTCCCGCATATCGTCTTTCTGCGCGTAAAACAGCTGGTTGAGGAAGAACAGGGCGCGGCCGGAGGTGAAGGTGATCCTCATGTTGTCGTAATTGTGCGGGCCGCCCTTGTCGTATCCGCTGTAATAGTAATCGGCGTTGTAGAGCAGCTTGTACAGCAGCGCGTTGTCCTCGTACACGGCTTCCGTCGGGACGGTGGCGGCAAGGCTTCCGTCCTCTCCGACGGACACATAAGAATAGCCGCAGGACGGATACAGAAAGCCGATGCAGTCCCACTGGGAGGCGATCCCGTACTGGTCTTTCTCGTCGTACTGCCCGTTGCCGTCGAGGTCACTGAGGACCGCTTCGGAGACCTGCATCATATAGTCGAAGGTCCACTTGCCCTCCCCCACCGTGTCGTACAGATTCCCGATGCCGTACTGCTCCGCCAGATCCGCGGAATAAAAGGTGACGAGGGTCCGGGCCATGGAAGGCATGTCAAAGAACCCGGCGGCGAACATCAGCTTGTCTCCGATCTGGATGTTGTCGTTGACGAACTGCATGTACCACGGTCTTTCCAGATCGATATGATCCATCTTGTTCAGATTGCGGAAACATCCCGCGAGCGCGGAGGTACTGAGATAGCAGCAGACGCCCAGGGCCAGGTCGTAAGCCCCCGAGCCGGACGTGACGGTGTTGATCAGCTCCTGCTGATTCCGCCATTTTGAAGCGTCCAGATTGTACGTCAGGCGGACGTTGAAGCGGTCGGAAACGGCGCTGTTCCGGTTGAAGATCGCGTCGTTCACCACGTCGCCGGTCAGATCGGCGTCATAGAAGACATCGTATTCAGCCGTATCCCCCCAGATCGTGATATCCGCGCCTTCGTAATCCGCCTCCGGAAGGCCGTCCGTGATCTCGGGTTCCGTTTCCGCCACAAGATCCGCGGTGGGTGTCTGTCCTGTCGGGGAAGTGAGGGCTTCCGAGGGATCTGCGGCGTCTCCGGACCCGTTCGAGCAGGATGCCGAAAGGAGGAGGATCGCTGTCAGAGCGGCGAGGAATCGTTTTTTCATTTTATTCGTTCTCCTTTCATGGATACGCTGTTTCTCTCTATGTCATACTATATTCCTTCTATAAAGCTGTCTTCATGGGTTTTGATCGCTCTCCGTAGAATGCGAACGACGGGGTGGGAATACCATTTATCCAAACATGAC
>CACZNC010000091.1 GCA_902782445.1 uncultured Ruminococcus sp.
GACCGATGAATCTATGCAGGCGCTGACTGCTTTTCAAATCTATGAGGGCACGGGTGAATGGTTTGACCTCTCGAAAAAGCCGATTGAACGTGCCTCTTTTACCTTCGGCGGAGCATCGGAGAACCCGGAAGGATACTTCATTACGGACGCCTGCATCGGCTGCGGAAGCTGTGCCGCAGTCTGTCCTCAAAGCTGCATCGAGACGGATAGCATACCTCATGTGATCGAACAGGAGCATTGTCTGCACTGCGGGAATTGCATGGAAGCGTGTCCTGTGGGAGCGGTGGAAAGAAGGTAATGCTGGAAGCGTCATTTATACATCTTTTGAGTGGGTCGTACACAAAGCAAAAGCGTGTCCGTCAGCCCTGCGTTTCAGGGTAAAAAGGACAACTGATCGAAAACGCGATACTACACAAAAACCAAAGAAGGATAAAAGAAAAGAACAATATGAAAATGGATATGAAGATGTAAAAGATTTATTTACACAGCAGGATTGGATCATACGCGACCGATATGATAAAAGATGGGTAAAGTGTGAGAAGTGCGGTGCGATCAAGCGGCAAGAAGAATTTGTCTCATATGGAGGGCAGAAGCACAATAATCTCGGATTGTATAAAGATTGTGATATGAAAAAGTAAGCACTTGTGGTATTGATCAATCCTCGAACCAGGCTCATTTGATCACGTCATCCGCAGAACCTTTTCAGGAAATGCCGATGCACCTCACTCTTCTGCCAAATCCGCATACCGTCCCCCGCCATGAACTCCGCCAGCCATTCCTTTGCGACAAGGCTTCTGCCCTGCACGGTGACCGAGCGGAGTTTTCCTTTTCGGATCCACTGCCGAACCGTTGAGCCGGTGTACCCGGTCAGCCTCTGCACGTCGGCGGGAGTGAGTGCGTCGGGTTCCTTTGCCCAGATCTGCAGGAAGTCAGATTTTCCGATACGCGGATCGGGTTCCTTCCGATGAGACTTTCCGGAGGCAGAGGAGAAGACGGGCGGCAGAATGATTTCGTCGGCGCGTTCCGCGTAGGCGAGGACATCTTCCTCCCGCACGAGATACCGATGCGTTTTCCTGTCGGTGATCTCGCACGGGATGATCCGATGTTCCAGGAGGTACGCGCATTTGCGTTTGCTGATATGCAGGAGCTTTCGCGTCTGCTCCGCGCTGAGGAGCTTCTCACTGCTCATGGCGATCTTTCCCGAACCGATCCTGCCATGCGGGTTTGTCGTCGGTGTGCGCGGCGAGGTAGTCGATCAGATCGGACTTGCTGATGAGGAATCCGCCGCGGTAGGGATAGGCCGGAAGCGCACCGGAATGGATCAGCGCATAGACGGTGTTCTTGCTCTGGTGCGTCCAGCGCGCTGCCTGAATCGGTGTGAGGACTTCGGGGCAGTCGCGGAGCAGACGGCGGAGGCCGTTTGTTTTTTGTTCGGTGGTCATGAGGATTCTCCTTCGGTTTGATTTGCCGAAACGCGCAGGGACACACCGAAGGATTCATATTTTTCTCAGGTACGCAGTCAGTCGTCACCGCCGAGCGCTCGTCCGATTGTGGCGGCGGATTCCAGTTTGCTGGTGCTGTCGATATGCGAATAGATGTCTGTCGAAGCTCATGCCATATTTATTTCATGCATCAGAGCGATTCGATTTTCCATTGCCGACGTTGCTTTTTCATGGATGAAGTGATATAATAAACATAATCATAAAAAGGCAGCGAATCCTCCTCTGTAGCTCGAGAGGTCATCGCTGATAATATATGAAGGCAGGAACATTCGAATGCTGCACGACGGACTATATGAGCAAGTCATCAATAAAGGCCTGGACAAAGAGCTTTCCTCCACGGACAAGCTCAGTCAGACTGCGCCTATTGATACTGCCGAAGCGTCCAAAGTGCTGGCAAATTATGTGGCCGAGGTAGTAGAGCGCGGGCTGGACAATCTCCGCGACAACGGCGGGGATCTGAACGCGCAGGTCGCGCTGACAAATCAGATCATCACCACCATTATGGCAGAAACAAAAGAAGCTGATTTTGACACGCTTTCCGTTGCGGAGCGGGCGGAACAGCTTCTTGCTCTTTTTGACCGGAAGAATACCATCTGGGCTGTGGATGAAAAGGCACAGGTTGTCCGTCCGGAAACGTCCATCGCACAGTCCAGCCTCTTCACCGGCGCGATCCATGAGCCGCAGATGTACACGGAATTCAAAAAGGAAATTGTGTCCTGCAACCGGATTGACATGCTGGTGTCCTTTATGCGCTCGCGGACAGGCCGGTACTGCTGGGTGAGCTGATCGAGCTCCTCAAATACCGGTTTGACCGGATCGATTTCATCAACGCGCCAGTGAATGTCGGCTTTGACTGCCCCCTGGACCTTTACTGCACCTATACCCGAGATCAGTTGCTGGTAGCGCTGGACTTTCTGAAGCCCTCCACCGTGCGCGAAGGTGTGAAGTTGCTTCCGGATCAGAATCTGGATGTGTTCTTCATTACGCTGAATAAAGCCGACAAGGACTATTCTCCGACAACGATGTACAACGACTATTCCATCAATGAATGGCTGTTTCACATGCAGAGTCAAAGCACGACTGCCGAATACTCCCCGACAGGTCAGCGTTATATTCACCACAAGGAGCGGGGGAGCCGCGTACTGCTGTTTGTGCGGGAATTCAAGGAGGATCGGATCACGGGAGGCGCGGAGGCTTATACCTACCTTGGCACGGCGAGCTATGTGAAGCATGAGGGGTCAAAGCCTATGAATATCACATGGAAGCTCGATGCGCCGATCCCGGCGAAGTATTTGAAGAAGACGAATAAGTTGGTGGTGGGGTAATCAGGAGGACGGTATGACAGAACTTGAAATAATGCAGCACGCCAAGTCGTATTTGGATAAGTTAGCAAATGGCATAAACCCTCTGACCAATCAGCCGGCATCTGATTCTGATTGTATCAACCAAGTCAAGATCTCGCGCTGTCTGTTCTATGTTTCCGACGTGCTCCGCAGGGTGATAGAAAACGGAGGAAACATTGGGAAATCCGAAAATATAAAGAAAAAGACGTTTTCCATTTCTCATGAGACGTTGAAGAATTTCCGTCTGTCCAGCACACCGATCTCGGTCAGCGAAATCACCAAAAGGATCAATGAGTTGGTCGAGGGGAATGATATGGCTAATCTAAAGCCTGCGAGCATTAACACATTTCTCATGGAATGCGGGCTTCTTGTCCAGACGGAAACCAGGGATGGAAAAAAGATCAAAATCCCTACCGAGCAGGGAAACATAATTGGTATAAGTTCAGAAGAAAGATTCGGCCAAGCCGGTCCGTACCGCGTGACAGTGTATAACACTGACGCGCAGCAATTCATTCTTGACAACATCGATGCCATTATTGAAATCAATGCAAGGAAGGCACCTTTACGCGAAAACAAAGCAATTGCGGATCGTCATGCTGTCCGCGGAGAATGAGGCAGAATGAAAAAGGGCATTTTCCGGTGCGTTGAGACGAAATCAGAGCACCCGTGGCTGATTACAGGCTCCGTCAACTGCAACGCCAAAGGCAGTCCTGACACACCTGCCGTATTCACATCAAGAGCCGGAACGAATTTCAATCACAAAGCGGAATGGAAGAAGCTGGACAGATCAATCCGGGGCGGCGTCCCCTACAACTATTATCCTCCCGGACGTGTCGAAATCAGAAAAGGCAAGGCAACAGTTTACCCTCACTTCGAGTCTCCCATGGCGGAGTGCATCATGAGACCAGGATGAAAAGAGCCCGATGGTGTTTTGAACGGCAGAAAAGAAAAAGCTCCGCGGTAAAAAAGATTTGCGGAGATTCCAAAGATGCTTCGTGATTATTGAAAAACCCGGAGCGATATGCTATACTGAAACCGGCAATGATCGGATGTGCCGGCCGGAAAAAGACCGCCGTCCGCTGTGATGGGAGGAGAAGCCGTCATGAAGCCCTATGAACCGGATTACCGAAGGCTCGCCGATGCCGCAAGGAACATCGAATGCGCGCAGGTACCGCTGTATGAGCACATCATTTCCACCTCGGTGATGGAGACCATCCTCGGGAAAAAGTTCGGCTTCCTCCGGGACGGAGACGCCGCCGACAAACAGGAGTATTTCCGTGTTTATTCCGGATTTCTGAAGGATCACGGGTACGACGCCGTGCCGTATGAATGCTGTGTCACAGCCATATTCCCGGGAGGAGGCGCGCTTGGGAGGCATGTCGAAGGAGCGATCCGGACGAGGGAGGACTATGACCGGTATCCGTGGAAGGAATTGCCCCAGATGTATTTCAATGCGTTCAGTCCTTACTTCGAAGCACTGCGCGAATCCCTGCCCCCGGGTATGAAAGCCGTCGGAGGCGTGGGGAACGGCGTGTTTGAGTGCGTGCAGGATCTGACAGGATACATGAACCTGTGCTATATGCGGGACGATGATCCCGACCTGTACGCCGATCTCTTCCGGACGGTGGGCGGGGTCATTTCCGCGATCTGGACGCGTTTCCTCAGGGAGTACGGCGATCTCTTCTGTGTCCTGCGGTTCGGGGACGACCTCGGGTTTGCGACGGGAACCCTCCTGACGCCGGACGATATCCGGACGCATGTGATTCCGCAGTACAAAAAGGTCATCGATCTTGTACACGCATCGGGAAAGCCGTTTCTGCTCCACAGCTGCGGCCACATTTTCGAGGTCATGGACGATCTGATCGCCGCGGGCATCGACGCGAAGCATTCGAACGAGGACAAGATCGCGCCTTTCCCCGTTTGGGTGGAGAGGTACGGCACAAGGATCGGGAATTTCGGCGGTATTGACATGAACTGCCTGTGCGAGCTGGATCGCCGGCAGATGGAAGAGTATATCGGCGACGTGGTGCGGAAATGCCGCGGACACGGCGGTTTCGCTTTCAGCACGGGGAACTCCATCGCGGATTACGTACCCGCCGAGGGTTACCTGAACATGATCGAGATCGTCCGCGAACTGCGCGGGGAAGACTGACGCGTTTCGCGCGATGGGTTCTCCCCAAACACCCGCCTCCCCTCCGGGGGGAGTTTTTTCGTGTCGTCTCCGGCCGGGGATGAAGAAGAGAAACGCAGAGCTGTTCGTGAATCTTTATCGCTTGCTTTTTTATCGCTTGCTTTTTCAAAAACGAGCGATAAAACGAACGACATCAAAGGAGCAAAATGCGCTTTTTTCTGCGCTCATATCCCAACAGGCCATCCTTCCTTTTTCCGGATCCGGGCGTACACCGCATACGACACGATCACCGTGCAGAGATCCGCCAGAGCCTGGGTCCAGACGATCCCCGTCATGCCGAAGAGACGGTTCATGAGGAACAGCAGCGGAATATTGAAGACGAGCTGCCGGACCACGGCCAGGAGGAAGGACTCCCGTCCGCGTCCGATGGCCTGCACGAAGTGAACCATACTGAAACACAGGAACATGAGCGGAGTCGCAAAGCAGCGCGCCCGGAGAAACTGCGTCCCGAATTCCACCGTCCCCGCGTCCTCGATGAAGATCCGCATGATCGTCGGAGCGAAGAACCAATAAAGGGCGACGCTGACAAGGCCGATCGTGAGCCCGACGCCCCGCCCGAACCGGAACACCGCGTCCATCCGCTCCCGGTTGCCGGAGGAGTAGTTGTAGGCCAAGAGCGGCACCATGCCGAGGCAGATCCCGACGCCGATGTTCAGAGGCAGACGCTCCGCCTTGAGCACGATCCCGACGGCCGCCAGCTGAATGTCGCCGTGACCGGAGGAGAGCCGGTTGATGACGATATTGCACATATCGAACAAAAAGACCGCCACGGCCGCGGGGATCCCCACGCTGAAAATCGACGCAAAGGACTGCCGGGAGGGCGCTCTCCCGTTCATCCGCATCCGCAGGATTGTGCTTTCGGAGGCTTTCCGGTAGGTGACGAGGAAGTAAATCACGGCGGCCGTGTTGCTGAGCATGGTGGCAAGGCCCGCGCCCATGACCTGATACCCGTCCGGAAGGATCACGAACATGAACAGGGGATCCAGCGCGATGTTGAGCAGTCCTCCCATACTGAGCCCGAAGGACGCCTTCGACGACAGCCCGATGCTGCGCAGCATGGCGGAGAGGGTATTGCTCAGGATGGCCGGGATCCCGCCCAGCACGATCACGCAGAACATGTACTGCTTCGCGTATTCAAGCACATTGTCGCTGGTTCCCAGCAGCCGGAGCAGGGGCGTCATGACCGTGAGACACAGGAGGGAATAGACGGCGGCCGATCCGAGCGCCATCCAAATACAGGCGGCGGATACGCGCGAAGCCTCTTCCTCCTCCCCTCTGCCGATCAGCCGGGCGATCAGCGTTCCCCCTCCGGTCCCGAAGACGTTCGTAATGACGATGGTCATCATGAACACCGGGAGCACCAGAGAGCAGGCCGCCACCATGTACGGATTGTTGGTCCTGCCCACGAACCAGGTGTCGGCGAGGTTGTAGATTAAGATAATCAGCTGACTGACGATCGTGGGCAGCGCCATCACGCCCAGCGCGTGGGGAACGCTGTCCTGTTCAAACAAGTATCGCTTGTCATCCATTGACTTTTTCCCCGTTCAGGATGACGACGTTCATCGGCTGTACGTCCACCTTTTCCCAGACGCCCTCCGCGATATACGGCTCGGAGCGCAGGTATTCGTCCAGAAGCGATCCGTCGTCAAAGTCCATGATCAGAACGGAGCCTTTCATCCGGCCGTCCCCGTCGAGCAGGCCCCCGGCGCAGATGACCCTGCCCCTGACCTTCGCCATGTTTTCGAGGTGGCGCGGACGCACCTGCATCCGTTTTTCAAGCATTCCTTCGCCGTCGTATGCCGTAATGATGAACTGCATTTCTCTGCTCCTTTATCTTGTGTTTACGCTACATCTTCCGTTTCGTCCGTGTCCCGCGTGAGGTTGCGCATACAGTTGAAGCTGTTGATCTTGAAGAACGCCACGATGCACTTTAAGATCTGATATCAAACCCGTTTTCGAACCGTTCGGCATAAACTTTTCCGGCCTCGAACGGCGCGGGAAGCGTATCAGTTTTTTCTTCCTTCCCGCCTGAATTCTTTCCGGCCATGATTGTACATCATCCGTCCGGGACAAAAAAGCCCGAATTTGTAAATTTGTCGGGCCTTCATACAGGAATCCCGGAGGAAAAGCAGTTGTCTGCCCGGACCAGCTGCTTACCGTCCTGCCGGTATCGGGGACTGTCCGAATGGGACAACGCAAAGGACTGGCTCACCGATACCTGCCTCGACGGACAGGACACCTTCAGGCGGCTGCTGGCGATATTCAGCGCGGAGGATTGATTGCGGATATCCCTCTCTGCTTGGCGCGGAAGACGCAGGAATTGCTGTGAGATAAACTTCGCCGATCCGGTCTTTCCCGCGGTGAAACTTTCGGAGGTGGAGGAGAAGACGGGGGGCAGAATGATATGACCGGGATGTGACGATGAAGTCACCTTCACAAAAGAACAGCAGAGACATATCCGGTTCAAAAATATAATATGCGGAAAGGAAACCCATTTACAATTGAGAGCTTTCCGTATATAATATAAGTACACAGTATACTTTACGCCGGTGTCTGACCGGTTGAGAACAGGAGATCCCGCGATGAACGGATTTCAGCGCGTCCATCATGCCCTGCGTTTCGAGGCGAGCGACAGGGCTGCCCTCATTCCCGAACTGATCCAGCACAATTTAGAGGTCGCCGGAGAAACCCACCGCGCCTTCTCGAGCGACCCCGCCGTCATGGGGAAGGTCATCCTCGCCGGGCTGGAACGGTACGAAAACGACGCCGTTTACGTCAGCTCTGACAACTACCTGATCGTCGAAGCTCTGGGCGGGACGGTGGAACTCCCCCCGGACGAACCGCCGAGACTGAGAAAGACTGCGGCGGAAAGCATCGAAGAAGCGGCGGAGCTCCCTCTGCTCGACGTCACAAAAGGCCGGATCCCCGTGATTCTGGAGGCGACCCGGCGGATGCGCGAAACCCTCGGAAATGAGATCTTTGTCAAGACCTGCATCGACTCCGCTCCCTTTTCGGCCGCTGCCATCGCTCTCGGACCCGAACGGCTGCTGTATGCGCTGGCCGATGAGCCGGATCTGTGCCGACGGTTTTTCGAACGCTGTACGGAATCCGTGATCCGGTACGGACTGGCGGCGGCGGAGGCGGGGGCGCACGGGCTGGCGTTCGGCGACTCGCCCTCGGTCATGCTGAACAGGGAGATGTATAAGGAATTCGCCCTCCCCTGCGCGCAGAAGGCGATCTCAGCCCTGCGGGAGAAGACCGGGCTCCCTGTATTTTATCACATCTGCGGGGACACGCGGCACATCCTCGATCTGATGGCGGAATCCGGCGCGGACTGCCTCGAGATCGACAGCGACGTGCCGATGGCCTATGCGAAGGAAGTAATCGCCGGCCGCTGCGCCGTGGAGGGAAACGTCAGCACGATCCGGGCCTTTCTGAACGGCACGCCCGAGGACGTCCGGCGGGAAGCCTACGCGATCCTCGACGTGTACGGAAACCGCGGCGGGCTGATCCTCAGTTCCGCCTGCGAGATCCCGCGGCACTCCCCCACGGAGAACGTTTACGCGCTGACAAGAGCGGTACGGGAGTATCCGTATCACGGAAACGCAGCGGAAAGGTAGCGCTGAATGATCGTCGCACAAACGATTTGAAAGGGTTTCATCGAAAACCTCGAAAACGGAAATTGAACCAAGGAGAACCATCATGCAGAAGCATATCTTCACCATCACGGACCCCGCAAAGCAGACGCCGAAGATCAATCTCCCCGACGGCCTGATCACGGGCAACGGCGACGTGACAGTCACGCTCGCAGGCGGGCCGGACCGGGTACGGGTCTACATCGGCAAGGCGGATTTCTGGAAGGCGGACGAGCCGATCTACCGCAACTATTCCGAACGGATCCCGCAGGAGGAATTCGGCGGACTCTGCCCCCTCGGGCTGGCGGAACTGCTCCTGCCTCACATGGCCTGGGCGGACTACCGCGCGGAGCAGGACATGGACGGGGCCTCGATTTCGCTCCATGTCAAGGACCGGGACCAGAGCGCGGATCTGAGAGTGACGGTCTGCGCGGCAGAGAACACGATCCTCTTCGAGCTCGACCGCTCCTTCCCGATGGTGTCGGCCTCCCTTGCCCTTCTCCCCATGCCCGGACCCAAGACGATCACGGAAACCGGGGAGGAACGCGGCGTTTCATGGACCGTCCGGGGATTTGACGATCCGGAATTCCGTTTCCCGTCGTGGGGGATCTGCGCCTTGAAAGAGATCTCCCGCTCCCGCTCGGAAGACGGACGGCGGGAAAAGATCGTCTGGGCCGTCGCCGTCGCCACGAATCACGACACCGCCGCGTACCGGTATGAGGCCGTGGAGCGGGTCGGCGTGATGACGGAGGAGGACTGCGGCAGACTGCTCGCGGAGCACGCGGAATGGTGGAAAAAGTTCTGGTCGAAGAGCGGCGTGTCCCTGCCCGGAAACGAGGACCTCGAGCTGTACTGGTATTCCGGGATCTATGCCTGCGCCTGCTGCATGAGAAACAAAAAATTTCCGCCCGGCATCTGGGGAGCCTACGCTACGGCGGACGGGATGCAGTTCTCCGCGGACTATCACCTCAACTACAACTACGAGGCCCCCTTCTACGCTCTGACCGCTTCCAACCATCCGGAGCTGCTCGAATGCTACATGTCCCCGATCACGGCCTATCTGCCCAGGGCCAAACGGTACGCGCGGGAATTCCTCGGCACCCGGGGCTGTCTCTACCCCGTGGGGATCGGACCGCTCGGGCTGGAATGCCTCGTGACGCCCTACGTCAAGGAGCACGGACGCCTGTTCCACGGGCAGAAGAGCAACGCGTCCTATGCCTGCGTCGTCCCGATGATGCACTGGTACGCAACCCGGGACGTCGACTTTGCGAAGCGCGAGTACTACGATTTTCTGCGCACCGTGGCAGAGTTCTGGGAGGATTACCTCGTCTTCGAGGACGGACGGTATCAGATCTATAACGACGCCCTGAACGAAGTGGACTGGTACATGGGGCCGGACGTCAAGCCTCTCGGCCACAACGACAAAAATCCCATCGTCTCCCGGGCGCTTGTCCGGATGATCATGAAGATGCTCATCGACATCGCCGGGGAACTGGGCGTTGACGCCGACCGGATCCCGAAATGGCAGGACATCCTCGACCGTCTTCCGCTCGGGGAGACCTTCGAGCACGACGGGGAGCCGATCCTCCGCGGCATCGACGGAAGTACGGAACTCAGGGAGCTGGCCCTCGAAGCCATGTTCCCGGCGGGGCAGATCGGACGGTATTCCACCCCCGAACTCTTCGAGGCGGCGATCAACACCCACAGGCAGCTCTCGATCTGGGACAGCCACAACCGCTTCTGCTCCTACTATCCGGACGCTGCCCGCATGGGATACCCGCCGGCGGAGATCGTCTCCCATATCCGCGAGGTGATCGAAAAACGCGGCCTGCCGAACGGGATGTTCAGCTACGGCGGCGGAGGGCTCGAAAACAGCGCGGCGGTTCCGGGAACGGTCAACGAAATGCTGCTCCAGAGCTATGAGGACATCCTCCGCCTCTTCCCCTGCTGGGATCCCGCCTGGGACGCCTCCTTCCGTGGACTGAGAGCCTTCGGCGCGTTCGTCGTGGACGGGGAGATGAAGGGCGGCAAAATCAGCGCCGTCATCCGGAGCGAGAAGGGGAGACCCCTGACGCTCGAACGCCCCGGAGACGGATATGCCGTTTACAGAGGGGACGAAGTCATTCCGCTGTCAGAGAAGTTCACGGTGATCGAAACGGTTCCGGGTGAGGTCCTGACAGTGAGAAAATGAATCTGTAACTCAAACTTCCCACACTCCCCTCCTCAAGAACCGAATCCTCATAAGCCCTGAACAAAGAAAAAGTGGCATAAACCCCGAAAATCTGGTATAATGGAAGTGACCAAACAACCATGCCAGAGAGAATGGTTCATGCCATGGCTAAACGCGCTCATCGACAGCGTCCGGGAAATCTTCCACGCGACGGACGAGCAGATCACCGCGCTCATGAACGACATGCTTTCCCGCCTGCCCGAGCACCTCAGAAACTGTATGACTGCCGTGTAAATGTTACCCTGATTCGGTTTGGAGGGGAATGTGGTGTGGGAAGTTTGAGTAAATGAATCCTCAAGAATGCGGAAAGCCGCGATTGCTTGCAATTGCCCATAATATCACGAAAATGGTACCCTCCAGTGTCATTTCCGCTAAAAAATTCACATTTTCTGAAGAAGAGAGAGGTGCCCCTCACTGCGATTCAAAGATCATAGTTTTGGGACACCCTCACTTATTTCAAGTACTTACTGTTTTGTTTTATATCACGTCTGCCGCACACTTCGCAAGCTCCACATTCCGTTCCTCACTTGCTTTTAACTCTTCCAGTACATGAACTATCTCCGGATAACACGTTTTATCCACCGGTTCAAACAGGAAATTCCATCCTTCGGTTCCTCCGCCGAGTATCTCAAACATTAACCTGCGGTATAACTCAACTGTCGTCCGGAACGACTTTATCAGCTTCTCCGATAATTCATTCTTCTGTACCTTTTGCCGCTCCTCCAGATACAGGTATAATGCGTCCTTTCTTTCATAATAAATTCCGATGCAATACTTAAAACCAAAGGAATCCAGTCTATCCTCCCGTATTGCTTTCACAATTGTATCATACGCTGCCAAACCGTATGATCGTCCATTCTCACAAACTGCTTTCATCCCCTGTACATACAGACGAAGCGCCTCCACGTAAGCCTGATTCCAATCTGCCTCCTGCGCCGCTTCCGGAATTTCACAATATAACACCGGGGCCCATTCGAAGGTTTTCCCCAGATTATTGTATAAAACCGGCATGCTGGCATTCGCATTCCGACTCCCGATTCCTTTCGAAAAGAACACCTTGTCCTCATCGTCGTAACCGTAAATCACGCCAAACTCACCTGTATCGATGCCCCATACTACGC
>CACZNC010000092.1 GCA_902782445.1 uncultured Ruminococcus sp.
GTAGTATTCTCCGTCCGTGATCGTCCCGTCAGCGTTCCACGCGACGGACTGCTTGCCGATGGTGAACTTCACTTCGCCGAACGCTTCTTCGGGTTCCCAATAAGCCGAAGCGGTGACGGCGAGGGTGAGGATCATCGCAGCGGCGAGAAGCAGCAATGCGATTTTCTTCATGGTCTTCCTCCTGATAAGATGATATGAAGATAGTTTCGCCAGACGCCGGACCGGGAAAGCGGGGACCGGGAGAAAGGTATGCGCGACAAAGCCATCCCCGTCCGGCTCAGGCAACTTGGCGAATTTATTATACCACCCCTTCCGAAGTATGTCAAGACAAAAAACAGAATTTGAACAGGCAGAAAACAGGCAAAAAGCGGAAAAATTGAGCGTAATGAGGGGAAAAGGGGGGGCGGCGGCTGTTTCAGGGGATTTGTGCTGGTTGTTTCGGGGTGACGTGTTGACTGTTTCGGGGGGCGTGCGGTGCGGGATTATCGGTTTTTTATATGGGAGCGCTTCGCTGGAATGGAGGGGACGCGCGGTTCTGTATCGAAAACCGGTTCACGCTCTTCGCGCGCTTTTGCAGATTCAGACATGACGAGCCGGAACATGGCGTTTTCCTCGCGCGGTCTCCGGTCGTGCAGCCGAAACATGCGCAGAACAAGTTCTGCGGGCTCCGCCGGTGATTCAGGCGCGCATTCGGCGTTGCCGCGTGTTCGTGGGGCGGAGGCTGATTGTCTGTCCTCGCGCGGGTAAAGATTATCAAGGGTTTTCGGGGGATTGTTTCACGTGAAACATTTTCTCGGTTCAGGCCGCCGCATGTCCCATTCCGCCCTCACGTTGTCATTCTGAACGAAGTGAAGAATCTCCGGGCTTCAAGGCCAACCCATCCTCCACGTGCGGAGATTCTTCGTCGCAGGCTCCTCAGAATGACAACGAGAAGCGAAACGATGGGGGGAGCCGTCCGGAATCACGATTGTTCCACGTGAAACATCATGTCATCCTCCGCACATTGTCCCCTTTCCATGCGCGACTGAATCACCGCCGTAAGGCCGCAGGATTTATCCTGCGCATGTTTCGGCTTCCCGAACACAGACCGCGCGGGGTTGTCTCCATGTTCCGCTCGTCCGATTTGCAATCTGCAAAAGCGCGCGAAGAGAGTGAACCGGTTTTCTATACAGAAACGCGCGTCTCCCGAATCCCAGCGAAGCGCTCCCATCCAAAAAAACTCAAATCCCCCGCCGCACCCCATCCCGCCCTGATTCACTCCTCACTCCTCACTCCTAACTCGTCTCATTCTTTTTTCCCCCCGTCAAAACAAAAATGTTACAAATTCATTACGATAAGCCCTTGACGCGCATAGCGGCGTTCCTTATAATTATACAAATACTGTATATTATTTTGTAAATAATCCCCGCCGGCCGGGTTTCCCCTTGCGGGCCGGATCTGTATGAAACGGAGTTTTGCGTATGGCAAAATATATATGCAAGCGGCTGTTCATGGCTGTCCTCACCGTCTTCCTCGTCGCTACCCTGACCTTCTTTCTCATGAACGCTGTCCCCGGCGGCCCCTACGAGGCGGAGAAATCCATCTCCCCCCAGGCGAAGGCCGCTCTGGAAGCCAAGTTCGGGCTCGACCAGCCGCTGTTTCAGCAGTACCTCACCTATATGAAGAACATCCTGAGGGGGGATTTCGGACCCTCCCTCAAGCAGCGCGGGCGGAACGTGATCGACATCATCCTCACGAAATTCCCGGTCTCCGCGAAGATCGGCATCATCTCGGTGATGGTCTCCCTCCTCGTCGGCGTCCCCGTCGGGTGCGTCGCGGCGGTGAACCGGGGGAAGATCTCCGACAGCGCCATCATCGTGATCGCAACCGTGGGCATCGCCGTCCCGAGCTTCGTCGTCTGCTCCCTCTCGATGTACTTCTTCGGGGTGAAGCTCCGCTGGCTCCCCACCGTCGGGCTCACGAGCTGGAAGAACTACGTCATGCCGGTCTTCTCCCTCTCCTTCTACCCCACCACCTACATCGTCCGCCTCATGCGCTCCTCCATGCTCGACGTCCTCGGGCAGGATTACATGCGCACGGCGAAGGCGAAGGGAGTACCCGGGGCCGTCAGCCTCTTCAAGCACGCGCTCCGCAACGCCGTCCTCCCCGTCGTCACCTACCTCGGCCCGATGATGGCCTACACCCTGACGGGGTCCTTCATTATTGAAAAAGTCTTCACCATTCCGGGGCTCGGCGGCGAATTCGTCAGCTCCATCACCAACCGGGACTACATGATGATCATGGGCACGACGATCTTCCTCGCCACGCTCATGGTGACGATCAATTTCCTCGTGGATATCGTCTACAAGTTCATCGACCCCCGGATCAATCTGAAATAAGGGAGGGGGAAAAGCATGAATAAGAATCCTCTTTCCCTGCAGTTCAAAGCCGACGACTTCCTGCCCGCCTCCGAGGAGGAAAAACAGGGCCTTGTGGTCATGCGGGACTCCGTCAGCTTCTGGCGGGACAGCTTCCGGCGGCTCGTCAAAAACAAGGTGGCGATGGTGAGCCTCTTCGTCATCGTCGTCATCATGTTCTTCTCCTTCGTGGTCCCGGCCTTCTACCCCTATTCCTACGAACAGCAGCAGAAGGGCGCGGAAAACCTCCGTCCCATGACCTACTCCCAGGCGGAACAGGAGCGCATCGCCGCCGGGGAAAAGGTAACGCCCCATTTCCTCGGGACCGACAAGCTGGGGCGGGACTACGCCGTGCGGATCATGGTCGGGAGCCGGATCTCCCTCACCGTCGGGCTGGTGGCGGCCGTCATCATCCTCGTGATCGGCGCCCTCTACGGCTCCGTGGCGGCCTTCTTCGGCGGATGGGTCGACATCGTCATGATGCGCATCGTCGACATCATCTACACCATCCCGGACGTGCTTCTGATCGTCCTCATCTCCATCGCCCTGAAAGTCCCCCTGAACACCCTCGGCGACAGGCCCGGATTCGGATGGGTGGGGACCGTCGGGCCGAACCTCGTCAGCATCTTCATCGTCTTCGCCCTCCTCTACTGGGTCGGCATGGCCCGGATCGTACGCTCCCAGGTCCTCGTCCTGCGGGAGAGCGAATACGTCACCGCCGCGAAAGCCCTCGGAGCCGGGAACGGCCGGATCATCCGCAAGCACCTGCTCACAAACTGCATCGGGACCCTCATTGTCACGACGACCCTGCAGATCCCCTCCTCCATCTTCACCGAGAGCTATCTTTCCTTCCTCGGACTCGGTGTCGCCGCCCCCCTGCCCTCCCTCGGGAGCCTCGCGAGCACGGCGATCAACGGCATGAACACCTATCCGTACCTCCTGATCGCGCCCGCTCTGCTCATCAGCCTCATCATCCTGAGCTTCAACCTCTTCGGGGACGGCCTGCGCGACGCCTTCGACCCGAAACTCAAGAAGTGAGGAGGGAGAACAACCAATGAACGAACATCTTGTAGACATTAAAAACCTCCGCCTCTCCTTCTTCACCCCTGCCGGGGAGGTCAAGGCCCTGAACGACGTCTCCCTCCATCTGGACGAGGGCGAGGTCCTGGGGATCGTCGGCGAATCCGGCTCCGGCAAGTCCGTGACCGCGTACAGCATCATGGGCCTGACGGCGGATCCCGGCAAGATCGTCGGCGGCTCCATCGTCTTCAACGGACACCGGATCGACGAAATGAGCGAGAAGGAGCTCCGCAAGATCCGCGGCAAGGAGGTCTCGATCATCTTTCAGGACCCCATGACCTCCCTCAACCCGGTCTACACCATCGGCGCCCAGATCGAAGAGGCGATCCGCCTCCACACCGACAAATCCCCCGCCGAGGCGAAGGAACGGGCGACGGAACTCTTGCGTCTTGTGGGCATCAACGAGCCCGAAAAGCGGATGAAGCAGTACCCCCACGCCCACTCCGGCGGGATGCGGCAGCGGGTGATGATCGCGATGGCCCTGGCCTGCGAGCCGAAGCTTCTGATCGCGGACGAGCCCACCACCGCCCTCGACGTCACGATCCAGGCGCAGATCCTCGAGCTCATCAACGAACTCAAGGAAAAGCTGCGCATGGCCGTCATCCTCATCACCCACGACCTCGGCATCGTCTCCTCCATGTGCGACCGGATCGCCGTGATGTACGCGGGGAAAGTCGTGGAATGCGGGACCGCCGACGACATTTTCTACCGGCCCATGCACGAATACACCAAGGGCCTCTTGCGGAGCGTGCCGAACATCCACGACCCCGACTCGAAGCGGCTCACCGCCATCGAGGGGACCCCGGTGGACCTGCTCAATCCCCCGGCCGGATGCCCCTTCGCCCCCCGCTGCCCGAAGTGCATGAAGATCTGCCTGCGCGAAATGCCCCCCTCCCACGACCACGGCGGCCTTCACACCTCCTCCTGCTGGACCGCGGAGAAGGCGGAGTTCGAGCGTCAGAACGGCGCGGAAAAGGAGGCGGAATGATGGCGGAACAGAAGATCCTCGTTGAGGTGAAGAACCTGAGACAGTATTTCGAAGTCCCGGGGAAGGACTTCTTCCGCAAGGCGAAGGTCAAGGCGGTGGACGACGTGTCCTTCTCCATCCCGAAGGGGTCGACCCTCGGCCTCGTCGGGGAATCCGGATGCGGCAAGACCACCACGGGGCGGACCCTCATCCGGCTCTACGAACCCACCGGCGGACGGATCGTCTACGACGGCGAGACCATCTTCGACTCCGGGGACGTCCCTCTGACCGACGCGGACGGAAAACCGGTCCTCGACGCGCACGGAAAGCCCGTCTGCGGGAAGAAGGTCAAAGCGAACATGCTCCCCTACCGGCGGAAGATGCAGATCGTCTTTCAGGACCCCTACGCCAGCCTCGACCCCCGCATGACCATCGGGGAGATCGTCGGGGAGGCCATCGACATCCACAAGCTGGCCGCCACCCCCGCGGAGAGGCGCGAGAAGATCATCCGGATGCTCGAGCGGGTGGGACTGAACTCCGAGCACGCCAACCGCTACCCCCACGAATTTTCCGGCGGGCAGAGGCAGCGGGTCGGGATCGCGAGGGCTCTGGCGGTGGACCCGGAGTTCATCGTGTGCGACGAGCCGATCTCCGCCCTCGACGTGTCCATTCAGGCCCAGGTCATCAACATGCTGGAGGACCTGCAGAACGAATTCGGCCTCACCTACCTCTTCATCGCCCACGATCTGAGCGTCGTGAAGCATATCTCGAAGCGGATCGGCGTCATGTACCTCGGCAAGCTGGTGGAGATGGGGACAAGTTCCGAGATCGCCTTCCACTGCTGCCACCCCTACACGAAGAGCCTGATCTCCGCGATCCCGGTGGCCGACCCCGTCCTCAGCCGGAGCATGAAGCGGATCGTCCTCGAGGGCGATATCCCCAGCCCCGTCAATCCCCCCTCCGGCTGCCGCTTCCGCACGAGGTGCCCCTACGCGGACAAGCTCTGCGCGGAAAAGGAACCGGAGTGGAAGGAAGTCGGAAACGGCCATTTCTGCGCGTGCCATCATCTGGAAAAGGTAACTTGAACGCCGGTCTTTCCGGGAGTCAGTCCGTTTCGGAATGGAGTGCGGTGCGGGATTTGCGTTTTTGGGATGGGAGCGCTTCGCTGGAATCGAAGGGACGCGCGGAGTTGCAGCCGAAGAATACGCCAATCCCCGCGGGCTGTTTCAGCTTCAAACCGGACGAGCCTGAGAGGGGAGACAACCTCGCGCGGTCTTCGCACGTACGGCTGAAACATGCGCAGGATAAATCCTGCGGCCTTACGGCGGTGATTCAGTCGCGCAATCGGCGTTGTTCGCGTTTTTGTACGGCGGGATCTGATTGTCTGACCTCGCGCAGATCAAGAAAATCAATGGTTTTGTGGGCATTGTTTCACGTGAAACATCATCCCGATCGCCCGCACTCTGTCCCTTTTCAATGCGCGCCTGAAACGCTGCCGGAGGCCAGCACGACTGCGTCGGTGCGTCAGACATTTGTCTGCGCACGGGTTCGACCGCACTTCGGCGATCAAGCCGGGTTGACTCTATGGTCCGGCTCGTTCCGTCCGCAATCTGAAAGAGTCCGCGGAGATCGCTCCATTTATCGGCTGAAAAACCGCGCGGCCTTTCCATCCCAGCGGAAGCGTTCCCATCCAAAAAACTCCGATCCCGCACCGCACCCCATCCCGCGCCCTTACCACGATAGGATCCGCATTCAAAACCCAACGGAACGCGGATTTTATAGAAATTCACCCAAATCCAAATCTTTAGGAGGAAAACGTATGAAAAAACTGGTGCTCCTGCTCGCGCTCGTGTTGGTTGTCTGCCCCGTGCTCACGGCTTGCGGCGGCGGAACGGGCGGCGAGAAGATCCTGACCGTTCAGGTCGGCCCCGATCCCGAAACCCTGGATCCCGCCCTGAACAGCGCGGTGGACGGCGGCAACATGCTGCTGCACACCTTCGAATGTCTGCTCACCGTCGACAAGGACGGAGCCATCGCCCCCGGCTGCGCCGAGAAATGGGAGAGCTCCGACGACGGCCTGACGTGGACCTTCCACCTCCGCGACGGCCTCAAGTGGTCCGACGGATCCCCCTTCAAGGCCTCCGATTTCGTGTACAGCTGGCAGCGCGTCGCCAATCCCGTGACCGCGGCCCCCTATGCCGACACCGTTCTCTGGCCGGTCGAGAATTTTGACGCCGTGTTCGCCGGAGAGGCCGATCCCTCCACCCTCGGCGTGTCCGCTCCCGACGACAAGACCTTCGTCGTGAAGCTCAGCGCGGCCTGCCCCTACTTCGAGAGCCTCGCCGCCTTCGCGACCCTGAGCCCCGTCAATCCCGCCACCGTCGAAGCCAACGGCGACGCCTGGGCCGTCAAGCCCGAGACCTATATCTCGAACGGCCCGTTCATGATCACCGAATGGGTCCCCGGCTCCCACATCGTCACCAAGGCCAACCCGAACTACTGGAACAGCAAGGCCATCAAGCTTGACGGCATCAAGTGGCTCCTCATCGAGGATTCCAACGCCTCCTACAGCGCCTTCCAGACCGGCGAGGCCCTGTTCATCAAGGACGTTCCCACCGAGGAGATCCCGTCCCTCATGAACAACTCCGAATTCCACATCGACCCCATCATCGGCACCTACTACCTCAACCTCAACTGCACGAAGGCTCCCTTTGACAACGCGAAGGTCCGCAAGGCTCTGAGCCTCGCCATCGACCGCGCCTACGTCGCCGACACCATCATGCAGGGCACCTACGTCGCGGCCTACAACTTCATGGGTCCCGGCTGGGCGGATCCGAAGGGCGGGGACTTCTTCGCCAACGCCAACGGCGGCAAGCCCTACATCAGCAGCGACTACGACGCCAACCTCGCCGAAGCCAAGAAGCTGATGCAGGAGGCCGGGTACAGCGGAAGCTCCGACAATCTCGACCTCAAGATCACCTACTCCACCAACGACTCCGGTTATCACAAGGTCGTGGCGGAATACCTCCAGGAAGCCTGGAAGCAGATCGGCGTCGACCTCAAGGTGGAGATCGTGGAATGGGCGTCCTTCACTCCCATGCGCAGAGCCGGCGACTACATGGCGGCCCGCAACGGCTGGGTGGGCGACTACAGCGATCCCTCCAACATGATCGAGCTGCTCTACTCCTCCAACGGCAACAACGACGGCAAGTACAACAACCCGGACTTTGACGCCGCCATCGACGTCTCCCGCTCCACGATGGACGTGAACAAGCGCTCCGAAGCCCTCCACAAGGCCGAGGACATCCTCATGGACACCGCCGGCTGCGTCCCGGTCGCGTACTATACCGACTTCTATCTCCAGAGCTCCAGGATCACCGGCATGTGGCACTCCGCCTACGGGTACTGGTACTTCATGTTCGCGGATATCAAATAAGATCTCCGCATCGTGATCCGGTCCGCCGGAAAAATGAAATTTCCCCCGATTCCGTTCTTCGGTTTCGGGGGAGTTTTTTGGGCGGGGGGAAACGAGTTAGGAGTGAGGAGTGAATGAGGGGCGGGATGGGGTGCGGTGCGGGATTTCAGTTTGTATTTTATGGGAAAGGAGTCGGCGTCGGACGCGCGTTCTTGAAGCCGGGGAATGAAGTAATCCCCGCGGGCCGGATCAGATTCAAGCAGGACAAGCCTGAACATGGGGCTAACCGCGCTTGATCGCCGGATGTGCAGCTGAAACATGCGCAGGATAAATCCTGCGGCCTCCGGCGGAGATTCAGGCGCGCATTGGGCACAGGACTCGGTTTTGTGCGTCGGGAACTGAAAGTCTGACCTCGCGCGGGTGAAGAGAGACAATGGGTTTCGGGGGATTGTTTCACGTAAAACATTTTCTCTGGTCAGGCCGCCGCACGCTCCGTTCCGCCCTCACTTTGTCATTCTGAGCGTCAGCGAAGAATCTTCGCACTTGAAAGCTCAAGCCGTAGTTATAGTCGGAAAACTGTTCTCATGACATGCCCCTCATAATGACAGAAAAGCAAATCGGAGACTGGCCGGTCCGATCATCACCGGGAATCCTCCGACTATAACTGCAATCGTACAATGAAGCGCACAGATTCTTCGTCGCAGGCTCCTCAGAATGACAAAGAAAAGCGGAACGGTGGGGGACAGCCGCCCTGAATGAAGAATGTTTCACGTGAAACAATACCCCGACCGACCGCACTTTGTCCCCTTTCAATGCGCGCCTGAATCACCGGCGAAGCCCAGCACGACTGCGTCGGTGCGTGGAACATTGTTCCGTGCATGTTTCAACTGCACGAACACAGACCGCGCGAGGAGAACGCCATGTTCCGTTTCGTCCGTCTGAATCTGTCAAAAGCCCGCGAAGATAGTGAACCGGTTTTCGATACAAGTCCGCGCGTCTCCTGAATCCCAGCGGAGCGCTCCCATCCAAAAAACGAGAACCCCGCACCGCACACCCCCCGATGCGCTCACGCAATTCCTAATTCCTCATTCGCCCTCACTCCTGACGGTTCTACTAACCGCTAACCACTAGCCGCTAACCACTTCTTCCCGTTCAGCAGTTGCATTGCCGAAGAAAATGTGGTATACTGAGAAAAAGTCTGCGGTCCGGCGGGTGACGGAAGGAGGGCGGGGCGGATGAAGAAAAAATTACCGGCGGTCGTGGTCCTCTGTTTTGCGGCGGCCGCGGCTTTTCAGCTTCTTTCGTATTTCGGCGCGCGGGCTCTGCTGGCGGTCCTGCCCGAGCGGGTCCCCTTCGACATGACGACCGTCCTCGACCGCATGATCCCCCTCTCGCCCCCCTGGATCCTCGTCTATTTCGGGGCCTACGCCTCCTGGATCGCCGGGCTTTTCCTCATCCTGACGGCGGGGAGGGCAAGGGCGGTCCGCGTGACCTTCGCCTACATGCTGGCTCTCGCGGTCTGCGGAATCTGCTTCGTCCTCCTCCCCTGCACTCTTGTCCGGCCGGAGATCGAAGGGCGGGGATTCTTCCCGGAGGCCATGCGCTTTCTCTATCAGGCCGACAGCCCGACGAACCTCTTCCCGTCGATCCACGTTCTCGCGAGCTGGTTCTGCTTCCGCGGCATGACGGGGTGCCCGAAGATCTCCCGGGCCGTGAAGACCGTCTTCTTCGTCCTCTTCGTCCTCGTCTCCCTCAGCACCCTCTTCGTCAAGCAGCACGTGATCGCGGATATCCCGTCCGCCGTGTTTTTGGGGGAGGCCTGCTTTCTCGCGTCCCGCCTCGTCCGGCCCGAGAGGATCCTCCACAGGAGTCGGCAGCCCGCTTCTTTCATTTCATCTGCATCGGAAGGGAAACAGACATCATGACGTTCGACTGGACCTTCAAACCGTTCAACGGCTTATTCTTCGCGGTGAGCGCGGGATTTTTCCTCCTGCTCGCCGTCTCGAGCCTCCTTTTGCGGCATAAAAGCATCCGCGCCCGCAAGATCGCCTTGATCTCGGCCTGTCTTGTCACCCTCGCCGGGTTTTTCGTCTACAAGTACTTCCTCTCCCTGGACGCGGAATACGATCTGCTCCGGGCGGACATGGACGGGTTCGACTGGTGGGGGGAGCTTCCCCTGCACCTCTGCAACGTGAACATGATCCTCATCCCGCTGGCCGTCCTCTCGGGGAAAAAACCCCTCATGGGATTCTGCTTCTTCGTCGGTCCCCTCTGCGCGGCGATGGCCATCGTCATGCCCGGCGTCGGATTCGAGGGATGTTCCCTCCTCCTGCCCCGGATGCTGGGCTATTTCGGGACGCATTACATGGTGCAGATCGAAGCGCTGGCCCTCCTGACCTTCGGATTCTTCCGGCCGGAATTCCGCGACCTCCCCATGACCCTGATCACCATTGCAGGCATCACCTTCGCCGTCTTCCTCTTTGACATGCTCCTCCGCGTCACCGGCCTCTACCCCCGTGCGAACTACTTCTTCGCCGTCGAGACCGAAGGGAATTTCCTCTTAGACCTCTTTTACAGCTGGATCCCCCTCCCCTTCCTCTACCTGATCCCCTGTCTCGGGATCCTGACGGCATACATGGCCGCCGTGATGGGGCTTTTCTCGCTGGGGAAGAAGGGACGAAAGACTTCGCCTTTCGAAAACAGCAGCGACGTTCATTCCTGACCGTCGGCGGAGGTGGAAATCCGCGGCGGGATGGAGTGGCGCGCGGAATTATCGGGTTTTTATATGGGAGCGCTTCGCTGGAATGGATGGTACGCGCGGACTTGCAGCCGGAACATGGGGCGATCTTCGCGGGCTTATGCAGATTGCGGATTTGACGAGCCGGAACATGGCAGCAACCCGGCTTGATCGCCGACGTGCGGCTGAACCCGTGCGCAGAACAATGTTCTACGCACCGACGCAGTCGTGCTGGCCTTGCGGCGGCGATTCAGGCGCGCATTGGAAAAGGGACAAAGTACGGATTCCCGGGGTGATGTTTCACGTGAAACAGACTTCCAAAATTACAGCCGCCGCACGTCCCATTCCGCCTCCAGCTTGTCATTCTGAGCGAAGCGAAGAATCTTCGCACTGGAAAACTCAAGCCGTAGTTCTAGTCGGAAAACAGTTCTCATGACAAATCCATCAGAATGACAGAAAATAGCGGATCGGAGGGACGGCCTAATCCTCGGAAGAAATCCTCCGACTATAACTGCGGCCTTATAATGAAGCGCAAAGATTCTTCGTCGCAGGCTCCTCAGAATGACAACGAAAAGCGGAACGATGGGGGTCAGCCGCCCTGAATGATGAATTGTTTCACGTGAACTTTCTCCGCACTTTGTCCCTCTTCCAATGCGCGCCTGAATCTCCGCCGGAGGCCAGCACGACTGCGTCGGTGCGTCAGACATTGTCTGCGCATGTTTCGACCGCACGCCCGACGATCAAGCGCGGTTGGCTCCATGTTCAGGCTCGTCCGTCTGAATCTGTCAAAGCCCGCGGGAATCGCTCCGTGTTTCCGCTGCAAGACCGCGCGTCCCCCGAATCCCAGCGCAGCGGGCGGAGCGCTCCCATCAAAAAAAACGCAGATCCCCGCCGAAACGAAATCCCGCACACCCCTCCCTCTGACCTATGCGGTGATTTTTCATTTTTCACGGTTCTACCATGTCCGGGTTCAGCGCATCGGTAAGTTGAAAGGTTCAGCGCATCGGTAAGTAAAAGGTTCAGCGCATCGGTAAGCCATTGTGGTAAAATAACACCGA
>CACZNC010000093.1 GCA_902782445.1 uncultured Ruminococcus sp.
CCATACGGCCAAGGACCCCGCAGGGGAACCTACGGCCTGAGTTGGGTCCCCTGCCGCCGTCCGCGCAGGACATAGAATCCGAAACGCGGAGCGTTTCATACCTTTTTTTCCCTTCGGGAAGGGATTTCGCATAAAGCTATAAGAGAAAGGAGGCGGAAAGGATGCCCGCAAAAAAGAAACCCTCCCTCGCGCAGTCCGCGGCGCTCATGGGGATCATCATCCTCGTTTCAAAGGTTCTCGGACTTGTGCGCGATATCCTCACCGCCTCCGCCTACGGAACGGAAACCGTCGTGGCGAAAGCCTACGCAACGGCCTCAAAGCTCCCCATCACGATTTTCGACTTTGTGCTCGGCGGCGTCGTGACGGCGTCCTTCATCCCGGTCTATAACTCGATCGCGGTGAAAAAGGGCAAAAAGGACGCGCTATCCTTCTGTCAGTCCTACGTCAACCTCATTCTGCTGGTGACGGCGGGCATCACCGTGATCGGGGTAATCTTCGCCCCGTCGCTCGTGCGGCTGATCGCCCCGGAACTCTCGGAGGACGTGCTGAGGGAGGCGGAACCCCTCACGCGCCTGATGTTCCCCATGGTGATCTTTGTCGGGCTGGCGTTCTCCTTCGTCGGATTCCTGCAATCCGAGGGGGAATACAATATCCCCGCGCTGATCTCCCTTGTGTCGAACCTCATCATGGTCGCCTACCTCGTCTTCCTGAAAGACCGTTTCGGCGTGACCGGGCTTTCCGCCGCCATGCTGATCGGATGGGCAGCGCAGGCAGCCGTTCAGATCCCGGCGGTCCTGAAACGCGGATTCCGGCCGAAGATCACAGCCCCGCTCTCGACGCCGGAGATCGGACGGGCCCTCTGGAACGCGCTCCCCATTCTGATCGCCACCTGGACGACTCCGGTCTGCAACCTCATCAACACCCGCTTTGCTTCCGGCATCGCCGAGGGCAGCGCGATCCCCGCCCTCGATTACGCGAACCGGCTTTACATCCTCATTGTCGGGCTGTTTTCGTTCGTCGCCACAAATCTGATCTTTCCCCACCTCGCGAGGGCGGCGGCGTCCGGCGACAGGGAGGAGAGCCACAGACTGACGAAGACCTCGCTGAAAGTCCTTGTCTTCATCATCGCGCCCATCGCCGCGGGGGTATTCGTCCTCGCCGAGCCCTTCGTCCGGCTGATCTACGAAAACGGCAATTTCACCGCCTCCGGAACCGCGCTGACTGCCGAGGCCCTGCGCTTTTACGCCGTCGGCATGCTCTTTGCGGCCTGCGGGGAGGTGCTCGTCAAAGCCCTTTTCGCGGCGGAGAAGATGAAGCTGCCCATGATCGCCGCGCTTGTCTCGATTCTGGCAAACCTCGCGGTCGTCCTCTCGGGGAAGACGCTGCTCGGCGAATCCTTCGGCGTCGGCGTCATTGCGTCTGCCGGTGCGGCGGCGGCGGCGTGCAGCATGATCCTGAATCTCGTCTTCGCCTGCCGCCAGAACCTGGTCTCGTTCGCGCCCGCGGACGTCTTCGACTGCCTGAAATCCCTGCTGTCCGCGCTGGCGATGGGGATTGCGGTACGGTTCGCCGCGCTTCGGACCGCGGGCATGGGGAAGCTGACCGGATTTGCCGTCCCCGTATTGGCGGGCGTCCTCGTCTATGCCGTCCTGACCCTCGTTTTCCGGAGCGAGGAAGCGGCCGGGCTGATCCGCGCCGTATGCAGATCCCGGGGGAACGCCCCGGAGAAGGGAGAGAAACCATGATCCGGGTATTGAACGTCCTCACGGATTCGAACATCGGCGGCGCCGGGCGTCTGCTCGTCAATTACCTGCACAATTTCGACCGCTCGCGCTTCGACGTGACGGTGGCCCTGCCCGAAGACTCCGCGCTGATCCCGGCGGTGGAGGCGGAGAACTGGCCCGTCGTCGGGATGAAGTACGGCCGGGACAAAAGCTGGGACCGCCGCTCGGTCGGGGAACTGAAACGGATCATCCGGGAGGTAAAGCCCCAGATCGTCCACACCCACTCGTCCCTGTCCGCCCGGGTCGCGGCCTGGGAATGCGGGGTCCCCTGCCGGTTTTACACCCGCCACTGCGCCTTCGAGCCCTCGAAGAAGCTCACCTCCTTCCCGGGGAAGCAGATCAACGGGATTTTGAACCGGGTCCTGAACACCGACATCGTCGCCGTCGCCGAGGCCGCGAAAAAGAACCTCACCGACACGGGCGTCCCGGAGGATATGATCACCGTCATCATCAACGGCGTCGAACCACTGAGAACCACGACCGCGGAGGAGGACGACCGGCTGCGGAACGAGCTCGGGATCGGGCGGGAGGACTTCGTCTGCGGCATCGTCGCAAGGCTCGAGGACTACAAGGGGCATTCGTACCTGCTCGAAAGCGCGGCAGAGATCGTGAAGACCCATCCCGGCACGGTCTTTCTGATCGTCGGAGAGGGTACGCAGGAGCAGGCGCTGAAAGATCAGGCCCGGGAACTCGGGATCGCGGGGAACGCGGTGTTTACCGGATTCGCCGACGACGTGGCGCCCTACTACGGGATCATGGACCTCAACGTCAACTGTTCCTGGGGGACGGAGACCTCGTCGCTGGCTCTGTCCGAGGGCATGAGCGTCGGCGTCCCCGCGGTGGCTACGACCTACGGCGGAAATCCGTACATGATCACCGAAGGCGTAAACGGCCTGCTGGTCCCGGAGAAGGATCCCGCGGCCCTGACCGAAGCGGTCCTCAAAATCATGGAGGATCCCGCCCTCCTCGCCCGCCTGTCCGAAGGCGCCCGCCGGATGTACCGCGAAAAATTCACCGCCGCCGCCATGACCCGCCAGCTGGAGAGGCTGTACGAGGCATCCGCCGCGAAGCATATCCGCGGATAAAAAGCGCAAAAACAAAATCCCCCCGGCCCGTGAGCAGGAGGGATTTTTGTTCGGTTTCTCAGATCGCGGTCTCGTCGATGGTCCCGACTTCGGCGTTGGCCGTCTCGTGGTCGTCCGCGTCGGCGGGAGCTTCGTCCTCTTCCTCGCAGCAGCAGATGGGCTCGAACGCGCCGTCTTCGTCCTCTGCGAACGGATCGTCGTCCGCCGCGATCCCGCCGTCCCCGTCGCACTCAAAAGTGACTTCAAAATATTTCCTGAACAGGGCGTATGCCAGCGCAAAGACTGCGGCAAGACTCACCGCGACCCCGATGAAGATAAACAGCGTTTTGAAAAAGCCGTCCCGTTTTTCCTGATTCATCATGCAATCCTCCGTTTCTCCGAGCGGAATTTCTTTCGCTTATAGTATAACAGAAAAACCGGAAAATGCAATAGGGATTTTTTGAAATCTTTGTGAAACAGTCTCAGGGATTGCGCTTCCGGTAGGCCTCGATCGCCAGCACGATCGGCGGAACGACGGCGAGGTGGATGAGGATGCCGATCCAGGTCTTCACGAACTGCTGGGTGAACATCGCGAGGAAAGCCGCCTCCCCCCCGAGGATCCTCGCGGCGACGACGCAGTACACCACCCGGCCGAGCACCATCGAGACGATCAGGGAGATATAGAGGAACGGAACCTTTTTCGGAAGCAGACGCCGGAGCAGCCCCGCCGCGAATCCGTAGGCCGCCAGCTCGAAGGCCATGCAGGCCGCCATAGGGAGCGGGGGCATACCGAGAGCCACGGAGCGGAGCAGGGGAGCGCAGAATCCCACCGCCGCGCCCCATCCGGGTCCGCAGACGAATCCGCAGAGGAAGGCCGGGATGTGCATCGGGGAGAGGGCGGTGGCGATCTGCTGGTTGTTCGCGGTCAGGAAGGGGAGGAGGAACGCGAGGGCAAGGAAGAGCGCGGCGTAAATGAGCTTCCGCAGTTCTTCGCGGCGGGTGGAGACGGCGTTTCTGGTTCTGTTTTTTTCTGCCATGGGATTGACCTCTTTCGGTTTGGAATTGGCCGCCCGAAAAGAAAAGAACACAAAAGCCGCGGATTCGTCCGCCGTCTTCTGTGCTCCCTTCGTGTGAGCGATTGCCTGATTATACCATGTTTTCCCCCGGCTGTCAAGAGAAAAACCGGGGCGGAAAAGGGGAAAAGAGCTATTATGAAGCGATTTCTCACGGATTCTTAATCTCTTTCCGCTTGACAGCCCGTCCCGGATCTGGTACAATTGCGGACAGGGACGGCGGAGGTGTTTTTTCCGCGGAAACGAGAAAGGATGGGACGGAACATGACGGCAGTGAAATCGAAGATCCGGGCGGCGGCGGAGTTTCTGTTGAATCCGCGTTTTCTTCTGTGCTTCGGGCTCGGATGGCTCGTCACCAACGGCTGGTCCTATATCCTTCTGGCGGTGGGAGGCTTCCTCGGGATCCGCTGGATGGTGGCCGTCGCCTCCGCCTATATGGCCTTCCTCTGGCTCCCCTTCACCCCGGAAAAGCTGGTGACGCTCCTCATCGCCATCGCCCTGCTCCGCCTGCTCTTCCCCCAGGACATCAAGACCCTCGCCCGCCTGAAACGCCTCCACGCCGCGGCCTCCGCGAAATGGGAGGAGCAGAAGGCGAAGTGGAAAGCGCGGTTTCAGAGAAAATAAATCCCGATCCTCTTTCCTGAGAACCGGGACTTTTTCTTTTTCCGGGGGATCTGCGTCAACCGGTCCCCAGCGCGATCTTCTTCCAGGCCCGGAAGGCGGAGGGGACGGCGTATTTTCCGGCGATCTCCTCCGGGGCGGCGAACACCAGTACTGCGTCGGGATCGGAGCCTCCGTCCGCGGGGGGAAGAGGGGGCGTTTCCGCCAGTTCCGCGAGGATCCCCTTCATCCGCCATTCCACGTGGGTGAAAAGGTGCTTCGCCTCTCCGACGGACGCAAAGGATAGGGGATGAGCTCCGGGCAGGACCGTTTCGAGGGCGGCGGGGAGCTCTTCTCCCGCGCAGGATCCCGGGACGGAGGGGAACTCCCACATCCCGCCGAGCAGTCCTTCCGCTGGGCGGCGGCGCAGGAGGAATCTTTCCCCCGGGGCGCGGATGAGAAAGACCGTGCGCTCCTCGATCCGCCTCTCCTTCCGCGGGGATCGGACCGGGTAGTTCAGGGCCTCCCCCCGGGCTTCAGCCTGACAGAGCCCCCGGAGCGGACAGGTGGCGCAGAGGGGTTCCCCGTTCGGGACGCAGACCACCTCCCCGATCTCCATGAGCCCCTCGGTCATCATCGCCGCGGCCCGTCCCCCGGGGTAGATCTCCCGGAGAGCCTCCGCCGCCTCCTTTTTCGCCGCCGGGAGCATGACGTCCCCGCCGTAGAGCGACACCCGGCTGAGGACCCGGAGCACGTTGCCGTCCACCGCCGGTTCCGGGAGACCGAAGGCAATGGACGCGATGGCCCCCGCCGTGTAGTACCCGATGCCGGGCAGGGAACGGAGGAGTTTCACATCCGGCGGAAGCGCGCCTCCGAAGTCCCGCGCAAGGATAACGGCGGCTTTTTTCAGATTCCGCGCCCGGGAGTAGTACCCGAGACCCTCCCAGAGCTTGTAGAGCCGCCCGTCCTCCGCTTCCGCAAGGGACGAAACGGATGGAAATGCTTCGAGAAACCGGAAATAATAGGGGATCACCGCTTCAATCCGGGTCTGCTGGAGCATGATTTCGGAGAGCCACACCCGGTAGGGATCCGGCTCCCTCCGCCAGGGCAGATCCCGCCCGTTTTCGGAGAACCATCCCGTCACGGCCTCCGTCAGTTCCCGCGGCAGTTTGAAACTCATTCCTCGCCCCTCCTGCGTTCAAAAAGAGGGAAGGAGCCGGAAAAGCTCCCTCCCCGCGATGTTCGGTTTGAAATCCCTTTGAGCCGGGATCAGTTCCAATGCGCGCGGAATCCGCAGTTGAAGTCGCGTCCGCCCCAAGCGTCCTTGATGGTGACGAAGAGGAAGTTCTCGCCGTCCTTTAGGGTCGAGAGGATCAGATCCTTGTCAAGCTGCCAGTTGCCGCCGGACTGCCAGTCCTGAACCACGCACTCGCCGTCGTCGGTGTAGATCTCGACGCCGTTGAGCCAGACGTGGATCGCGTTGTCGTAGTCGCCGAACCAGTCAAACTCGTCGCAGCCCTTGACCGCTTCCACGGAATCGACGTTGAACGCCTTGTAGAGCAGCAGGCCGTGGTTGGAGCCGGTCCACTCGGGTGCGCCGGAGCTCATGGGAGCCTTGCCCGTCGCCCAGCCCTTCGCGGTGGCCGTGTCGGTCATGAAGTCGGGATGCGCCGCCAGATAGTCCGCCATTTCGTCGGGTTCGAAGTGACCGCCCGCAGCGCCGCCGTCCACGTTGCCCTCACCGTCGATGTAGGGGCAGTAGAAGGTGGTGTACTGCCATTCCTGATTCTGGTCGACGAAGGTGACGTCCTTCTTGGTGGAGCCCTTTTCGTAGGAGATGTAGGCGTCGAATTCACGTCCGCCCCACGCGTCCTTGATGGAGACGGCGATGTAGTTCTCGCCCTCGTGCAGGAAGTCCTTGAAGGTCTTGTCGCCCTGGTTGCACTTGATGAGGTCGTAGCCGCCGTTCCAGTCCTGGGACGTCAGGTTGCCGTCGAGGATGAAGTAGGGCTCGCCGTTCACATAGCAGTAAACGGTGTTGTCATAGAACATGTAGTACTCGTAGAGGGTGTCGTCCGCGAGATCGTCCACCGTGAAGGTCTTGTAGACCATGATGCCGTGGTTGTTCGCGGGGTCGGAGACGAAGGGGGTGTCCGCCGCGATGGAGGAGTTGATGCAGTCGCCGAAGGGAGCGTCCGCCTCTTCCCAGCCGTTCATCATCGCGGTGTCCTTGTACCACTCGGGGTTGGACGCCACAAAGTCGGCCATTTCGTCGTTTTCGTAGTGACCGCCGGCCGCCCAGCCGGAGAATTCACCGTTGCCGTCGATGTACTGGCATTCGAAGGTCCGATAGTGCCAGTGGTCCATCTGGTCGATGAGGGTGCCTTCCTCGTGGCCCGCGGATTCCGTCGTCACTTCGGCGGCGGGTTCCTTGATCTCCTCGACGGCCTCTTCGACCGTGTTCTGGATCTCCTCAACCGTATCGCCGACCGCCTCGGAAACCTGTTCCGTGACTTCGCCGGCCGCTTCTCCAACGGCGTCTGCCGCGTTGCTGATCGCTTCGTTCGCCGTGTTGACCGCGTTGTCCACCACGTCGGAGATATCTCCGGAGCAGGACGCGAAGGCCGCGCAGACGAGAACGAGGACCAGCATCATGCTGATTGTTTTCTTCATTTTTTTGCACTCCTTTACAATTGGTTTGCGCTTTCAGTATACTGCGAAATCCGCCCCGCGTCAAGGGGAGTGCAAGAATGTTTACATTTCGGTTTCCGCGCGCGTCCGGAGACGGTTCGGAATCGGACGGAAAAATCCGGGATCCGGCGGGTCGAAGATGGGTTCCGAACGAACAGAAAAATAATTCGTATAAAAATTTATATAAACATCTTGACAAAATCTCCTTCCGTGGTATAATAGGGATGCGCGGAGAAAAGAAGAATTTTTCCGCCGAATGACAGAAAATCAACCTTTTCCCGGGATTCGGAGCGGCGTATCACACCCGGCCCTCGGAGAAGAGAGAAGGAGGCGCGCTTTGTCCAAATCGCTGTACAGTCTGATCCTCTCCGACGAGGTGATCGCCCGGATCGACCGGCTGGCCACGCGGCAGGGGACGAACCGGTCCGCCCTCGTCAACCGGATCCTGGCGGAATACTGTTCGATGGTGACGCCGGAGAAGCGGATCGAAACGGTGCTCGGCGCGGTGAAGACCCTTCTCGACGGCGACGGGGAGCTGGCTCCGTTTTTCACCCCGAACCAGCCCGCGATGTTCTTGAAGACCTCCCTCGCCTACCGCTACCGCCCGACGGTCCGCTACGATCTGCGCCTGCGCCCGGTACCGGCCGACGGGAAGATCGGGGAGCTGACGGTCACCTTCCGCACCACCAGCGGGGAACTGTTGGAACTGGCGGACCGGTATTTCCGCCTGCGGATCGAAGCCGAGACCCGCGCCGCCCCGGAGGATCCGCCGGAATTCACTCTGGCCCCCGGCAAGCTGACCCGGTCCATCGGCGCTCCCGAGGAGGGGACTTCCGCCGAAGAGTTTGCCGAGCGGATCTCCGCCTACGTCCGCAGCTTCGACGCGGATATGAAGGCTTTCATCGCGGCGAGAGGGGAGTAGGATCCCCACCCAATCTGCTTTCGATCTGTCGGATCTCGTTCACCGGAACGGCAAGGAAAAGCGGATCTGACCGTCGCCGGCGGGGACAGTGAAATCCCCCGGAACGGAACCGGTATGGAATCGAATTCAAAATTTACCATAGATAATAAGGAGTGACCGAAATGCTGAACGCTGAAAAACTGACCCAGAAATCCCTTGAAGCGGTGCGGGCGGCCCAGTCCCTCGCGCTGGAACGCAATCACATGCAGATCGCGCCGGAACACCTGACCTACGCGCTCGTCTCCCAGGAGGGCGGACTGATCGGATCCCTGTTCCAGAAGATGGGATGCGACGTCTCCTCCTTCCTCTCCGGGCTGGACGCGATCCTCTCGAAAATCCCCGGCGTCACCGGAAGCGGCAGGGAGCCCGACAAGATCTACGTCTCCCAGGAGTGCGACCGGTGCCTGACCCTCGCCGAAAAGATCGCCGGGCAGATGAAGGACGAATATATCTCCGTCGAACACCTCATGCTGGCGGTCTTTGAGCATCCCACCGACAAGCTGAAAGAGCTCTTCCGCGCGTTCGGGCTGACGAAGGACGGCTTCATGCAGGTCCTCGCCTCCGTCCGCAGCGCCCGGGTGACCTCCGACAATCCCGAAGAGACCTACGAAGCTCTGAAAAAATACGGCACGGACCTTGTGGAGCGCGCCCGGAGCCAGCAGATGGACCCCGTGATCGGCCGTGATTCCGAGATCCGCTCCGTCATCCGCATCCTCAGCCGCAAGACCAAGAACAACCCCGTCCTGATCGGCGAGCCGGGCGTCGGCAAGACCGCCATCGCGGAGGGACTTGCCCAGCGGATCATGCGCGGCGACGTCCCGGACGGACTGAAAAGCAAGACCGTCTTCTCCCTCGACATGGGCGCCCTCGTGGCCGGAGCCAAGTACCGCGGCGAATTCGAGGAGCGTCTCAAGGCCGTCCTGAACGAGATCCGCCAGTCCGACGGCAGGATCATCCTCTTCATCGACGAGCTCCACACCATCGTCGGCGCGGGAAAGACCGAGGGGTCCATGGACGCCGGGAACCTGCTCAAGCCCATGCTGGCCCGGGGCGAACTGCACTGCATCGGCGCAACCACCCTCGACGAATACCGCAAGTATATCGAGACCGACGCCGCTCTCGAACGCCGCTTCCAGCCCGTCCTGGTGGACGAACCGACGGTGGAGGACACGGTCTCCATCCTCCGCGGCCTGAAAGAGCGGTACGAGATCTTCCACGGCGTCACGATCCACGACCGGGCCCTGATCGCCGCCGCCAGCCTGTCCCACCGCTATATCACCGACCGGTTCCTGCCCGACAAGGCGATAGACCTCGTGGACGAAGCCTGCGCCGCCCTCCGCACGGAGATGGATTCCATGCCCGCCGAAATGGACGACGTCCGCCGCCATATCATGCAGTTGGAGATCGAGGAAGTCGCCCTCCGCAAAGAGACCGACCAGTTCTCGAAGGACCGGCTGGAAAAACTGACCGCGGAGCTCGCCGGGGAGAGGGACCGCTTCAACGAGATGAAATCCCGCTGGGAGCTCGAAAAGGACGCCGCCGGAAAGATCCAGTCCCTGAAAGAGGAGATCGAGAAGACCAAGGCCGAGATCGAGGAGGCCCAGCGGAAATACGACTATGAGACGGTGGCGAGACTGCGCTATTCCGTCCTGCCGGATCTGGAAAAACAGCTTTCCGAAGCCCAGGGAACGGCGGAGCGCGGCAAGAACGACCCGATGGTCCGCGACACCGTCACCGAAGAGGAGATCGCCGAGATCGTGGCCCGCTGGACCGGCATCCCCGTCGCCAAGCTGATGGAGGGCGAGCGGGAGAAGATCCTCCACCTCGACGAGATCCTGCACAAGCGGGTGATCGGGCAGGACGAAGCGGTTTCCGCCGTCACGGACGCCATCGTGCGCTCGCGGGCGGGCATCGCGGACCCCAACCGTCCCATCGGATCCTTCATCTTCCTCGGCCCCACCGGCGTCGGCAAGACCGAACTGGCGAAGGCTCTGGCGGAAGCCCTGTTCGATGACGAGCACAACATGGTCCGCATCGACATGTCGGAGTATATGGAGAAATTCTCCGTCTCCCGCCTGATCGGAGCGCCTCCCGGATACGTGGGGTACGACGAGGGCGGACAGCTCACCGAGGCCGTGCGGAGAAAACCCTATTCCGTCGTCCTCTTCGACGAGATCGAAAAGGCGCACCCCGACGTTTTCAACATCCTGCTGCAGGTCCTCGACGACGGGCGGATCACCGACTCCCAGGGCCGGACGGTGGACTTCAAGAACACCATCATCATCATGACCTCGAACCTCGGCTCCTCCGCCCTGCTGGAAGGGATCGACTCGAAGGGCGGGATCACGATGGACGCGAAGGAAGAGATCACCGCCCTGCTCCGCCGCACCTTCCGGCCGGAATTCCTCAACCGGATCGACGAAACGGTGTTCTTCAAGCCTCTGACGAAAGAGAACATCCGGGGCATCGTGGATCTGCTCACCGCTTCTCTCGCAAAGCGTCTGGAAGAGCAGAACCTTAAACTGGATCTCACCGACGCGGCGAAGGACGTCGTGATCGGCCAGAGCTACGACCCCGTCTACGGCGCCCGCCCGATGAAGCGGTATCTGCAGGCGAAGGTCGAGACCCTCATCGCCCGCACCATCCTCGCCGGCGGTCTGAAAGAAGGCGACACGATCACCGTCGACGCGGAGGACGGAGTGCTGGTGTGCAGGTAAAATAGTGAGGAGTGAATGATGACATCCGCATCGGGGGGCGGGCTGTGCGGGATTTCGGGTTGCGTTTTATGGAAAAGGAGTCGGCGATGGGCGCGCGGTCTTGAAGCCGATAAGTTGGGCGATCCCCGCGCGCTTGAACAGATTCAGAAATGACGAGCCGAAACATGAAGTCAACCTCGCGCGGTCTTCGGTCGTGAAGCTGAAACATGCGCAGAACAAGTTCTGCGGCCTTGCGGCGGTGATTCAGTCGCGCATGGAAGGGGGACAAAGTGCAGAGGAAGACGGGGTGTTTCACGTGAAACATTACTTCGTTCAGGACGGCTGACCCCCCGCGTTCCGCTTTTCGTTGTCATTCTGAGGAGCCTGCGACGAAGAATCTCCGCACGTGGAGGATGGGTTGGCCTTGAAGTTGGGAGATTCTTCGCTGACGCTCAGAATGACAGCGGGCAGCCTGTCTGACGGAGGGGCCCACAGGATTGTTTCACATGAAACACTGGCAGTAAAAGGCATTGTTTCACGTGAAACATTACTACCAAATCCCTTGATCCTCTTAATCCGCGCGAGGATGGACTTTCAGATCCCGACACCCGAAAACGCGAAAACGCCGAATGCGCGCCTGAATCTCTGCCGCAAGGCCGCAGGATTTATCCTGCGCATGTTTCAGCTGCACAAATAGAGACCGCGCGAGGAAAACTCCATGTTCCGCTCGTTATGTCTGAATCGGCAGAAGCCCGCGAAGATCGCCCCATTCTCCGGCTGAACGACCGCGCGTCCCCCGAATCCCTGCGCAGCGGGCGGAGCGCTCCCATACAAAAAACCGAAAATCCCGCACCGCACATCTCCCCGATGCGGACAAACCCCAACATTCCTCCTTCCTCCCCCCTCATTTTCCCTTGCATTTTCCCGCTCTTTCTGCTATACTGTTCTTAACCGCTCCGATTTCCCCGTATAAGGGACGGAGCATCGAGCGAAAGAAGGGATCCTTCCATGATGAAAAAGACACTCTACGATTACGACGTGTTCCCGATGGTCTTTCCCGCGGGCGAGCCGACGGAGATCACCGTCCGTCCCCTCGGAGTCCACGCGAAGTTCCCTGCCGACATCCGCGTCACCGCCCACCGGCTGGACTCCGGCTCCCCCGGACACGCCTTCACCGCGTGGAACAGCACGGAATTCGCCTCCCCCCTCTGCGAAGACGGATGCCTCCGGTTCGTCATGACCGCCGACGCCGAATGCGAATACTTCCTCCGCCTCTGGTCCGGCACCCGGAAGATCGCCCAGCTCTCCGTCTACGCTCTCGCCGACGACATGGCCTCGCGGATCCCCCTCAAGGGCGACCTCCACATGCACACCTGCCGTTCCGACGGGAGCGAGGACCCGGCGATCGTCTGCGCGAACTACCGGAAGCTCGGCTATGACTTCGCCGTCATCACGGACCACCACCGCTACTATCCCTCCCTCGAAGCCATCCGGGACTATGCCGGCGCAAAGTGCCCCCTGAACATCCTCCCCGGCGAGGAAGTCCACCTCCGGGGCACCGACGTCCACATCGTCAACGCTGGCGGCGCCTTCTCCGTCAACGGCCTCTTCGAGTGGTCCCCCAACTATGCGGAGACCGACGGGAAGATCGAAGGCCGCCGTCTGAACGGGGAGATCGTCCCGCCCCAGATCGTCTCTGCGGAGCAGTACGAGGAAGAACTCAGAGCCATCGAAGCGGGGATCGCCGACTGCCCCGGGAACGTCGACAAGCGGGAGTACGCCGTCTGCGTCTGGGCCTTCGAGAAGATCCGGGCAGCGGGCGGACTGGGCGTCTTCGCGCATCCCTACTGGATCTCCGACATGTGGCAGATCCCCGAGCCCTTCACCCGGTACATGATGGAGAAGCACCCCTTCGACGCCTTCGAAGTCCTCGGCGGGGAAAACTATTACGAACAGAACGGATTCCAGACCGCCCTGTACTATGAGGAGTACGGGAAGGGCCGGGTCCACCCCATCGTCGGATCCACCGACACCCACGGCTCCACCGAGCACAACCGCAACGCCGATATCTGCTCCACCATCGTCTTCGCGAAGAAGAACGAGAGGACGGAGATCGTCGGGGCGATCAAGGACCGGTATTCCGTCGCCGTGGACTCGATCTCGAAGGAATACCGCCTCGTCGGGGAATTCCGGTTCCAGAAATACGCCTCCTTCCTGATGGAGAACTATTTCCCGGTCCACGACAGAGCCGCGGCGGTGGACGGAGAGATCATGCGCCGGTATTATCTCGGCGACGAGAGCGGAGAGACCCTCAGCTGTTTCGCCGATAAGGCCGAAGCGCTGATCAAAAAGTATATCAGGACGAAATAACCCCGCTGCACGAACGCCGCATTGAAGTTTTCGTCCACCTTTTTCAAAATGGTGGCCGGGGATGCGCAGCTCCCCAGTCAAGGGGCAGAGCCCTTGCCGACGTCCGCAGACGTCGGAACACCCATGACTTCCGGAGAGTTCCTCTTTTGGTTAAGGAGAAAAGTACAGCGAACAAGTTCAGTTGACATAATTCAGTTCAAAATCCCACACGCGAACTCACTTGAAAGGAAAGAAAACATGGCTGAATCCCCCCTCTGGTCCGGCAAAAAACGCGCGATCTTCGGGCTGCCGTGGACCTTCACCCGCTATACGCTCACCGAAACCTGCCTCTTTATCCGCAGCGGCGTTCTGAACGTGCGGGAGGAGGAGATCCGCCTGTACCGCGTACTGGACGTTACCCTCCGCCAGACGCTGGGCGAGCGGCTTTTCGGCCTCGGCACGATCCACCTCTGCACCAACGACCAGTCGACCCCGGAGGTGGACGTCAAGCGGATCAAGCACCCGAAGGAAGTCCGCACCCTCCTCTCCGACCGCGCGGAGATCGAACGCTCCGCCAAGCTCGAAGGAATGCGCGAAATGCTCGGTCAGGCCTCCTCTGTCGGAACGGAGGACCACGGACACTGAACCGCGCAGAACGGAAAACCGCCCGGACGTGAACCCCGAAAGGCTCACCCCGAACGGTTTTTCATTTTATGTTGTTACAGCCTTATTTCCGGTCCGGTCCTTAGCCTTCCCCTTCCGCGAGTTTCGTGATGAACTTGTCCATCGCCTTGTTCGCGACTTTCAGGCCCTTTGCGAAGGTGGAGCTGACCATGGAGGAATCCTGCATCCCCATCATCGACGAGAAGGAGCTGCCCCAGTCGAAGACGATGCCGAGGTCGAAGTTTCTCGTGTTCATAATGAGCGCGATCATCGGCTCGGACTCCACGTCGCGGGTGGACTTGCCGACGAGGGTCTGATCGTAGTAGGCCGGGGTGAGGGTGTAGACGGAGAGGTGCGCCATCGCCTCGGTGATATCGCCCACCTTGTCCGTGTCCGCGATGGTCACGGGGAGGGCGTAGGCCGTCAGGTTCGAGAAGCTGTAGCTGGAGTAGTACCGGTCCTGCTGCTCGTCTTCCTTCGGGGCGGGGATGATGCCGAAATCGGTGTCCGCCTCCCGGTAGAGGGTGACGTTTCTCATGCCGGCGTAGTAGAAGAGCGCGCGGCCGATGGCGAACTGATTTTCGCGGGTGTTGTCCTGGAAGGAGCCGCCGCCCGTGACCGTGGACTTGGAGCCCATGTTGGTGAAGGGGGCGTACTGGGTGTCGATCACGCGCATCAGAGCGGAGACCTGCCGCTCGCCGTCGTAGGTGAAGTAGGGGAGGTCGTTCTCGTCCTTCTCGCAGATCCGGTAGCCGAAGCAGGACCAGAGGGCCACCGTGTTGTAGTTCTCGGTGATGAAGCCGTAGGTGTCGGCCATCGTCCACTTGCCGTCCCCGTCCGCGTCGGTCGTGGCGGTCTCGGCCATTTCGTTGTGCTTGTCGAGGGTCCACTTGCCCGTGTCGACGAGGGTGTAGGGATCGTCGAGGTCGTAGTCCTGGATGATCTGCTTGTTGAAGAGATAGCACCAGGTCCCGTAGTTGTCCATGACGGAGATGTCGCCGGTCATCATGTAGGAGCCGCCGCCCACGGAGAGGTCCTTATACAGCCCCTGATCCCACCAGGCGTTTTCCGGATGGACGGTTTCCACCGTGTTGAAGTCGAGGATGTAGTGCTGGGTGACGAGGGGGGCGATGGCGCTCAGGCCGTCGGTGAAGATGTCGTAGTCGTCGGCCGCGGCGGTGATGGAGGTCTTCACGTTGCCGGTGACGCCGTCGAAGGGGCATTCCACGATCTTGATGTTCATCGTGTCCTCGAGGACCACGTTGCGGTTGTAGACGGAGTCGTTGATGACTTCGCCCGTGATCTCCTCGGAGTAGACGTCGAAGGTCATCCAGTCGCCGGAGGCCCGGTCCGCGATGCGGTAGTTGTAGCCCTCGTAATTGCGGTCCGCGTAGAGCAGCTTCGCGGTGTCGAGGCCCATTTCGGGCTCCTCTTCCTCGGGTGCGGCAGTCTCTGCGGCGGGAGCGGCGGCGGGATCGGTCTCTTCCGCGTTCGTCCCGCTCTCGGAGCAGGAGACGAGCCCCGGAATGAGCATCAGCGCGGCGAGAAGCCATGCGAAGATCTTCTTTTTCATGGAAATGGATTCCTTTCCGGAAGGTGGAGGATTGATACTCACATTGTAGCCAAAAAACCGCGCCTTGTCAAGAACAATCCGATCAAAAATGCCCGAAATCTCCGCGGATAATCCGCATCCGCCCGGGTGGGGATCCGCCGGAGGGGAGAAGAGGGGCGGGTGCGGCGGAAAAAAGGAGGAAAAAGCGGGCCGATCCCGCGTTTTTTTCGGGAAAACCTCTTGACAGGCCGCGGGTCTTATGGTATAATGTCCCCCGTCGGCGGAAGAGCCCGAGAAAAGCGGAAGGAAGCATAGCTCAGCTGGGAGAGCATCTGCCTTACAAGCAGAGGGTCACAGGTTCGAGCCCTGTTGTTTCCACTGGCACGGCCCGGTAGTTCAGTTGGTTAGAACGCTAGCCTGTCACGCTAGAGGTCACGAGTTCGAGTCTCGTCCGGGTCGCTTTTGGGGAGATCCCCCGACATGCCTCTGTAGCTCAGTTGGTAGAGCAGGGGATTGAAAATTCCCGTGTCGTTGGTTCAATTCCGACCGGAGGCATACGCGGATTTAGCTCATTTGGGGTGGCGGGTCCGAGCCCCGTAATCCGCTTGGAGACAGCGATGAAAATCCTGTCTCTTTTTCTTTCCAAAGAAAAAGAAAGACTCCGCCTTTCGAAATCAGCAACGACGGATCTATGATCCGTCGGCGGAGGAGAGTTTGTTCATCCCTTCTCGAAGGGAAATAAGGAATGAAACGCTCCGCGTTTCGGATTTTATGTCCCTACGCGGGACGGGCGCCGGGAGGGACCATCTCAGGCCGAAGGCCCCTCCCGAGGGTCCCTTGGCCGTATGGCATAACCTTACCGCTCGTCCTGGAATCGAAATTCGACTGCGCATCCCACGGTCCTCGCGCGGTCTCTGTTTGTGCAGCTGAAACATGCGCAGAACAAGTTCTGCGGCCTTACGGCGGAGATTCAGGCGCGCATTGGGCACAGGACGCGCATGGCTGAATCGAAAACTGTTCCTTTGTCCTCGCGCACGGTTTGAGATTCAGACAGACGTGCAGACAGAACCGCGCGAACGAAAACCTGTCCGGGCGAAACATGGAGTCTTGGCAGGCGGCTGTTTCACATGAAACAATTCATAATTCATCATTCCCCAATTTCAACGGTCTACTAACCACTAGCCACTCTTCATTCCTTATTTTTCACGGAGGTATCGTTTATGTCTGTCAAAACCTTTATCACCGCGCATTCCGGCTGCGAAGGGACGCCGGACAACAGCATGGAGCACGTGCGGGCTGCCGTCGCTTCGGGGGCGGAGATCCTCGAGATCGACGTGCGGAGCCGGGACGGGGTGCTCTACCTCTGGCACGACGAAAAAGCGGATCCCTTCGGGGACGGGTGCGTCCTGTTTTCGGACTTTCTCGACGAGCTGAAAAAGACCCCCGCGGTCCGGGTCAACTGCGACATGAAGACCGACGGACTGGCCGCCGCCGTGATGGAAGAGGCCGCGAAACGGGACATGAAGGAGCAGATCCTCTTCACCGGCAGCTGCATCGGGGAGGAGAAGATCATCAACGAGCTCGGCGGGGAGTTCTGGCACGGGATCTGGGAGCCGGAGGAATTCGAGCCCGCCCTTGCCGCCTGCCTCGAAAACGGCACGAAGGTGATGAATCTCCCCTGTAAATTCGTGGACGCGGAGAGAAAAGCGCGGTTCGACGCACTAGGCCTCGGCTTCTCCTGCTGGACCGCGAATTCGGAAGCCGAACTGCGCCGCCTCCTCGAACTCGGGATCTACAACATCACCACCCGCAAACCCGTACTCGCACTCAAGCTCAGAAAAGAAATCCAGGGAGAGTGAGAAGTTGACAGCGGCTAGTGGTTAGTGGCTAGTAGAACCGTGAGTTTTCGCTTCACAGAAAAAATGCCGTCAGAGTTGAACTTGAAGTTCCGCTCTGACGGTTTTTGTTCGCATGGTTCGGTCTGTATTTCGGTCTGAATCTGAGGATGTGCGCGAGGATGAAGAGACGGTTTTCGATTCAGCCGTGCGCGTCCTGTGCCCAATGCGCGCCTGAAACGCTGGCGAAGCCCGCAGAACTTGTTCTGCGCATGTTTCAGCTGCACGAACAGAGACCGCGCGGGGTTATCTCCCCTCTCAGGCTCGTCCGGCTTGAAGATGAAACAGCCCGCGGGGATCGTCGGAGGTTCCGGCTACACTCTGCGCGTCTCCTTCCATCCCTGCGTAGCGGGCGGAGCGCCACCATCCTCAAAAACTCATATCCCCCGCCGCACCCCATCCCGCCGCGGATTTCGTTCTCCGCAAACGAATGAGGCCAGTCATGCTGATGACGAGAAGCGGGGTTTATCAGCCGCCGCGTTCCGCGTTCAGGTCCGCGAGCTTGTTGAACATCTTGTCGCGGGTCTTGGTGAAGACTTTGGACTGGGAGCTCCACTTGGAGGCGAAGTTCGCACCGCCGTTGTAAATGACGTTGTAGATATTGCCCGCGAATCCGCCGAAATCGTTGATGTAGGCCGGGTCGTAGCTCCGGGAGTCGAGGATGATGTCGAGCATTTCCGCGCTTTCCTCGTCGCGCATGTACTTGTAGGTGAACGCCACGTCATAGTAGGCTTTCGTGAGGGTGTACATGGACTTCGCGGCCATCGCCTCCACGATCGCGCCCGCCATTTCGAGCCTGTTCTGGCTGACGGGAATCACGAGGGACTTCGCGGCAGTGTTGTGCACGAAATTGTAGAACTTCGACTGCCCCTCGTCGAACTTCGGCCACGGGATGACGCCGAAATCGGTCTCGCTGTCGCGCATACGGGTGACGCACTGCATGACTTCGCCGTAGAACAGGCCGCGCCCTTCCTCGAAGACATGGCGCAGATCCTCCGGGCTGGTGCCGGTGCGGTCGCAGACGAAGACGTTGTCGAGGTCGCCGAGGATCATGCCCGCTTTTTCCACCACGGCGGTCATGCGGTCGAGGCTCGTGATGAGGGTGGGGATGCCCTCCTCGTTCTTCGGGGCCATCTTTTCGCCGGAGGCGTAGAGCAGGCCGTAGCAGGTGTTGCCGGTGGTGACAAGGCCGTAGGTGTCGACCTTCCACTCCATCTTGCCGTTGCCGTCCGCGTCGCGGGATGCGGTTTTCAGCATTTCATAGAAGGTGTCGTAATACCAGCGGTCCTCCCGCACGAGATCGTAGATGTCTTCGAGCTGGAGATCCTCCCGCATCTGCTTGTTGAACATCAGGATCCATGTGGCGTCGTTGTCGATGACGGAAATGTCGCCCGTGCCCTGATAGACCGCGCCCAGCATGGTGAGGTCCTCGGTTGCCCGATGGTCCCACCAGGGCTTTGTGAGGTCGATGTAGGGGACGTCGCTCATCCGGTGGGTGAAACCGTCCGCGCCGAGGGACTGGCCGCGCATGATCCCGGTGAAGGCCGCGTCGTAGCTGCCCCCGCTCTTGACGTCCTTTTTCAGGGTGTCGTGGACGGTGGAATTGGTCTTCTCCTCGATGAACTTGAATTTGTAAGTGTCCTGCAGATAGGTGTTGCGCTCGAACACGGCGTCGTTGATGACCTCGCCGTTGAGCTCTTCGACCCAGACGTCGTAGGTGATCCAGTCGGAGCCGTTGTCGTCGTTGGGGCCGGAGGTGAGGAAGGTGAAATCCTCGCCGCCGAAGTCCAGCTCGGGAATGTCGGGCAGGATCTCCGCCTCTTCCTCGGGCTCTTCGGGGATCTCGGCGTCCGGGGTCGTCACGGGTTCGGCGGACGGCGGGGCGGTTTCCTCGTCGGCGTTGGTCTTGCTCTCGGAGCAGGAGGGCAGAAGAACGGCGGACACCGCGAACAGCGCCGCCAGCAGGATCGAAAAGACGCGCTTTGTCATATCGTTTCCTCCAGATGGCCGGGATTTGCTCTAGCCCGGCATTTTGATGGATTGATTATACAGGATTCCGGCGGAAAAGTCAATCGGAACTGGCAGATTTGTCAAAAAACTTTGCGGCCATCCGTTTTGCTTCCCTTGACAGGCCGTCCCGATCCGGGTATAATGAAGAAGAAAACCGCATTTTCATTCCCGAAAGGACCTTTGACCATGACAAGCAAGGCTAAGCTCGCAGAACAGCTGAGAGAACTCGGCGTCCCGCAGGATTCGGTCGTCGTCGCTCACACCTCCCTCCGCGCCGTGGCGGAGACCGAGGGAAGGGGGGAAGGCTTCCTCGACGCCCTGATCTCCTATATCACGAAGGACGGATCCCCGGACGGAGGCCTGCTCTGCATCCCGACCCACACCTGGGCGAGCCTCGGGGACCCCGATCCCGTCAAGCTGGACATGAATTCGGACAAAACCTGCGTCGGGACCCTGCCCACCCTCGCCCTGCGCCGTCCGGACGCCCACCGCTCCCTGCATCCGACCCATTCGATGGCGGTCTTCGGGAACCCGGAGAAGGCGGAGGAGTACATCGCCGGGGAGGTCATGACGGACACCTCGACGGGCCCCCGGGGATGCTGGGGACGGCTGTACGCCCGGGGCGGATCGGTCCTGCTGATCGGAGTGGGCCACGAGCGGGACACCTTCCTGCACGCGGCGGAGGAGATCCTCGGGGTGCCGAACCGGCTGTCGAAAGACTATGTCCGGGCGGATATCCGGCTCCGCTCCGGCGACGTGATCGAACGTCCGATCCGGTGCCACCATTCGGAGGGGTTCAGCTGCGTCTCCGACCGCTATCCGAAGCTGGAACCGGCGTTCCGCGCCCACGGCTGCATCCGGGACGGCTTCCTCGGCGAGGCGAAGACCCAGCTCTGCGACTGCCGGAAAATGACCGAGACCTACGCTCTGATCCGGGAGCGCTGCGGCGGAAAAGAATTCCTCGCGGACGAAGAACCCCTGGACGAAACGTGGTATGTTTAGTTGTTAGCTGGGAGTGGCTAGAGGCTAGTAGAACGAGCGAGGAGTTAGGAGTGAGGAGTGGGGAGTTGGGGAACCGTCAGCCGGGGTCGGTACTGAAGCGGCGGAAGCTGTTTCATGTGAAACGCGTGGGTATGCTCCGTCAAATCGGCCGCTGCACATTTCATTCCGCCCCCAGTTTGTCATTCTGACGCACCGACGCAGTCGTGCTGTCAGCGAAGAATCTTCGCACTGGAAAGCTCGAGCCGTAGTTCTAGTCGGAAAACAGTTCTCATGACAAGACCATCAGAGTGTCAGAAAATGGTTGATCGGAGGTCCGGACGGTCTGATCCTCACCGGGGATCCGTCGACTATAACTGCGGCCATAGAATGAAGCGCAAAGATTCTTCGTCGCAGGCTCCTCAGAATGACAACGAGAAGCGAAACGACGGGGCCAGCCGTCCGAAATCACGAATGTTTCACGTGAAACATCCGCCAATTCTTAATTCATAATTCATAATTCTGAATTTCACTCGTTCTACTACCCACTACCCACTTTCCACTAACATCTCCCTTGTGTATTCCGCCGCGATGGGGGGCTGAAATCGGAAAAATTTTCATTGACATTGCACAGGGACTGTGTTATAATAATTCCGCGAGAATTTCAACCCAGAGTTAAAAAATAATCATTCTTCGATCAAAGGGAGATCACCATGAAAAAACTCATCAGCCTGCTCCTGGTCCTCTGTCTCACTGCAGGATCGGTCGCTGCGTTCTCCTCCTGCTCCGAGACCACCTCGGACGACGAAGGCAAGACCGCTGATCCGACCTCCCCCGCCTCCGACGCCGAAGTTCCCGAGGAGACGGAGACCGAATTCATCGACCCCTTCGCGGACACGGATTTCGGCGGACGGGATTTCCGCGTCTACACCTCCGTGGACGACACCGACGCGACCAACGGCAACGCCTTCATTCAGGGCTCCGGCGAACTCAACGGCGAAGCGGTCAACGACGCCGTCTACGAGCGCAACGCCAAGGTCTCTGAGCTTCTGAACATCAACCCGACCTTCATCGAGGCCAGCCTGTCCTACAGCAACCACGAGGCCACCATCAAGAAGCAGATCATGGCCGGCGCGGACGACTGGGACGTCATGGCCAACGACATCATGGCCTTCGGCAGCCTTGCCCGGGACGGCTATCTCCACAACGTCTATTCGAACCAGATCCTGGATCTGAACCAGACCTACTGGTACGGCGACGCCATGCGGGACTGCCAGTTTGTCGAGGGCGGCATGTACATCCTCATCGGCGACTACTTTACCGACGCCCTCCAGTCCGCCCACGCGCTGTATTCCAACAAGAACCTGATCAACGACTACTACAACGACCCGAACTATATCCAGAACATGGTCTTCGACGGGACCTGGACCTTCGACGCCATGATCGAGGTCATCAACACGGTCATGAAGGACAGCGACGGCGACGGCACGATGAAGGAAGGCGACCTCTTCGGCTTCACCTGCATCGGCATGTGGGGCTCCATGATCCCGTTCCTGATCGGCACCGACATCAAGTTCATCGAGCGCACCGACGAGGGCATCGAATACTGCTTCAACAACGAACGCTCCGTGAAGATCCTCGAAAAGCTGAACGAGCTCTTCTACTCGGACGGCGCGCTCACGACTCTCGCGGACTACTCCGACGCGGGCCTGAGAATCGTTTTCGGCGCGGGACAGAGCCTGATCATCGGCTACAACCGGATCGGGGACCTGACGAAGATGCGCGACATCGAATTCACCATCGGCATCCTGCCCTATCCGAAGCTGGACGGGGATCAGGAAAACTACGTCTCCTCCCTCCACGACACGAGCGAAGTCGGCGCGATTCCCATGACCCTGCCGCCGGACAGCATGGACTTCTGCACCACCTGCCTCGAGGTCTTCTGCCGCGAGACGGGCAAGACGGTGATCCCGAAATACTATGAAGAGGGCCTGAAAGTCAAGTATTCCAACGGCCAGGACGACGCGAGACTGATCGACCTCATCCACGACTCCATTTCCAGCCCGTTCCCGGTGGCCTTCAACGGCACCCTCGGCGGATTCCTGCTCGGCACCTGCTTCTCCACGCCCCTCGGCAGCAATTCCACCGATTTCGCCTCCGCCTATCAGAAATCCTCGAAGGCGGCACTGAAGACCCTCGACAAGACGGCGAAAGCCTTCCTCACCAACCTCGAAAACGGCAACTGAACAAAGATCCCGCCCATTTTCCCGGGGAAGCGCGTTTGAAGGAACGTCCCTCCCCGGGAGAATTTTGAGTTTAGGAGTTAGGAGTGAGGAGAGAGGAGTGGCTAGCGGGTAGTGGTTAGCGGCTAGTAGAACGAGAATACGGTTCTTCATTCAGGCCGAAACCCGTCCTCGCCGCTTTTCTTTGTCATTCTGAGGAGCCTGCGACGAAGAATCTCCGCACGTGGAGGATGGGTTGGCCTTGAAGTTGGGAGATTCTTCGCTGACGCTCAGAATGACAGCGGCCAGCGTGTTTCACACGACTCAATTCTTAATTCATAATTCTGAATTTCACTCCTCACTCGTCCTCTACTACCCACTGGCCCCTTTCCACTAACAACTTCACCCGGAGACTGTCATGCCTGAAATCATCGAACTCACCCGCGACTGGATCGTGGCCGTCAAGCCCTGGGGGGTGCTCCCGGAAGACGCGGCGGAGGAGGCCGGAATGCCCGCTCTCCTGAAAGACGAGCTGAAAACCCGCGGGATCCTCTGCGATCAGGTCTTCACCGTGCACCGGCTGGACAGGACGACGGAGGGCCTGACGGTCTACGCCCTGACGAAAAAGGGAGCGGCCCTGCTGTCGAGATCCGTTGCAGAAGGGACTTTCCGCAAGACCTACGCCGCCTTCGTGACCACGGATCCCGGCCTGCCGGAAGAGGGCGAGATGCGGGACTGGCTCTGGTTCGACCGGCGGCGGGACAAAGCCTTCGTCGCATCCAGCCCCCGTCCCGGTGCGAAGGAAGCCGTCCTCCGGTACAGGCTGGAGCGGGAATTTCTCTGGCGGGAAAAGACCGTCACCGAGGCCCGGGTCGAACTTGAAACCGGCCGGACCCACCAGATCCGGGTCCAGTTCGCCTCCCGGAGATCCCCCCTCGTCGGAGACGGGAAATACGGCAGCCGCCTCAACCGCAAAGGCCCTTCGCTCTTTTCCGTGGCCCTCGAATTCCCGTGGGAGGGCAAAATCTGTCGCTTCACTCGCCCGGCGGAATTCTGAAATCCCCTTCCGCGCCGTGTACTCCGACCGCCGACAGCAGTATTCCTCTAACGATTTCTTCATTTTTCCTTCATTTTTGCGGAATTGTTCTTGACAAATCCGTGTCAGGATGATAGAATATATCCTGAAGTACCGTCCGGCGAGCGTTCCCCGGATCGACCCCCTGTGTACACTCCGGCTCGGTGCGAAAACATTTTTTTAAGGAGAGAAGTATCATGAAGAAACTTCTGACCCTTGCCCTTGCCGTGCTTCTCGTGTCCGCTCTTGCTGTGATCGCGAACGCGAATGCCGGTATCGGCTATTCCATCACGGCTTCCCGCGGCACTCCCGTCGTGGACGGCGTGAAGGACGACATCTGGGACACCGCCGAAGCCCAGACGCAGGACCGCATCCGCAACGGCGAAGACACCGGTACCCATGTGACCATCCGGTTCCTGTACGACGACGAGAACCTCTACTTCCTCGGCGAAGTACCGGACGCCTCCCTCTGGACGAAGGACCTCTCCCTCGCCTCCATGACCTACAACATGGACGGCAGCGAGATCTGCCTCTCCCTGTCCAACAACTCCGGCAGCTCCATTGACGCCGCCACCGACGCGTGGGTCGGCGTGACTCCCTACGGCGACTTCTATTCCTCCCAGGCCAACTGGCTTGTGGGTTCCGGCGCCGGCGTGAGCGGGGACAACGAGACCTTCGACGCGGAGTTCATGGAGATCCATACCTCCCTCGAGAACGATCCCGACAACGATCAGGCGAACCCCTACTACGTTGAGGCCGTCTGGCACATCAAGGCCTACGACGAGCAGTATGCTCCCAAGGACGGCGTCGCCTACGGCTTTGAGATCTCCTACAACGACAACGCCGCTTACGAAAACAGAACGATGTGCATCGGCTGGTCCGACATCTCCGACGCGGCTTCCGGCAACCCCTCCGTCTGGGGCGAAGTTGTCCTCGGCGGCGCGGCTGAACCCGCTGACCCGAACGCTCCCGCGATCCTCTGGGACTTCAACGCGGACGGCGCGATGGACGCCAATATGGGCGCCAACTCCGGCGCGAACACCCTGAGCTGGACTCCCGGCGCTGACGGCTCCGACGAGTTCTACACCTTCACCGCTTCCGGTTCCGACCCCTATGTCTCCGTCGACCTTTCCGCGGCTGACGTCGCCGATGTCGTCTGGGCGAAAGCCAGAGTGAAGAACTCCGGTCCCGCTACCGCCATCGAGCTCTTCGGCCACACCGACGGCAGAGGCCTCACCGGTTCCGAGTGCACGCACATCAACGTGGGCACCGACGGCGAATGGCACACCTACATCATCTACATCCCCGATGAAAACGTCACCACTGTCAACGCGTACAAGGATCCCCAGTACGCCATCACCGAGCCTTACTGGGCCGGCACGGTCGACTGGATCCGCCTCGACCCGATGTGGCAGGAAGGCAATGACGGCAACGACGCCGGCGGCTCCATGAACGACGGCGATTCCATCATGATCGACTACATCGCGTTCTTCTCCAGCGAAGAGGCCGCGAAGGCGTTCCGTTCCGAGCTTGACAGCGAGTATGTCGCTCCCGCGGAAGAAGTTGTCGAAGCTCCCGCTGAAGAGCCTGCCGAAGAGCCTGCCGCCGAGTCCAAGGGCTTCGCTTCCCTTGACGAGGCTGCTGCCGCTGCCGGCAAGACCGCTGTCTCCGCGTACACCTTCGTCGAAGGCTCCAACGGCTTCGGCGGCGAAGGCGCTGAGAACCTGTGGGACGGCGACACCGCCACCAAGTTCTGCACCAACGAATTCCCGGTCGTCTCCGTGGTCGAGCTCGACGGCGTGTACACCGTG
>CACZNC010000094.1 GCA_902782445.1 uncultured Ruminococcus sp.
AGGGTCCACCTGTTCCCATTCCGAACACAGAAGTTAAGCTCTGTCGTGCCGACGATACTTGGCTGGCGACGGCCCGGGAAAATAGGTAGATGCCAACACAGTGAGGTTAGTGAAAGCTAGCCTCACTTTTTTCGTTTAGTTAGGAGTGGTTAGCGGCTAGTGGCTAGTAGAACCGTAAGCGGAAACGGAATTAGGAATGAGGAATTGGAGACGTCAGCCGGGGATGATCAGACTTTTCGTTCTTCCGCTTTTTCTCAATTCCTCCTTGTGTGAGACGGAAACGTGTGGTATAATGGGATTGTAGTCCTGTAATTTCTGCAGGATCCGTAAATCCGTACAAAAGTCTTTTCACAGTCGAAACATGAAAGAATATAACTTGAGAAAACAACACCGATATATATTCCTCCCCCTCTTCTCCCTCATCCTGGCCGCCCTCATGCTTTTCGCCGTCGGATGCAATACGCCTGAACAATCTGACGTGCCGGAGACGGAACCCACAGCTCCGGACGTCCAGCTTTCTGCCGAGAAGGTTGAGACGGACCCGGATCCGATGCCGCCGACGGAAGCCAATATCGACATTGCAGATTTCGCCGGGCTCGTCATATCCAAGGTCTACGGAAACGGAGGAAGCAGGACCGCCGCCTGCGAGCACAGTTTTATAGAACTGACGAACACAGGATCCTCGCCGCTGGAACTCCGGGGCCTCGCGCTGTATTACAAAGCCGGGAAAAAGTCCGACTACACCTCCTTCCCCCTCCCCGACCTGACGCTTGAGAGCGGCGAAAGCTGTCTGATCCGCGGATGGTCTTCGCAGCAGAGTTCCGCGGAATATGACCGGTCAGGGGAAGTCATCCGCATCGAGGACTATGACGCGGAGTGGAAAATCTCGCTGAACAGCCGGGATATCCGACTTCTCCTCGCGCCTGCCGGAAGGACCTTCGAAAAATCCGTGCCGCCGGATGAAGCGCCCGGGGTGATCTCCTGCTTCGCCGCGGCGGACGGCTATACTCTCGACACGGGAACTGTATCCGATTTTACGGTAGAGACGATGGCAGTCCGCACTGCCATGAAGCGGGACAGCGGGTACTATCTCAAAGATCTCACAAAAGCAACGACGGAAAGCCTCGAACAGATCGCGCCCGTCACGTCGGAAGGGAAGCGGGCGGTGATCGTCGGATCGAGACTCAGTGAGGTCCGCTTCTCCAAACCCGCCGGATTTTACGCCGAGCGATTCCGACTGGAACTGACCGCGCCGGTGGGTTACCCCACGATCTATTACACAACGGACGGATCGGATCCGAAATCCTCCGACACGAGACAGCAGTACAAAGACGCGATCCCGCTGGACGACACGACCGAGACGACTTTCGGCGCGACCTACAAGACGGGGCTGAAAATCGTCGGCCAGATCGCGACCCACGCCCGGAAGATGATCGGGGCTCACGTGATCAAGGCCTGCGGGTACAACGGGAAAAGCTATACCGGGGTGTACACCAATTCCTACTTCATCAGCCCGAAAATGGAGGGGTACGGCGTCTCGGTCATGTCCCTATCGCTCGGAACGAAGCAGATGTTCGGAAATCCCGGCTTCTACCACAATTTCAACCCCTCCTCCAACGATCCCAACACCCGCGGGAAGGCTTTCCTCGAAGTGTTCGACAAGGACGGGATCCGCCGCGGCTATTCCAATGTGGAGCTTGCGGCCAGCGGACACGGATCCTCCGGCACCGGCATGCGCTCCATGAAGGTCTTTATTAAGGCGTCGGCCAACGAGAAGGACGGCACGGATCCCTCGCTCCATTTCGACCTCTTCGGCGGATATGCCAGAAACGCGAAGGGGCAGGCCATCACCGATTTCTCCCGGCTGGTCCTGCGCAATTCCGGCAACGACTGCGGCGCATCCTACATCCGGGACGCCTTCATGCAGCGGGTCAGCCGGACGATGGAGGCGGATACGATGGCCTACGCTCCGGTCCTCGTGTTCGTCAACGGGGATTTCTGGGGGATCTACAACGCCCGGGAACGGTACAGCGGGGAATATGTGGAATCCCATTACGGCGTCGACAAGGACAACGTCGCCCTGATCGAAAGCGATTATTCGCAGGTGCACACGAATCAGAACGCGCCCTTCGTCGTGACCTCCGGTCTCCCGGACGACGCCGACGACTTCAACGACCTCGTGAAGTTCATCCGGAGAAACAAGATGGATGTGGAGGAAAATTACGAATACGTGCAGAGCAAGCTGGATCTGGATTCCCTGATCGACCTGTTCGTTTCGCGGCTCTATTTCAATTCCCTCGATTTTCCTGGGAACAACATCAAGCTGTGGCGGAACCGTGCGTCAGACGACCCCTCCGGCGCGGACAACCGATGGCATTTTGTCATGCTGGACATGGATATGGGCATTTCGTTCTATAAAGGAGCGAACGACACGACGGAGGTTTCAAGCTATTTCAGCTGGCTGAAATCCGACGGCACCGTCGCCAGCAGCATCATCCACAGGCTCCTTTCGAACAAATCCTTCAAAAACCGGTTTATGACAAGGTTTTACGGGGTCCTGAACGAGATCTACGACCCCACGCGGCTGGAAGAGGAGCTCGGCCGCATCGTCGCGGAACGGGCGCCCATCGAAGACCTCCAGTCTGAACGGTGGGGCGCGAGCATGACCAAGTACGAAGGCGCGATTTCCGATATGCGGCAGTTCGTCCGGCGGCGGAATCCGTACGCGCTGAAATACCTGTGCAAATTTTTCGGCGTGACGGAGGAGGATCTGATCGCTCTGACAGGCCTGAGTCCGGACTGAGAGCGGGAGAGCGGAGGCGGAAAATTCGGGGTTTTCTGAGATTTTCTGTTCGGTTGACTGCGATTTGCTCTTGCATCCCGGCCTGTTTTGTGGTATACTGAATCATCTCCGAACGGTCTCGGACAGCCCCGCGCATCCGGCCGTTCCAATCAAAGAAAGGAAGAATCCAACATGAAAAAAGTTCTTTCCGTCATCCTTGCGGTCCTGATGCTCACCTCCCTTGCGGCCGCGGCGTCGGCTGAGACGGCATACGGTGCTACGACCGGCAGTACCTTCCGCTTCGGCTGGAGCAGAACGGTTCCCGCAGTGGGCGAAAACATCCTCACCGTCACGCAGGAAGGCAAACCCGTCGCCGGCGTCACCTTCGAGCTTTACCGCGTGAGCCAGTTCAAGCCGAGCGAATTTTTCGGAGAAAACGACACCCTCGTCGGCACCTATACGACGGACGAAAAGGGAACCCTGACCGCTTCCCATCTCACCCCCGGCCTGTATTACTGGCGGGACGAGATGTGGGTCGTCAAGTCGGAGTTCCGCGTCACCGGTCTCAAGGGATCCGGCATCGTGCGCTCCTACATCGACCTGCCGACCTCCGTTGAACTGACTGTCACCACGGAGGAAGAGACCTACGGCGTCGCCGGCCAGGTGACCGTATCGGCGGATCTTTCCGGCGGCTATCTCGGCGAGATCAACGGCTACGGCACGATTTTCCTCTACTCGATCCTGCCGGATCAGGGCGAAGTTCTTTCCGCGATCGGTTTCACCCTCACCGCCGAGGAGTATGAGGAGGAGATCGAGTATTACTCCGAATACGAAACCTATAAGGAAGAGGACGGCGTCATCAGCGTATACGAACCCGGCGAATACGGGTTCACCGAGTACCTGACCAAACTCGCGGACGGCGTGTATTACGAGCTGGTTGTCGAGAATGGAGTGGGCGACCCGGATGCGGTGTTCGGCAGAGTGAAAGTCACCGCCGCGGGATTCCCGGAAGCGGTCCCCGAACCCGTCGTCGGGATGGCGAATCCCTGGACGGATACCGAGGATGTGAATAAAGCGGCGGACGGCGCGGAAGTCGGATACTTCATGGTTCCCGAAAACGGGACGGAAGTGACCGGCGGCCGGATCGACTGGTACGGCTTCCGTTTCATGACCCACCTTGCCGAAGCGGACGGCGCGGTCGGCGCTGCGGAACTGACGGTCCGCAAAGGCCTCAAGCAGGAGAGCGAAGACGTCTCCGGCGACTACACCGAGTACGCGTACACCTGGACTCAGGAAGCGGACGGCTGGGATGTCACCTGCTACGGCAACGAAGAGGGAAGAATGATGAAGGCCGTCTGGCTTTCCGACAATTTCAGCTACAGCATCACGGTCCGCGGACAGGGCGATCTCTATGACACCTACGGCCTCGGCGCGGAGGATGTGGTCGCTCTCGTGACCGCGATCCAGTAAGCCGGGGAAGAGCGCTTCCGACGCGTTCAGAATCGCAAAAACGAAACAGGGTATCAGGCTCCGGGAAAATCCGGTCTGACACCCTGTTTTTTCATGCGGTTTTCCGCGTTCGGTCCCGCGTCGGGATCAGGCCTGCCGGACCGAGCGGAACAGGAACAGCCTAGACGACCGCGGCGCGCCGAAGCTCAGCGTGAACCCGTCCTTCGCGCCTTCCCCATCCAGAAGAAGCTCTTCTCCGGTGTCCGCGTCCTTCAGGATCCAATCCGTCCCGGACCCGGCGAAGGGGAAGCCGAGGGTGAGATCCGCTTCGGCGCAGTCCTCCTGACGGAACGCGAAGAGCACGCCCTCCTCCGCCTCGGGATCCAGATAGGCGAAGGCGGCAAATCCCGTCCGCTCGTGCTCCGCGTGCCACGGCGTCAGGGGATAGAACTCTTTCAGAAGATACCGCCGGATGCTCTTCCACTCCCGGATGCCCTCTCTCAGCGGGGAGAAATCCTGATCGGGATTCATCACAAAGGAGGAGGAGACGTTCAAAATCGGGAGATAGGACGCGCGCCAGATATAGGTGTCCGACGTCTTCCCGCCCTCAAGCTGACCCGCGGATTCCTTGGTGGACGCGCCGCAGAACGGGATCCAGCGGTTGAACCCCCAGCTCATCGACAGCCGGAGGGAGGTCCAGGTCCGGTCCGCGTCGCTGCGCAGAAGGGGAACGCCTCGCCGCATGGATTCGAGATCGTTCCGTCCGCCGCCCGACGCGCAGGAGTCCACGAAACCGCAGCCCCCGAAGGAGGTAGTGCAGGCGATGATATCGTCCCACATCCGGTAGTGGGCGTCGATGAATTTGCATTCGGTGATCCCGGCGCGGTCCTCTCCTTCCAGGGCGTCGAGGTGTTTCCAGAGCCCTGCGGGATCGCTGTTGTTGTCCTCGCGGTACATCTCCACCCGGTTTTTCGTCAGCGTGTCCGTGATCTTCCCGAGGGTCCAGCGGTAGCAGTCCGGGTCCCCGATGTTGTTCGAGATCGAGCCTGCGCCCGGTCTTCGGATGGCCCAGCGGGGTTCGTAGCCGTAGTTCTTTTCGAGGTTTTCGGGATCCGTCACCCGTTCCGGCTCGAACCAGAGAAGGGTCTTCATCCCGTGCTCCCGGGCAAAGTCCGTGGATTCGCGGAAGGTGTCCCCCGGCCATTTCGCGGGATCGAAGGTCCAGGTCCCGACCGTCCCCCACCAGTCGCTTTCCGGCGAGGAATTGTCCGGGGCGGCGTACCATCCGGCGTCCATCCAGCGGAAATCGACCTTGACGTCCTCCGCGATCATTTTCTCGAGACTGCGCCGCCAGGTGAAATGCCGTTCCGAGATCGAACCGTCGGAATTCGGCAGTCCCGTGTCCCCGGCGAGACAGCAGGTGGAGAAGGGTTCGAGGGGAGTCCCCGCGCCGTCCGCTTTCGGAAGATTGTACTTCACGAACCAGCTGCGCCAGAGATTCGCCGCGTAGAGTTCGTCCCGGACGGTGTAGGGGATCGAGACGAAGAGGGCGGTGCGGATCTTCTCCCCGGGGCGGAGACGGGCCCGGAGATTGTTGACGGAGCGGAGCCGGACGGAGGTCTTCCCGTCCTTCGACGAGAATTCCGCCTTCCACGTTCCCGCCCATCCGATCGCCAGAAGGACCCCGCCGTCCCCCGCTTCGAGATCGAAATAGGGGAAGTTCACGTGGGTCGCCCGCCCGCTGTTCGATTCAAACACGGCGGGAGTGTCCGCGAGGTTCAGGGAATAGGGCCGGTACGCCGAGACATGGTCGCCGAGGATGCCTTTCAGGGTCGGATACGCGCCTTCATAGGAAAGCTCGGAGGAGATATCGGTGAGAACGGGGCTGTCCTGTGCTCCCTCGTTTTCGAACCATACCGTCCACTCCGACGCGCCGTAATCCGCGTAATGGACCGCTTTCAGGGACAGAAGCAGCCCGCCCGGTACACGGAAAGCCTTTTCGCAGACGGTCTTTTCTCCCTCCGTCTCCATGGAGGATCCGGCCGGGACCAGCGGCGCGCCGAGGCCTTTGTACGCCGTGCCCCCGCAGGTGAAGCGGAAGGGGAAGCGTTCCGGGTTTTCCATGAGGCCGAAGAACCATGCGGTCGCCGCGGGATTCGAATAGTCTCTTTTCATTTGCGCCTCCTTGACGATGACTGATTGCAGCTCTATCATATCACAACACCGGAGCGCGTGTCAAGAGCGGGGAAGAGAAGAGCGGCTTTCCGGTCGGATCGGCGGCTGTCTTCTTCGGGCGGGAGGTTGACACCCGGCGGTTTTTCCGGTATAATGATGCTGTAAAGGCTGCTTTCGGCGCGGAGACAGGGAGCGGACCGTTTTTGAAAATCTCCCGGAAGCGGCGGGAATATCCCAAAGGAGCGCGCGAATGGAAAAGGATCCTGTGAAAATCATCTTTGACACGGATATCGGCGGCGATTGCGACGACGCGGGAGCGCTGGCCCTTCTGCACAGCCTGTGCGAAAAAGGGGAGGCGGAACTGATCGCCGTGACCGGATGCTATGCGACGCCGTACCTCGCCGGGTGTATCGACGCCATCAACACCCATTACGGCAGACGGGTGCCGGTCGGGATCCTGCACGACCGGTTCGACCCCCGGGACAGGACGGAGGGATACAACGGCTATGACAAGAGCGTCGCGGAGCGTTTCCCCCATTCCTTCCCCGACTGGCGGCAGGTGCCGGATTCCGTCCGCCTGATCCGTCAGAAGCTGGAGGAGGCCGCCGACGGGGAGATCACCCTTGTGGCGACTGGCCCTCTGACGACCCTCAGCCGCCTTGTCCTGAGCGGACCGGACGAGGTGTCCCCGCTCTCCGGGAAGGAACTGATCGCAAAGAAGATCCGCCGGACGGTCGTGATGGGCGGGCGGTTCTTCGGCACGTGGCCCTTCGAGTTCGGATACGGCATCAACACGCCCCATGTGACGGCGGAATGGAACATCTACGCCGATATCCCCGCCGCAGAGACCGTCACGGAGGAATGGCCCGGGGAAATGGTGTTTTCGAGCTACGAGACCGGGAACTGGCTGATCACACTGAAAAAGATCAACGACGACGAGAACAGGAAGAACGTCAACCCCGCCGCGCATTCCTATTTCGTCCACCACGGAAAGGGCGGACGGGAGAGCTGGGATCTGACGGCGATGCTCTACGCGGTGCGGCCGGAGGCGGGATACTGGAACCTCCATCCCTACGGAAAAATCACCGTGGACGACAGCGGCGTCACCGGCTTCCGGCGGACGGAAAACGGTCTCCACACCTATCTTCTCCCCCGTTATGACGCGGACGAGCTTGTCGCGATTATCGACGGTCTTGTGGAGAGTTCCCGGTACTACGACGCTCCGGCGGATCCCGCGCTCTCACGCGAATCGTAAGATCCATCGGACTGGCGAAAGCCCGGAAGCACGGAACATAGAATGATTGCATTCAGGAGGGTTTATGAAAATCGCAGTCAGGTATTACACGAGAACGGGCAACACGAAAAAACTTGCCGAAGCCGTCGCGGGGGCCGTGGGAGCCGAAGCACTCCCGATCACCGCGCCCGTTGAGGAGCCGGTCGATCTCCTCTTCCTCGGGAATTCCTATTATGCCTTCTCCATCGACCCGGAGGTGCGGGATTTCATCCGGTCGCTGGATCCGGGGAAGGTGGGCCGCATCGTCAATTTCGGATCCGCCGCGCTGCTCAATTCCACCCTGAAAAAGGTGAAGGCCGAGGCGGAGAAGATCGGGATCCCGACGGACGAGAGGGAATTCCACTGCCGGGGCGAGTTCAAGGGGATGCACAAAGGCAGGCCGGACGAAAACGATCTCGCGGCGGCCGCGGCTTTTGCGAAGAGCTTCATCAAATAAAAACCGAAGGGGGAGTCAGCTATGTCAACGCCGTCAAAAGTGCCGTCACCGTGGACGCCCGTGGAACTGGAGATCCGGGACTGCCGGGTGAAGGCGAAAGTCTGGGGCAGGGAATACGTCTGGGACCGCTCCCTCCTGCCCATCTCCATCACCGCCGCCGGACGTGAGATCCTCTCCGCCCCCGCCGCCCTTCACGCCCTGTTTCACGGGGAGGAGGAGGATTTCGGGGAGTTCTCCGTCCTTCCGATCTCGGCGGAACCCGAAAAAGCCGTCTTCACCGTCTGCGCCTCCGCCGGGAATATCCTTGTGAACATCCGGTGGACCGTGGAGTACGACGGATTTCTCGAAATGGCTCTGAGCGTTATCCCCTACTGGAGCTTCTGGGGCGTCTCCCCGGTGGCGCTGGACGGGCTGAGCATGACCTTCCCGCTGACGGAGGAGAGCTCGACCCTCTTCCACTACTGGCCCACCGAGCATTACGACGGGCTGGCAAGCGGCGCGGTCCCGGAAGACGGAGTGCAATGTCCCTTCAAGCCCTGGTTCTGGACCGGATGGGAATTCGGCGGCCTCGGGATCGCCGCGGAGACGGACGAGCGGGTCGAACTGAACGAGGGTTCCCCCTGCATCTCCCTGATACCCGATGAGAAGGGCCGCGTGCTCCGCTGGAATCTGCTCGAAAAGAGGCCCCGGGAATGGGAAGGCCGGGAGGACACCTGGGGGGACGCCCTCGGGCCGGTGGACTATGTGTTCGGCATTCAGGCCACCCCCGTGAAGGAACTGCGCCGGGACCGGATGGATTTCCGCATCGTCCACGACACCTACACCTGCGACGACCGCTTCCTCGCCCCGGACGAGAACGGCGAGACCCTCCTCGACTATTACAAAAAATGCGGCGTCAACTGGCTGATCTTCCACGAATCCTGGAGCGCGATGCAGAACTACGGGCAGGCGGTGGAGGAGGAGCGGTTTCAGACCTGCGTCCGGGAATGCCACAGACGGGGGATCAAAGTCATGGCCTATTTCGGCTACGAATACCCCACCAACGCCCCCGAATGGCACGAAAAGAAGGACGACTACCTGCTCAAAAACGTCTTCGGTCACTTCACCGGCGGATGGCAGAGGCACAATCCCTGCCAGCGGGCCTACATGGTCTGCTATGCCGGAGGGTACGCCGCGGGGATGCGCGAACGGGTGCGGTACGCCATGGAGCACTACGACCTCGACGGGATCTACACCGACGGCACCTACGTCCCCTGGGCCTGCGCCAACGCGGAGCACGGATGCGGGTATGTCGGCCCGGACGGCAGGCGGCATCCCACCTATCCGATCTTCGCCGTCCGCCGGCATGTGCGGGAGCTTTACGAGCTGGTGCACGGCATGGGCGGGGTGATCGACACCCATCAGAGCTCCTGCCTCCTCGCGCCGACCCTCGCCTTCGCCGACAGCTTTTTCAACGGGGAGAGCATTCAGGAGAAGCTGAAGGAGAGCTTTCTCGGCTTTCTCAACCTCCCGGCCTTCCGCACGGAGTACATGGGCAAGAACCTCGGAGCCTTCCCCCAGATGCTCGCCTACGTGGACGAACGGATGCCCCTCGAAAAGGCCGCGTCCCTGTCTCTGATCCACGACGTCCTGCCGCGTCCCAGCGGGGGCCGGGGAGCCGCGGAGATCATCGCGCCCTACTGGGAGGAACTCTGCCGGTTCGGATCGGGGGAGGCGGTCTGGCATCCCTACTGGGAGGAAGACTGCCCCGTGAAGCCGGAGACGGAGCACGTCTACTGTTCGGTCTATGAGCGGAACGACGGACGTCTGCTCGCCGCGGTGTCCTCCTTCAACGAGGAAACGGACGAGGTGGTCCTGCGCCTGCCCGGGGGCATGAAAGCGGGGAAGCCCGTCCCGGGAGTCGCGCAGATCAAGGATTCCGAGGGCGGCCTTCTCCGGCTGAGCATGAAGGCCTTCCGCCCCGAGCTGATCGAGCTGATCCCATGACACCGTTTCAGAGTACCTATGTCACGATCCCGGATCGGACGGGACGGCTGCAAGTTTTTTCGGAGTGAACGAAATGTTCGATTATCTGTACAAAGAATCCCTGACCCGGGCGGTCCACAGGGTATGGATCCTGTCCGATCTCCAGCAGAGACTGCCCGAGAATACCCGGCGGTGTCTCGACGCGGGGATCTCGGATTTTGAACTGCTTGGACGCCCTGCGGAACAGATCTGGTATCTGGGCGACGCGGTGGAGGGGGCGGAAGAGGACAGATTGACGGCGATGTGCAGCCTCCAGGAGGAAGCCTTCGCCGCGCTGGACCTCCCGCTCTTCTACGCTCCCGGCAACCACGATTACGACTACGCCCGTTCCCATCGGGACAAAAAGCCGTGGATGCCCTTCTACGAAATGGTGCGGGACCATCCGGGCTGGAAGACCGCGGCGGGGTGCGAGGACTTCTTTTTCCGCACGCAGATCGGGAAATACCCCGTCTATTTTCTCTGCGACCACATCTCCGCGGAAAACGCGTGGTGCGTGACCCACTCCCGTATCGCCTGGGGAGAGGAGGCGTACCCCTATACGGACGCGGACGCTGAAAAACTCCGGGCGAAGATGGCCGAGGAGACGGAGCCCATGATCACCTGCGGCCATTACGGGTTCTCCGGCTGCAACCGGGACCACGCCCTCATGGACAAGCTCCTCCCCCTGCCCCCGACGGAACGCATCCATTTTTACGGCCATTCCCATATCGGGGATTGGGTCTGGGGAAAGAAGGACACGTGGCGGCGGATCTGCTGGGTGGACTGGCATGACGTGCCGCAGATCGACGTGTCGAGCTTCGAGAACATCCGCGGCGAACACTGCCGGAGCGTGTTCCTCCACATCTACGGGGACGGGAACATGGGGGTGTTTTTCCGCGACCACGACCGTCACCGCTTCACCGAGGCATATTTCCCCGCCCGGGAAAACGGACCCGAAGGCTGGAATGACATGCGCCTGAAGCACGGAGGCTGACGGGATCCCCCTCCTTCCGCCCGAAGACGCGGACTGCTGGTCCTTCCGACGGACCCGCGGCTCCCGCATCCGAATACTAAATCCCTTCTAAGGGGTTACGCGGCTTCTTGAAAGAAGCCTGGCAAGAACTTCTGAAAAGGATAGGGACAGGCTACATCAATAATGTGAAGT
>CACZNC010000095.1 GCA_902782445.1 uncultured Ruminococcus sp.
TCCCTCTGCGTTTCGTCGGAGAGGTCGGAGAAGTACAGCCGGTACGCGCCGTACCACCAGTTTGTGTACTGATCCCGGGAGGTGTCGATGTAATGGCTCCGGCAGTCGGCGGGGGATACGCCGCGGGGAAGGAAGCCTTTCTGCGGGGAGACGGACGCGTCCAGTTCCATCCCCCGCCAGATCTTCGCCGCGTATTCCCGCATCACCCCGTCCCCGGTCGCCTCATAACGCGCGATGACGGCGTCCGTCATCAGCCCTGCATTGAGCATGCAGTCCTCCATCCCGGTGCCGTATCCGCCAGGATTGGGGATCTGCAACTGGATCAGCTCCGGCTCCGGCAGGTATTTTGTCGCCGCGTCCGCTTCGTCGCCGACAAGGTGGTTATAGAACATGCAGGTGCGCTCGTCAAACAGACGGTTCCAGATGAAATTCCACGCATTCTCCATGTTTGTTCAACCTCTCAGTCAAAATAGGTAGCTTTGATGTTGTCCAGCCCTGCGGCATACTCGTTTTCCCGCGTCGCATAGTAGGACGCAAAGTCGGTATTGTTGTCCTCCACAAACATCTGATAGGAGTTGCCGAGGCCCAGCACCGTGGAATACACCCACCCGAAGTCAAAGGACAGGGAGTTCCGGATCAAATCGATCATTCGAGCAGAGTCATCGTCGCGGGCATATTTGGATTTCAGTGCTGTATCGTAGAAGGCGGCTGAAACCGTCTCCGTGCTCTCCCGGCAGAGCGCTTCAATCACAAACGCGGTGCTGTCCGTGTCCTTACAGGTGATCGGCACACAGATCATCGAGACATTGTTGTTGGTGGAGGTCAGGTAATCCGTCTGCTCCTCGCTGAATTTCGGATAGGGCAGAATTCCGAAATCCGCCTCCATGTCGCGCATGGCAGCCGCCTGCCCGAACAGTCCGGTTGCAAACAGAGCCTGGCCGTTCCGGAACAGATTCGTCAGAAACGCCTTGTCAGAGGAGACGAAAGTCTCTCCGCTGTTGTTGTAAAGAGATACCAGTTTTTCAACAACGGAAACGGTGTGTTCCGTATTCCACGACAGATAGGGCGTCCCGTCTTCCTTCACGGATACAACGGGGGTGTCGTAGGCGACGAGATACTGTCTGAGATAGTCGCCTCCCGAGATCAGCCCGAATCTGTCCGCGTCCGTCATGGAACCGTCGCCGTCCGCGTCGAGGGAGGTCCCGGCGATCAGTTCCGCGAGCTTATCGTGTGTCCATTTGCCGGAATCAACGATCTCGTAAAGATCGGGCAGGCCGTTCGCGGACGCAAGGTCTTTCTGATAGTAGATACAGTATAGGTATTCGAGCATCGTTACGGTGATGTCTCCCGTGGCGATAAAGCAGCGGTTGTTGACCGTCAGCGCGTCCACGCCCTTCTGCGTCCACCAGGCGCTTGACAGGTCGATATACGGAAGATCCAGAAGATTCAGAAAATCACCCATCGTGACATTCTGAACGATCGTCGCCTGATACCCGGACACGAAATCATAATCCCCGTCCCCCGCGAGGACGCTGTTGTGTACGGCGTTGATGAAATTGTCCCGGTTCCCCCAGTCGCCGGGGGTATCGATGAAGTTGAGTTTTACATCGTATTTTTCTTCAACGCGGTTGTTTCTTTCCCGGATTGCGTCCGAAACCATCGTATCGCTCCCGCCCTCGTCCGGGAGAAATTCGTAGGCCCATTCCGTGCGGATCAGGGCGGTTACGGTCTGCCCGCCGAAGTTCCTGTCCGGCAGCGGAACGACAGCATCGGCCGGTTCGGTTTCGGCGGGCTGCGGTTCTTCAGCCGGTTGTCCGTCTGCGGGAACGTTCCCGGGAGTCGGAGTCTCTTCGGATTTGCCGCAGGAAGACAGCGCGGCGGCTGCGAGCAGTACCGCCAGAAGCAGGGACAGAAGTCTTTTTCTCATAACAAACCTCCTCGATTTGATCCAAAAAACTTGAAAGTACGGTCGGATTGTGATATAATCATTGTATCAAATCAGGAGCCGGAAAAAAATACTCAAATCAAACTTCTGTTTTCACATTTCAAACTTTCTGAGGGGCCTGTTATGGAACTGTCCGAAATCAATCCGTTCCCGCGGACGAGGGGATGCTTTGAAAGGTGGATTTACGATGATTTTCCCCCTTCGGCCTCCTATGACTTCCGCATGTTCGTCTTCACAGAAAGCGCCGCTCTCGTCGATATGAACGGCGGCAGGATCCGAATGCCCGCGGACTCTCTTCTGATCCTCGGTCCGGGGGTGCCGTATCATTTCCGAAACGAGGATCCGTCCGATCCCTTCACGCTGTACTGCCTGAGCTTTGATCTGACGCAGGAATACCGGAACACCTCCCGGTTCCATCTCCCCGTGAATTCGCCGCAGTTTCGGCCGGAACTCCTCGTCGACCGGAAAATCCAGAGCGGCGCGCGGGACATTTCCAATCTGTTCCTTCCCCGGATCGTCCGGGACTGTCCCGAACTCTGCGAGCGGGTCATTCTGGCGGAGCGGCTGTTTCGGGAAAAACCGATCTATTATCTGGAACGGTGCTCCGGCATCATCAAGGATCTGTTGTTCGCGTCCCTGCCGGAATCCGCCGAAACAGAGACGGTACAGCGAACGGCGGGAGGAGCGGTCCACGCCAGAGACGCCATGCGGTATATCGAGGAACACTTCCGGGAACCGATCAACGAGCAGTCCGTCGCGGCCGCGCTGAACTTTCATCCGTATTATCTCGCGCGCCTGACAAAGCGGTATTTCGGCGTGACGCCGTATCAGTATCTGATACAATGCCGGATCGAGGAAGCCGTGCGGCTCCTGCTCCACACGGACCAACCGCTCGGCGCCATTGCCTCCGCTTGCGGCTTTGCCGGTCTGTCTCATTTTTCCACTGTGATGAGGCGCAAAACAGGCCTGACTCCCGGCGAGATCCGGAAAAACGGGCATATATAAGGAAAACCGCGTCATCCGGCTCCCCGCGTGCAGAACGGCTCAGAACCGCATCGTCCAGCTTTGCCACCGCAGACGGTCGGACAGCCAGTTGTCACGGAAGCTGTCGCTGTGGATCCATGTTCCCCTCAGGGACAGATCCCGCGCGAGGGGAAGCCGATCAAGGGAGGGAAGCTGTTCCCTGCCCACCTCGACCGTGACCGTCTCCGCTCCGCAGAGCACCTCGAATGCCGCCCGCAGCCAGTCCGCCGGTCCGATGGTTTTCCCGCCGATCCCGATCCGCACGGGCAGGAATCCGGAAGCTGAGAGGTTTGCCGCTGACTGTCTCACCTCTTCCGCGCTCAGAACAACGGACTCCCCGGCTGCCTCAGGCGCATACAGGAATCCCCGTTCGGGGACGCATTTCCAGGCATCGGCCCCCAAAAGGCATGCCCTTGCCGCCCGGAACAGATCGCTCAGGCAGAAGGAATCCGGCTCGGTCAGGGGATACAGCCTCTCCCAGAGATGATCCCGGATCCGGGGCAGGTCCTCCCTGTGGACAACGCGTGGCGGTCTTGCGGCAAGCCGTTCGGCGATCTCCCCGTAGGTCGTGATGCGGAACCGGGGATCCTCCTTCGCCAGCCGGACGAACAAACGCAGATTCTCATAAAACCGCTCCGTTTCCTCATGGGGACGGCGAGGCGCTTCCTCCCATTCGCCGAAGGGATGCTTGTTGATCTTGTTGTAGTTCACGGAATCCCAGTGCTCGCTGAACAAGCTCATGTGCGGGTGGGTGTAGAACACGGCGCGCTTTCTCTTGGCCAGCCAATCCAGAGCCGCGCGGATCTCCGCCTCGCCGCCGTGGAAGAAGTAATCCTCTCCGTCCGCCCCGAGAACGTATTCGATATTGTAGATGTTGCAGTACCAGACCCCGTCCCCCTCCGGCGTGTCGCAGACCGTATCGGCGTAGATCGGAATGCCCATATCCGCGTAGGCATACATAGCGGCGTAGGACTTGTCGTCCCCGGGCGGAACCGCCACATAGATCCTGCCGCAGCCCGTCGCCCGGCGGATTTTTTCGATGGCCTCCGTTTCCTGACGAATCACCTCGGCATAGGCGGCGTCAAAGTCTTCGATATCCGTATACTCGTTGATGACGGGATGGAGCGAATGGCCGAGTGTATGGGAGTCGATCTCATGATGAGAGAGCGCATCCAGCACATCTCGTCTGCCCCAGCTCACCAGCTGATCCGCGAGAAGCCCCACCAGACAGAAGCATCCCCGCACACCCTCCTCTCTGAGAATCTCCGCTTCCGTGAGGATCGCGTCTGCTGCTTTGTTGGATGTAAAGTCCTCGGTATCAAAGGAAAAAATCAGTTCCGTTTTCTCCATCTTTTTCTCCGTCCTTTCTTTTCGATGCCGTTGTCTGCCGGATTATGAAAGCTCCATACGGAATCCCACGCCCTGCACGGAGCCGGTGAAGACGATGTGCTTTCGGATCACAGGGCCACGACCTCCGTTTTTGCCACGAGCACCGCTTCCCCGCCGATGGCGATCCGCCCGTTTCCGGTCAGCTCGCAAAAGAGCGTGCCGCCGCGTTTCGATGCCTGATACGCGGTGATCGCGTTCTTTCCGAGCACCCCCGCCCAATACGGTGCGATCTGGCAGTGGGCCGAACCACAGACCGGGTCCTCGGCGATGGCGAGTTTCGGGCAGAAGCTCCGGGAGACACAGTCTGCTTCTCTTCCCCGTGCAGTTGCGTTCTGGATGCGTCCCGGAAGCCCTGACAGCTTCGTCTGATCCGGCGTCATGGCGCGGACTGTTTCTTCCTCCTCAAATACGCATACCAGATCCACTCCGAAGAAAGCCCGGACGGGTCTGGCACCGAACGCTTTCTCCATTGCGTCCGTTATCGGGATCTCCTCCTGCTCATAGATCGGGAAATCCATCCGGTAGAGGCCGTTCGTTCTCCGCACCGTGAGCAGTCCGCTCCGGGTATGGAACCGTACCGCATAGCTCTCCGGTTCGAGAAAGTTCAGAACCACGAAGGAGGACGCCAGCGTCGCGTGACCGCAGAGGTCCACCTCCGTCCCCGGCGTGAACCAGCGGAGGTTATAGCCGTCCGCCTCTTTCAACAGATAGGCAGTTTCGGACAGGTTGTTTTCCATCGCCAGATTTCGCATAGACTCGTCCGGCAGCGGGCGGTCCGTCACGCACACGGCGGCGGGATTGCCGGAAAAGGGCTTGGATGTGAAGGCGTCTACGATATATTGTCTCATGGGTGTCTCCACTGGTTTTCACAAATATTCTTCTCTATTATACCACATCCACTGCCGACAAGTCAATCACGAACGTCCATTCTCTCCTGTACTCTCCCGGATTTTGTGATTGAATACAATCAAGGTTTTCATTTTTGCAATTCTGCAATCATAATGTTGTTTGTCAAAATATCCGTATAGAGCAAGGTATATTGTCCTTCCTGCGTTTCTATCCGGAATATATTGGGATAAATCCCTATAATCGTGGCTTCCTGAGTGGGAACAACGACTTTCGGGCGGTTGATCGAAACAGAAATATGGATTTTTGTCTGGTTCAAATACAGCATTTTGATCTTGTACTTTATGCTTTCCAATACTGTCATCACAGCCTCCTGTATAGACAACAGCCGCCCGGTTGTCCCGAGCGGCCGATGCGTCATTTGAAGTATTCGGACACGTCCGTATTGTCGTTGTATTGCTTTCTGACCCGGACAACGAGAGAACCGTCTTCCTGTTCGGCAACATCGTCGATCTGATATCTGGTCTTCTGACGATCCAGAGTTGCTTTATAATGTTCGAATTCTTCCTGATTGATCTTCAGCATTCTCTCCCGGCTGAATCCCGTTTCAGGCTTTTGCAGAAACACAAGAGTCTGAAGAATACACGCGGCTTTTACGCGCTTCATGTGAGCACCTCCTCTCCGGCGCATCATTCACGGCAGAAGACGCGGCCGTATGATACAGAGAGGTGATCAGACGTTTCAGAAACAGGATATCCGGCTGCCGGCAGAGTATCGGCTGGTTGCACTCTCATGATAGCGTAAGCTACAGTATCATTATAACACTTTTTTCTGTAAAAATCAAAAGGCATCTTCTCAGATTTTTCAAATTCAGCTGTTTTTATGATTCCAGGCTCTGTATTCAGCAAGGATTTTCGGCTAATTTGTCCATTTGACTTTCTCCGTCCGAAATGATATAATAAATATGTTGAGCAGCATTCAAGCGTAAGTCCGAACGATCCGGACCTGCGCTTATTTTTTTATCCGGAGGCGAAACATGGAACAGAATTCCCTTATCGAAGCAAAACTCAGCGCGCTGATGCGGAAGTACTCGATCCCCTGTGTCATTTCTCTGCTCGTCGGAGCGTTGTACAACATCGTCGATCAGATTTTCATCGCGAACGCCGATTATCTCGGTTCATACGGAAACGCGGCCAACACCGTTGTCTTTCCCCTGACCGTCATTGCGCTCGCGATTGCCGTCTGTATCGGAGACGGATGCTGTACGATGGTGAGCAGTCTGCTCGGAGCGGGGAACGGTAAAAGAGCCGGCAGATCCGTCGGAAACGCGGTCTTTTTAGCGGTCCTTTCGAGCGCGGTTCTGTGCGCCGTTTACCTGATTCTGGGGGACGCGCTGGTAACCCTGTTCGGCGCTCGGGTCAACGAGGAGACTTACGCCCTGTCCCGGGAGTATTTCTTCTGGATCGCGCTCGGCATTCCGCTCTATATGTTCGGTCAGGCGATGAATCCGGTCATCCGTGCGGACGGAAGTCCCCGGTTTGCAATGGCGTCCACCCTGACCGGAGCGATTTTGAACATGATCCTCGACCCTGTCTTCATCTTTGTCTTCAAATGGGGCATGATGGGTGCGGCGGTCGCTACGGTCCTCGGTCAGGCGGCGACGGCAATCCTTGCGGTCTGGTATCTGTTCCATCTGAAAAGCGTGAAGCTTGAGCGGGGATCGTTCGCGCCGCAGGCAGGCGTGATCTGCAGAATCATCTCTCTCGGACTGTGCAGCTTTCTCTCCCAGATTTCCCTGGTCGCTGCGATGGCGGCGATCAACAACATGATCCGCAAATACGGAAGGATGGATCCGGTCTTCGGGCTGGAGGAGTACGCCCAGATCCCCATGGCCGTTGTGGGCATCGTCATGAAGTTCTTCCAGATCGTCATTTCCATCGTTGTCGGCATGGCGGCAGGGTGCATCCCGGTCGTCGGATACAACATGGGGGCGAAACGACCGGAGCGGGTCAGAAAGCTCTTCACCATGCTTCTCGTCTGCGAGGCCGCTGTGGGATTTGCCGCGCTTCTCATTGTGGAACTGTTTCCAAAAACGCTCATCGGTATATTCGGCGCGGCGCAGGAGAGCGCGTATTATACCGCCTTCGCCATTCGGGCGTTTCGGATCTATCTCTGCATGATGGTATTCGCATGTGTAAACAAAGCGACCTTTATTTTCCTTCAGGCGATGGGGAAGGCCGCGGCTTCCACAATGCTGTCCATGGTCCGGGAAATCGTCTTCGGCGTGGGGTTCGCCCTGCTGCTTCCCCTCTTCTTCTCCCTGGACGGCGTGCTGTATTCCATGCCCGTTTCGGACTTTCTGACTGCAGTTATTTCCGCGGTTTGCATTGCCCTGACATACAGGGAACTCAGAAAAGCGGAAAAGGTGGATTCCGCACACGGCAGCGACCTGTTTCCCCCGGATAAAACAGGAACAACCAAGGATTTATGAAAGCGAAGATGTCTTCATTCGGAGAGATCCGGCTGAAAAACCGGACGCATGACTGGGAGGGTCATCCGTAATGTTCCGTTGCCGGTTCAAATTCCTTCCCCACAAACAGGCAAAAGCCCTTGAAATCATTATGGTTTCAAGGGTATTGTTCTGTGTTGATTCGGGTGGGGTTGGTTATGGCTAATCATATTCGTCCCGCACTCAGCCCGTGCAGCCGTACAGTTCGGCGGCGTGACGCGCGCGGTAACGGAATCCCACGCCCTGCACGGAGCCGGTGAAGACGATGTGCTTTCGAATCACAGGTTTTGGATACACAGCGATGCCTCCCGATCCTCTGTTTTGAATATTATACCACATCCCCGCATCGGGGTCAATCACGGATGCCGCTTTCTCTCTTGAACTGATCCCGTTTTTGTGATAAAATATCATCATCACAAAGAACACAGAAGGATCGCGCCATGGAATACACCAACAGTCCCCTCGTCGTCTACACCGCGCTCAGCCCGAACCATTCCGGTCTGCGCAACCACGCCATCGACCGCATCACGCCGCACTGCGTCGTCGGACAGCTCTCCGTCGAAGTGCCGGGCAATAGCCCCGGGCAATATCTTTCTGCCCGAGGAGCGTCAGGCAAGCTCCAACTACGGCATCGGACCGGACGGGCGTGCAGCACTGTATGTCGAGAAGAAGAACCGCTCGTGGTGTTCCTCTTCCCCGGAAAATGACCATCGCGCCGTGACGATCGAATGCGCGTCCGACACGACGGAACCCTTCACTTTCCTCATGGACAGCACGCCTTTACCTATGCCGCACAGGACCGGTCCATCGCCGTCAATGATGTGGTGACGGTGCCGGCAGGCTCCAGTGGAGAGCTGAAACCCGCCATCGTGATCGGCCTCCATACAGAGCTGCCAACTGAGACATCTCTCAGCCGTATCAAGTGGATTGCGGGGATGGCCGATCCTGCGGACCGTGCTCTTTTCACGGGGATTGACATGCGGGTCCCGCTGGATATCTTATGCACCGCAAAAAGAGGCCCCAAGGGAGAGATTATTGAGATACCAACCATGCGGGAGGAAAGGATACGCCTCCGGCAGCGGTACGGCAATAACCCGAAAACAGGTGTGCTTTTTTCTAAGGAACGTTTCATTCTATATCACTGCTTGCTATAATGCAATCGAAAAACAGTACCGATAGTTTAAATCCTATACTATAATAAATTAAAGGAGCTTCCTGATTATGAACAGATTTCCAATTGGTTTCTGGAATTACACCACCGGTCAGCTTTCTGCCAAAGATGTGAAGGACTGGGTGGATCTGGGTATGACTATGGCAAACAGCCCCGAGATTACTGAGAACTCCGATAAAAACGTAATTCTGGAAATGTTGGATGCCTGCGCGGAAACCAATATCAAAATGATCATGTGTGACCATCGCGGGCTTTGGCACGGCGCTTCGGATGATCCCGAAGGGTATAAAGCTCAGTTTCAGGCCGCTTATGTGGACTTCGGAAAGCACCCCGCCGTATTCGGATTCCACATCGGCGACGAGCCCTCCGACGACAAGGCGTTTGCCGACTGTTCTGCCGCATACCGGATTCAGTTGGAAACCGCACCGGAACTTACGCCCTTTCTCAATTATCTGCCCTATTGGGAAGGCCAGGAAAAGACCCTCCTGAAAGCCTCTTCCTATGCAGAGTGGGTAAAGAGAACCGCGGACGAATGCGGGCTGATAATCCTCAGCTACGATCGCTATTCCCAGCTCAACCCGGGTGAGGAGGGCATACACCTTTATTTCATGAACCTGCGCCTTGCCCGGGAAGCGGCAGACCTGGCGGGCATTACGCCCTGGACGACCCTGCTTTCCGTGGGGCATTTCAAGTACCGCTGTCCCAGCGAAAACGACCTGCGCTGGCAGCTGAGTACCGCTGTTGTATCGGGTATGGAAGGCATCATGTGGTTCTTCATTTACGAACGTGAATGCCGTGTCAACTATCGTCTTCCCCCTATTGATGCCTTCGGCGAACGAACAGAAACCTTCAACTGGCTTGCACGTACCAATAAATACTTCCTGCACCAGTATGGCGATTTCTTCCTTCATGCCAGGCGAACCAAAACTGTTCATGTGGGTAAGGCATACGGCGGATACGAACTCTTTGAACCCGGCAAAACAGACGACATTGTGCTGGATGTCACCACTTCTGACAATGTTCCTGCCATCCTGAGTTTCTATGAACTGGATGGTAAAAAGTGGGTCGCGGTGGTCAACAATTCTCCCACGGAAGACAGCAGAATGATGCTGACGTTTTCCAAAAAAGCGAAGAATCTTCGCCGCTTCAGTTTCCACCGCCAGCTGATTCCAATCCGGGAGTTTCAGGAAAAAGACGACTGCTATATAGGCGGAGAATGGCACTTCCCGGGACAGATCAATCTGTACTGCATGGAACAGTAACGACTGTAATGTCCATAAACAGGATTTGCGTATATCCTCAACATGCTTCTGCGGCATATTCAATCACGTTTGTTTTTTACTCTGAAAGCAACGGGGAACTATTGTAACATGTCAGCCATAGAACAATTGCGCTGGCCCGGCTGTTATGCTATAATCATCGCAGTTCAAGAAATTTCCGTCATTTTTTGAGCAGATCTTAAGCGGGCTGACGATGCGGCGGACCTGCCCGGTCTGAATGCCGTGTCTCAGGGAGGAAGCTATCCTCGGCGGGCAGAACTACGTCCTGACATAATCTGAAAGAACACTTATCAGACTGTGCTTCGTTGGAACGGCAGAGGATTTATCGACCGATTCCGCAGCAGACGGGTATCGGAGTGACATCCAGCCGATAATCAGGATTTACATTTTCAGCGTCTATGAAACGGAATCGTTGAACACGTCTCCGGTCATTTCTTCCGCGGAAATCTGAAAACCCGAGTCTCCGCCGCGGAAACTGAGGACCGAAACGGTCTCTCCGTTCAGTTTCAAATTCTCCGGAACCGAGCATTCCTGCATGGTCTCGGCTTCGGTTTCCTGAACTTCTTGTTCGGTTTCGGATCGGATCCCGGCTTTCGGGCGGCTCCGGTTCTTCCCCGGCGCAGGAGAACAGAACGGGAAGGATCAGGGCAAGGGGAAGAAAGAGGGGTATGCTTTTGTTTCGTCGCATCCTCTTCTCTTGTGCGATGGCTTTCCCCTTCCGCTGTGAAAGAAGCCTTCCTCACACAAAGAACTCCGCCAGTCCATCGAAAATGATTTCAGTGAACTGGCGGATGTGCTCAGTTACCTGCCTCAGGGAGCGTTATAATACTATTCTCGCTCTAAAAAGCTAACTATATGGGTTTTGATCGCTCTCCGTAGAGTGCGAACGACGGGGTGGAAATGCCATATATACAAACATGACACGGGCCATTCCACCCCCGAGAATCCCTTTCAGGAATTCTCGCTTACGTCAGCCGTAACATTGAGCTCACGAACGATAACTCTGATACGGTTGGATAGCTATATTGGTG
>CACZNC010000096.1 GCA_902782445.1 uncultured Ruminococcus sp.
TGCGAGTCTTTTCTCCTCTTTCCCGCCCTTAATTCCACGGTTTTCCCTTACTAAATTCCACCCCTTTCCTACTGTGGAATTTACTTTGGGAATTCACCCCGGGTTTCGGGGAGGGTTCAGTCTTTTTTCGGGGGCTTTCCGAAGATCTCGGCGGTTGCCCACGCGGCGGCGGCTCCGAGCAGGATCGAAATGAGCGCGCGGCGGACGAGAGTCCCGAGGAAGAAGACCGTGCCCTCGGCGAAGACCTCGTCGGAATATCCCCCCCGGTTCCCGATGTGCTCCGCCAGATCGAGGACGGCGAATCCCACCGGAAGGATCGCGGCGGGGAGAGCGGAGAAGACGGCGGCCCGGGGGAGAGCGAAGGCCTTTTTCGCGTGGGTCGAGCGGGCGGCGCGGTGTTTTTTCTTCATGAAGGCGGAGATCAGCGCGGCGGCAAAGCAGAGGAGGGCGAGGCGCAGGGCGGTCATGGGATTGAATTCCCCGAAGCCCTCGGAAAACCACGTCGAGATCAGCCCGAAGACCGCGTTCAGCGCGACGGCAGCCCCCGAAACGGCCGCGATCCTGCCCGCTCCGGCTCCGGCGTAGACGAGAATGGCGACAAATGCGGCGAGAACCGCGTCGCGCAGGGCCGGAAGAAGCTCCGCCGCGAAGTTCAAGAGATTCACCGACCAGTCCGGCATGGTGACGTCGGAGTTGACGACGGTGTAGACGTAGGATACGGCCCACCCGAACAGGGAAAAGAGGGCGGGGACAAGGACGGCGGCGAGGGTGAGGTTCCGTCCGGCGGCGTTCGTTCTGCGGCCGGAGCGCGTTTCAGTCGGCATGGCGGTTCCTTTCGGTTCGGGGCGTGGACTTCTTTTCCCACATTATACTCCCCCGCGGCGGGAGATTCAACGGGAAGATGTGAATTTACCTGTGCTCCGCAAGCCAGATCTTCACCCGGGACTGGATGTTCCGCACGCACCGGTCCGCGTCCGCGCCTCCGCCGAGAAAGGCAGAGATCTCCTCCGTCACGATCTCTTCGATCTGCCCGGGGGTGTAGTCCACGTAGGGCGTGCAGGACGCGCCGTCGAGGAAATCGCGGATCTTCTTCACATAGTCTTTTCGGATGACGAACGCCTTCCTGCCTTCAGACGGGACGGGATCGCCCGTTTCCGGAAGTTCGGCAACGAAGGTAGAGCGCACGAAATCGCTCTCGATCTTTTCGGAGAGATAGTACCGCTCGAACACCTCCGCCCGGCGGTCGAACGCGGATTTGAGGACCGGAAAGCTCGTGGCGTGAAAAATCTCCGATGCGTAAGCCTGTTCCGTCGGCTCTTTCGGATCGTCGAAGAAGGTGCGGATCAGGTCCCACGCCGCGTCCGGGTCCGGGCACCACCGGGTGATCGAACAGACGGCGCCCGCCTGAAGCTCCACCGTGTCCCTCCCGTCCTCCGTCGGATAGCCGATCCAGCAGAGTTCCGAGGGCTCCTCCGCCGTTCCAAAGCGGTCTTCGCTCCGATAAGTCTCCAAAAAGCCCTGGAGCCAGAATCCTTCGAGAACGATCTTTCCCTCCCGGTAGGGCGTGTCGTCAAAAACCCGTTCGCGGTCGCTCAGCCCGGCCCAGAATCCCGTCTTCCCGATGGCTTCCTCCCGGGTTTTCGGCAGGGAGGCGAGGAAGGAGAGAAGCCGTCCGAAGTCCTCCGCGTCGAAATGACATTCCCCCGCCTCGTAGTCGATCCAGCGGTTGTATCCCGCGGGTCCGAGCAGGCTCCACGACCAACTCTCCTGGGACAGCCCGGGATAAGCGGCCGTCCCCGCCGGAAGGGATCCGAGGAAGTCGAGCTCCTCCGCGAGGGTCCACGTTCCGCCCCGGGCGTATTTGCCGAGAGCCTTTTTCAGCCCCGCAGCGGTGGAGACGTAGAATTCCGGCGCGATCCCCCAAAGCCCGCCGTTCTCGTCGGTGAAGGTCGCCCGCACCGCGCCGAAGAGGTCGTCGAGCCGCACGTCGGGGTCCTCTTCGAGGTACGGCGTCAGATCCAGACAGAGGTTTTTCGCGAGCATCACGTCCGTCACCTGCGAGCCGAAGCCCGTGAGGACGATGTCCGGCTTGTAGAATCCGTTGGCCAGATTGAAGCGGAGGCGGCTGTTGTCCGTCTGGAACACCCCGTCCCGCTCCACCGCGTCCGTGAGGACCACGCGGACCTCGGGATGCGTCCGGTTGTACTCCGCGATCTTGATCTCGATGTCCCGGTTCGGGGCGGACATGGCGTTCGCGATCTCGATCACCTTCACCGAGGAGAGGTCGATATCCTCCCCGCGGCGGAAGAGAAGGAGCTCCGTATCCTCCACTCTATCCATATCGCTTCCGACGAACACATCCGGCGCGGCGGCCCCGATGAGCCACACAGAATCGGAAAAGGCGGAGTTCTGCTTATCGAGCAAAAAGACGCTCTCCTCCCCCCGCACGGCCCGGATCCCCGTCCGGTCGGAGAGATAGTAGTCCGCCCCGGGACCGCAGATGATCTGAGCCAGGTCCTCGGAGTGATCGGCCAGCGGGACCGCCTTCCGTTCCTCCCGATCGAGGGTCCAGAGGGTGTTTCCGGCGCTGCCCGTGCCGAAGGCGAGCCTGCCGTCCGGGAGGAACCAGAGACTTTTGATCTCCTCCTCCGCGGCGGCGGAATAGAGGCGGCCGAGGTCTTCGTCCAGCGCGGCGATCTCGTTCCCGGCCGCGGCGTAGGCGTATGCTTCCCCGTCGTCGGAGTAGACGAAGCGGAGCCTTTGCACCTCCTCGCCCGTCTTCGGTTCGGCGAACAGGTCTTCGGACTTCACCGTGCGCGCCCCCGAACCGTCGCGGTTCATCAGGGTCAGCCCGGAAACAGTCTTGAAGGGATTGTCCGGCAGCCATCCGTAGGATTTCGCCCAGACGCCCTTTTCCGATACGCCGCCGCCCTGAAAAAAGGAGCCTTCCGGGATCGGCACATCAACCGCGTTCACGCATTCGCTCGGAGTCGCAGAATCCGCCGCGGGGAGAAGGGTCCGCAGGGTCACATGGTACTGCACCGACGTCAGCGGGACCCCGCGGCCGGAGAGGATGGGATCGCCGTTTTCGTCCTTCTGCTCGATCACTTCCTCCCGGGTGCAGAGGACGGCGAGCTCCCCGGTCTCGGGATCGTAATCCGGCAGGGAGACCGCGTCGAGGTTCTCCCCGGGATAAGAGTAGACTTCGGCGGCGCGGTAGATCCCCGTCAGGGTCGAGGCCCTCTCCATCGGATCGTATTCCCCCTCGACGCCGCCCCGCATGGCCTGGGTGGGGGAGGAGGTCTTCGCCTTTCCCTTCCCGCAGGAATCGAAGACGGCGCAGAGAGAAGCGGCGAGCAGGACGGCAAGGCAGAAGCTGAGCGTCCGGCGGAGGATACGGGGGTTCGGTCGGTTCATTTCGGTCTCCTTTCGACCTCGGGCATGGGCGGGAGCGGGGCATTTTTCCCGCGGCTCTTGCAAATCTCCGGCGGCGGAGGTATAATAAACGGGCAGGCAGGATTCTCCGTGGATCCGCGTTCCGCTCCCTTACTGGATAAGACGGATTTTCGGGCGGATTGTTACGGGAAAACGGTGAATTTTCTGCAAACCGCACGTGAATTTTTCCGCATTCCGGCGCGCGGCGGGAGCTTTTCGGCCGCATCTCTTCTTACCGACATTATACCGCATATATCGAAACTTGTCAACGGGAGGAACCATGTTCGACATCATACAGCAAATCTGGCAGAACCCCGGCCCGGCGTACTCCCCCCTGCCCTTCTGGTTCTGGAACGACCGGCTGGACGGGGAGGAGCTTGTCCGCCAGCTCGATGATTTTCACCGCCACGGGATCGACGGCGTCGTGATCCATCCCCGGCTCGGCATGGCGGGGGTCGGCTATCTGTCCGACGAATATCTCGCCCTCGTGAAGCGGGTCTGCGCGGAGGCCAAACGGCGGTTCATGAACATCCTGCTCTACGACGAGGGGATGTATCCCTCCGGCTCCGCCCACGGCGAGGTCGTGAAGGAAGAGCCCCGGTTCGCCGCCCGCCGTCTGTATGCCCGGCCCGCGGAGGAAGAGATCCCGGAGGGCGAGGATCCCCAGCTGATGCTCTGGGTCCGGCGGGACGGGGAGGGAAAGGCTCTGGACGTCCGGCTCGACGAACCCCGGGAGGAAGAGGACGGCTGGGCGGCCTGTACGCTGGTCCTCGGCTACACCGGCGGCACGATCCGGGGACTCTCCCCCGACGAGGACGACGGACAGCCGAACGCCCCGAAAGCCGCGGATCTTTTGAATCCCCTGGCCGTAGACTGCTTCCTGCGCCACACCCACAAGCGGTATTACGACGCCCTCTCCGAATACTTCGGCTCCACCGTCATCGGATTTTTCACGGACGAGCCCTCGGTCGCGGGTCGGGGCGGCAGGCTGGACGGCGGGATCAGCTGGAGCTACGGCATGGAGGAGGACTTCTTCGAGGCGGGCGGGGACTTCCCCCATCTCGCGGCCCTGCTCTTCGGCTCGGGGGACAAAAAGCTCCTCAAGGACGCGGAGCATATCTACCGGGAAGCTCTCCGGAACCGCCTCGGACACGCCTACTACGCCCGGCTTTCCGCCTGGTGCCGGGAACACGGGATCGTCCTCACCGGGCATCCGGCCGAGAGCGGGGACACGGATCCCCTCCGGTATTTCGACATCCCCGGGCAGGATCTGGTCTGGCGGATGGTGGAGCCGGGGACGGAGCTTTCCTCCCCCGATTCCGTCATGGCGAAGCTGGCCGCCGACGCCGCGCGCCACCTCGGAAGGGAGCGGTCCGCCGTGGAGGTCCTCGGGGTCTGCGGGGAGCGGGGGAATCCCTGGAACCTGCCGCCGGACGAAATGATGTGGTATCTCAATTTCCTCTTCGCCCGGGGCACGAGCATGGTGATCCCCCACGCGTTCTATTATTCCGTCTCGACTCCCCTCCAGTTCGGGGAGAGGCCGCCGGACGTGGGGCCCCACAGCGTCTGGTGGAAGGATTACCGCGCTGTCGCCGGGTATATCAAGCGCATGTCGTGGCTCGGGGCGACGGGGACGAACAATCCCGCCTGCGCCGTCCTCTGCTCCCCCGACTATACGCCCGTCAAGGCCGTGGAACCGCTCTGGCGCGAGGGGATCCCCTTCAACTACCTCTCCGTCCGGGACTTCATGGAAAAAGCCCATATCCACGACGGCGAGATCCGCATCGACCGGTATGCCTACAAGACCCTGCTCATCGACGGCAGACTGCGCCTCAACGCCGAGATCGTGAAGAAGATCGGGCAGTTCGAGGTCGAAGGAGGCTATGAGTACCGCGGATCGGACTTCATCGGAGCCATGCGGAAGCACTATCGCCCCTCCTCCCGCTTCGACGGAGAGACCCACGGCAATCTGCGCTTCACCCGGTACACCAAGAGCGGATGCGAATTCTTCCTTTTCGTCAACGAAGGACGTGAACAGATCCGCGGACGCCTCGTCACCGACTGCGCGGGCAGGGCTTACCGGTTCGATCCCTTCACGGGGAAGACGGAGCCCCTTGCCGGATCCATGGCGGAGGGCGGATTCTCCTATCCCGTCCGGGTCCCCGGCTGGTGCGCGGCGGTCCTCGGATTCGACCCCGGTTCCCTGCCCCTGCTCGGCGAAGAGGAGGAGGAGCAGACCGTCGAGATCATCGCCCTCGGGGAGGGGAGGATGGTCTTCCCCGCCTCGCCCGCCGGAAACCGCCGCTACATCCTCGCCGCGGAGGAGGTGCGGGACATGGCGGAGATCAAAATCAACGGACAGGACGCCGGGAAATTCCTCTTCCGCCCCTATGAGATCGACATCACCGCTCTCGTGAAGGAGGGGGAAAACGAAGCCGAAGCCGTCCTCACCCCCAGCCCCGCCAACCGGTACGGAAAGCCCGTCCCGTCGTATATCGGAGGGCTCACGGTGCGGGTGATGGAGAAGCGAGTCTGAAAACCGGGGGCTCGCCGCGAAATTTTTCCCTGTCTCTTGCAATGCGGCGGGATCTGTGGTATAATGTATGTTGACTTATCGCGCACTCCGGTTTTCCCGCGCGGCCAAACCATCCGAAAAAGGATCCGAATTATGAAAAGACCGATCGCCCTGCTCCTTTCCCTCCTCGCGCTGACGCTGGTTTTCTCCGCGTCGTGCAAAAAGGAAAAGGAGAAGGATTTACTGACCCTGAAATACGACTACGATCTCAGCCGGTACATCGAACTGGCCGAATACAAAAATCTCCCGGCGGAGGGCTACCGCGTCGAAGTGACCGACGAGGCCATCGACCAGCAGATTTTGACCTCCCGCGTCTACTACGCCCGGCTGATCGACGTCACCGACCGCCCGGCCCAACTCGGGGACACCGTCTATATCGACTACACCGCCACGATGAACGGCGAGGTCATCGAGAACGGCTCCGAGGAGGACGTGGAGCTCACCATCGGCGCGGGCAGCATGTTCGAGGACTTCGAATACGCTCTGGTGGGCGCCTGGCCGGAGACCTCCCTCTCCCTCGATCTCACCTTCCCCGATCCCTATTACAACACTCCGGAATACTCCGGACAGGACGTGCATTTCGAGGTCACGGTCCACGACGTCTGCACTCAGGAGCTTCCGGACTATACCGACGATTTCGTCCGCGCCTATCTGGGCTACGAATCCTGCGCGGCCTACGAGGCGGCGGCCCGGGTACAGCTGGAAAAGCGGTACAGCGACATCTACTACCGGTACATCGCCGGTCAGATCTGGGAATCGGTGGTGGACGGCTCGAAGATCATCGAATGGCCGGAGGCGGAACTGGACGAATACTACAACGAACGCATCGAATTCGACAAGGCCTATTCCGAACTGCTCGGCATGAACATGGACAGCTACCTTTCCACCTTCTACAACGTCACCGAGGACGAGTACTACGAACAGGCGAGACTGGAAGCCGAGGACCGCATCAAGGAGGAAATGGTCTGCTTCGCCATCGCGCGGCTCGAGAACATCTCCCTCTCCGAGGAGGAGTACCGGGAAATGGCCCTCGACTACGCCGAAGAACAGGGCTACGATTCCCTCGAAGCCTTTGAAGCGGTCTACGACAGGGACACCATCCGCGAGACCCTGCTCCAGGACAAGGTCGTGCGCCGGGTGGTCGATCTGGCCGACGTGACCATCAAAAACTGAACGATCTCCCGCCGTCTTTTCCCTCTCCGGGGACCGGACGGCGGATCTTTTATGTTTGGAGGTCCCCATGAACAAAATCGCGCCCGTGCTTCTGGTCTTCGGGCAGTCGAACGCCCATGCCAGCGGCGTGAAGCTCGGGGAGGAAGAGAAGATCCGCGTCCCGCTGAAGCACGTGAAGACCCTGCCGCGGATCCCGAATCAGGCGTTTTCCCCGGCTCCCGTCGTCTGGGAGGGATATGTCTCGGCGGGGACCAATCTCGGCGAGACCCAGGACGACACCGCCTGTCTTCCCACCGCATACGCGCGGCTCTGGGAGGATGCGGCGGAGGAAGGGGAGAAGACCGGGCGTCCTTTGCCGGATTTGTATATCATCCGCATCTCCGTCGGCGCCCAGGGGGTGGCGGAGGGCTATATGTGGAACCCGGACTATCCGCGGCGGCTGATCCCGGGGGAACGCGGAACGGCGGATATCGCGCTTTATCCCCTCTCGCTGGACGTGATGCGGCGGGCATACTGCGATCTGCGCGCGCGGGGGCTCGAACCCCTGACCCTCGGCCTGCACTGGCTCGGGACGGAGGAGGAGACCGGGATCCCCGAAGAGAAATTCGCGGGTCTGGCGGATCTCCACCGGAAGCTGATCCGGGGATGGCGGGAGGCCGCGGGGTGCCGGGTACCGGTGTATCTCTACCTGATCCGCTCGACGGAGAGGAGCCTTTCGATCGGCGAGGATCCCGCCAACATCGCGCGCATCAACGCCATCTTCACAGAACTGGCGGCGGAGGACGGGGACACGGAGACCGTCGACCCCCGGGACTGCCCCCTCTACGATCCGGCGGTCCCCTTCACGAACGGGATCTATGCCGAGGACGGCAATCACCTCGGTGCGCAGACCCACCGCTGGTTCGCGGAATCGGCTCTCGGGCGGGATCTCGGGTATCTCGGAAAACTTCTCTCCGTGGAGGAAGAAATCGGCGGCAAGTTTCTCTCCGATACTTGACCCGGGGCGGCGGGTGCGGTATAATGAAGCCGTGGAATACAGGCGGAAGCCGGGGCGGATCGGCGGGAGGAAGCGTGAGAAAATTTGACAGCGTGATATTTGATCTCGACGGGACCCTCTGGGACGCCGCGGACGTCACCGTTTCGGCGTGGAAGAAGGTCCTCGGCCGCCACCCGGACGCGAAGCCCGCCGTCAGAATCGACCGGAACACCGTCTGCCTCAACATGGGCGTCACCAACGAGGAGCTGGCCGGGATCTTCTTCCCCGATCTGCCCTTCGAAGAGGCCTTCGCACTGATCTCGGAAAGCTGCGATTACGAGAACGAATGGCTTCCCACCCGGGGCGGCGTCCTCTATCCCGGGGTCCCGGAGACTCTTGACAGACTCCGCAGGGAGGGATACCGGCTCTTTGTCGTCTCAAACGCCCAGGACGGCTACGTCGAATCCTTCCTCACCGCCCACCGCCTCTGGGACGTCTTCGAGGACATCGAATCCTCGGGCCGGACAGGGCACGGGAAGGCATGGAACATCCGGGACGTGGTCGAGAGGCGGGGCCTCTGCTCCCCGGTCTACGTCGGCGACACCGTCAGCGATTCGGAGGGGGCGCACGGGGCGGGGATCCCCTTCGTCTACTGCCGCTACGGCTTCGGAGAGACCTTCGGGAACCGCCGGACTTCCGACTGGGAATACGCGATCGACCGCTTCGACGAACTGCCCGGCGTGCTCGAACGCGCCTGAACCGGAAAAACAAAACGTCAATTTCAGAAATCAGGATCGTATGCAGAAACACAATTTTCACACCCACACCCGGTATTCCGACGGGCACGACACGCCCCGCGAAATGATCGAGGAGGCCGTCCGGCGGGGATTCACCTCCCTCGGATTCTCCGACCACTCCTACGCGTGGTACGAAAGCTATTATTCCATGTCCGAAGCGGGGACACTCTCCGCCTACCGGGAGATCCGTGCCCTCGCCGACGAATACCGCGGGACCATCGACGTCTGGTGCGGCATCGAGCTGGACGGGGAGAGCGGCGTCCCGTACCTCGACTACGATTTCATCATCTCCTCGGTCCACGAAATGGTCCGTCACGGCGTGAGCCTTCCCATCGACTCCGGCGCGGAGAAGCAGAAGGAGCTGGTCCGGGAGCTCTTCGGCGGGGATTACGTCGAATTCGCGAAGGCCTATTTCGCAAGTCTTGCGGAGCACGTGGCGCGGAACAAAACGGATATCGTCGGGCACATCGACCTGCCCACGAAATACTCCCTCTGCCCCGAGGACGATCCCCGCTACCGGGACGCCGCCCGGGATGCTGTCCGGGAGATCGTGAAGTGGTGCCCCCTGTTCGAGCTCAACACCGGAGCCATCGCCCGGGGACTGCGGACCGTTCCCTACCCCGTTCCCTTCCTGCTGGAGGAAATCAAAGCGGCGGGCGGTTCCCTCATCGTCAACTCCGACTGCCACTACCGGGCGAAGCTGACCTGCTGGTTCGACGAGGCGGAGGAATACCTGGCGGCCCACGGATTCGAAAAATACGAAAATCAGCGGCTGAACGGCCGGATCTCCGGCGTCACGATCTGGAGGTAGCGCGATGGTCTCACTTCCGAAAAACATCTATTCCGGCGCATACCGGTCGGGGCACTGTCAGGGGATCGCCGTGGACCTTGAGAAAGGCTTCGTCTACTACTCCTTCACCACCCTGCTCGTGAAGACGGACATGGACGGCCGGTTCGTCGGATCCGCGACAGGGCTCTGCGGGCACCTCGGCTGCATCGTGTTCAACCGGGACGACGGGCGGGTCTACGGCTCCCTCGAATATAAGAACGACGCGATCGGACGGGGGATCTCCCGGATGCTCGGGGAGGACGGGAAGGAAGAGCGGCCCGACCGGTTCTACATCGCCATATTCGACGCGGACCGCATCGACCGGGCGGACATTCCGGCGGAGGAGGTCATGCGCTGCTCCTTCCTCCGGGAAGTGACGGACGACTATCTCGGGGAGGCCCTCATGCCCGACGGATCGGCAAAGCCCCATGTCCACGGATGCTCCGGCATCGACGGCACGGCGGTGGGACCCGATTTCGGCGAGGCAGACGACCCGGACGCCCGCCGCTGGCTCTTCGTCGCCTACGGAGTCTATTCCGACACGGAGCGGCAGGACAACGACTATCAGGTGCTCCTGAAATACGATCCGGCGGAGCTTTATGCAAAATCCGCGCCCCTCTCCCAGAAGGCCATGCACCGCACGGGGCCGGACGCGCCCGCCTCGAAATACTTCCTCCATACCGGAAACACGAAGTACGGCGTGCAGAATCTGGAATACGACCCGGCGACGAAGAAGTACATCCTCTGCGTCTATCCCGGGAAAAAGCCCGCTTTCCCGAATCCGCCGATGTTCGCCGCCGACGCCCGGATCGCTCCGAAGCGGGGGATCCTCGCGGGGGTGCTGCCCGAAACGGAGGGGGAGATCCTCTCCCTCGACGAGCACGGCAGGGACGGGATCCCCTTCGCCCACGGGGACACGGGATTCGCCGCGCTGGGGGACGGGCTCTACTATGTCTCCTGCCACGGGAGGAACGAAAACGGCCAGTTCACGAACGTGCGGCTCTGTACGCTGGAGGGCGGCATGTTCCGGTTCCTCGAATAATACTAATCTCAAGCTAAAAAGGAAACGCGGCTTCTTGAAATGAAGCCCTGCTGAACAAGTTCAGCGGCAAGAACTTCTGAAATGGGAAAAGGACAGGCTAGACCAATAACGTATCGTCGAA
>CACZNC010000097.1:0-9289 GCA_902782445.1 uncultured Ruminococcus sp.
TGCGGACGTCGGCAAGGGCTCTGCCCCTTGACCCCGCAACCTTTTTGAAAAAAGGTTGATCAAAAACTTTTGACATGGTTTAGAGTGAAATCAGTATCAGTCCCCCTGATACGACTGCAGCAGCTTGGCGAGGAGTTTCTGGGTCATCTTGTCGGTGGCCTTGAACCGGGAGGCGACGTCGGGGTTCTTCGCGGCGATGGCGTCGAAATACACGTTGCAGAGGGCGGAGAGGGCGGCGTCGTTGACAAACGCGAAATCGTAATAGATCGTGCTGCTCAGGATGTCGAGCATTTCCGCCGTGGTCTGGTCCCGGGAGTACTTTTCCTTGAGGGCGTCCTCATAGAGCGCGGGGACAACGGATTTGCGGTTTTCCGCGCAGAGAGCTTCGAGCACCGCGCCGGACATGCTCACGTCCTTCGCGCTCTTCAGGATCGCCGCGTAGGAGGTCCCGAGATTGAAGGAGATGAACTCCTTCTGCTCCGCGTCGAACTTCGGATAGGGCACGAGACCGAAGTCATCCTCCATCTCGCGCAGGGCGGTCCCTCTCGCCGTTCCGATGGTGCCGACGAGGAAGAGCAGATTCCCGGAGGCGAACCGGCCGTTGAAGTCGATCCCGCCGTTGTTGTAGCAGACGGAGGGCGTCTCGTTCTGCATCCGGTACACCGTCTCGTAAATGCTCACGAAACGGTCGTTGAAATAGTCGATCTTCCAGCCGCCGTCGTCGGTGCGCTCCGCGAGCTTCATGCCGTAGGCGTAGAGGAATCCGCGCCCGCCGTGGAGGTAGTAGCACAGGCCGTACAGGTCGTTGTTCGGATTGTATTTCCCGTCACCGTCCAGATCCCTGAGGGCAGTCTCGCTCATGGCGACGATCTTGTCCGAGGTCCAGCGGTCCTCCTTCACGAGCTCGTAGGGGTCTTCCAGTCCGTTGTCGGAGATCAGCCTCTTGTTGAAGAAGACCGCCTCCGTGTTGACGATGAGATCCAGGGAGAAATCGCCCACCGCGGTGTAGAGCTTGCCGTAGAAGGTGTCGTTGTCGTTCCATCCGGCGCACCAGTAGGGCTGGGAGAGATCCATATACGGAGCTTCGAGGAGGTTGACGTAATACCCGCCGAGCTCGATCCCCCACCAGTAGTCCGGGAACACGATGTCGTAAGCCCCGTCCGCCGCCTGTACGGATCCGGCGATGGCGCTCTTCCACTGGCCGGAATCGGAGGGCAGGATGGCCGTCGTGAACGCGATCCCCAGCCGGTCCTCGAGGCGGATGGTCCGGTCGCAGAGGGCGTCCACCACTCCCTCGCCGGTCATTTCAAACTGGAACATGTCGTCGATGCGCTCCGAGCGGATCAGCATATTGCAGTCCGCGCCGCCGAAGTTCAAATCTTCGGGCAGATTGTCGAGCCATTCCTTTTCCGTCTCCACCTCGGGCTCGGAGGCGGGATCGGCCGATGCGCCGACGGATCCGTCCGCGCCTGCCGGGAGATCTTCTCCGGCGTTTTCCGTGGACGCGGAGCAGGACAGAGCGGACACCGCCAGAAAGACGGCGAGCAGAGCGGAAAGCATTCGGTTCAGTTGTTTCATAGCGGGCTCCTTCCTTGTTTGTGCGGAACTGTACGAAAGCATTATAGCATAAATCCGGGGCGAATGCAATCGTCTGGCGGAAAACGGCGTTAGAATCCGGCCGGAACGCTCTCCGCAGCCCCCTCCGTTTTTTCATCTTCGCATTGACAAACCACGGGGAATCTGTTATAATGAGGGCGATTCGGAGGCGTCCGGCTCCCGGTGTCAGATCGTCCCGCCTCCCCGTTACCGGTTTCCGCTTCGGCTGCGTATCCCTCCCCCGAAAATCCGCTTTTCTTTTTCTGAGATAAAACAATGACAAAACTGTTCTCGGCTGTATTCGCAATCCTTCTTCTGGCGTTTGCGGCATTTCCCGCGGCCGCCGTCAACAGGTCCGATACCGTCAATGACATTCAGGATGTTGTTGACGGTATTGTCGACTGGAACCTGAAATCCGCGGGATGCGCCGGCGTCCGGGAGTGGATCTCCGGTCCCCTCGCGGCAAACGCGGGCATGGGCTCCGAATGGTATGTCCTCGCCCTGAGCCGGAACCCGGAATACGACTTTTCCGCCTACGAGGCCGCCCTCAAAAAATACCTCGCGGAGAACACGGTCCGTTCCGCCACGGCGCGCCTGAAATACGCCCTGGTCCTGCGGGCCATCGGCAGCGGGAATCCTTACATCGAAGAGGCTCTCGAAAACTCCGTCGGACAGCAGGGGATCATGAGCTGGGTCTACGGCCTGCATCTCTTGAACAACGGCGTGACCTGCGATGCCTGCACTGCCGAAGACGCGGTGTCGAAACTGCTCTCCCTCCAGCTGGACGACGGCGGATGGGCCCTCACCGGATCCAACGGCGATATCGACGTGACCGCGATGACGCTGCAGGCCCTCGCTCCCGCCGGAGAGGACAAGGCAGTCGCGGAAGCCGCGGAACGGGCCCTTGCCTTCCTCTCGGCGAAGCAGCAGGAGGACGGCGGCTATGCCAGCTTCGGCACGAAAAACCCGGAAAGCGCGGCTCAGGTCCTCGTTGCCCTCTCCTCCCTCGGGATCGACTGCACACAGGACGAACGGTTTATCAAAAACGGCCGCACCATCCCGGACGGACTGATGAAATACCGCCTCCCGGACGGCAGTTTCTGCCACAAGGAGGGGGATCCCACCAACAACACCGCCACCGTTCAGGCGTACTATTCCCTCCTGTCCTGGCTCTGGCTGAAAGAAGGTCGGGGCTCGCTGTATCTCTTTCCCGCGGACGGGGAGCAGACGGCATCCGAACCCGCCGGGGAGCCGGAAGATCCCGCGCCGGCCGAAGAGCCCGATCCGGCTGAGGCGGCAGAGCCCGTCGAACTCCCGCCGGAGACGCCCGATTCGACCGACCCCGCCGACGCAGAACCTGCCGAACCCGAAGTCCCCGGGGAACCGGAAGCTCCCCCCGCGGCGGAAATGCAGGACGAGGCCCCCGAAGAGCCCGCCGAGACCGTAAAGGCAGAATCGCTTCCGTCCGCCCCCGGGGGACCTGAGATCGCAGAAGCCCCGGAAATCGCGGAGCCCGTTCAGACGCAGGAGGAAAACGTGGAGACCGATCCGCCGGAAACCGAGCCGGAGGGGACCGAAGAGAAGGATCCCTCCGCAGGCGGGGACGAAAAAACGAAACCCGGCCGGTTCGGCGGCTACAAGCCGAAAGCCTGTCTGATCGCGGCGGGCGTGGGAGCTCTCCTCTGTCTCGTCTTCCTTCTGCTCGGGAAGCGGCATCCGAAGAACTTTCTTGCCATCGCGGGGATGACCGCCTTCGCAGTCGCGGTGATCCTGTTCACCGACTTCCGTTCGGCCGACGAGTATTACAGCGTGGATGACGCTCCGAAAAGCGACTCCGTCGGGGTCGTGACGATCGAGATCCGGTGCGACACAGTGGTGGGCAAATCCGACGCGGACTACATTCCGGCGGACGGGGTCATCCTCGCCGAAACGGAATACGAGATCGAGGAAGGCGACACCGTTTTCGACATCCTCACCGAAGCGGCGCGGCAGTACCGCATCCAGGTGGAGACCGCAGGACGCTGGAACATGGTCTACGTCGCCGGGATCAATTATCTCTACGAGCTGGACTTCGGCGACCTCTCCGGCTGGATCTACCACGTCAACGGCTTCGCGCCGCCGGTCGGATGCGGGGAATACGTCCTCGAGGACGGCGACAAAATCGAATGGCTCTATTCCTGCGACATCGGGAACGATCTGCGGGACTGATTTATCATCACAGAAAGGAGGCGGGGCCGTGCGCGCGCTTGAAGATCTGAATCCGATCACCGCGGCGGTATATTTCCTCGCGGTCTCGGGGATCGCGATGTTTTCGATGAATCCCGTCCTTCTTGTGATCTCCCTCGCCGGGGCGGTCCTCTTCTTCCTCGTCCGCAACGGATCGCGCTCCGCGGCGTCGCATCTCTGGATGTTCGGCCTCTTCCTTCTGCTCTTTCTCGTCAACCCGCTCTTTTCCCACAACGGGGCGACGGTCCTCTTCGTCCTCAACGACAATCCGGTGACGCTGGAGGCCACGGTGTACGGAGCCGCGGCCTCCGTGATGGTCGTCTCGGTGCTGTACTGGTTCCGCTCCTTCACGCAGATCATGACGAGCGACAAACTGCTCTATCTCTTCGGATCCCTCTCCCCGAAGCTCGCTCTGGTCATGTCGATGGGACTGCGGTACGTTCCCCTCTTCTCCCGTCAGGCTTCGAAGATCGGGCAGGCCCAGACCGCCCTTGGACTCTATAAGGACGACAACCTCGTCGACCGGTTCCGGGGAGGAGTGCGGATCTTTTCCGTCCTCGTCACCTGGGCCCTCGAAAACGGCATCGTGACTGCGGACAGCATGGCGGCGCGGGGATTCGGATGCGGCAGGCGGTCCCGGTTTTCGATCTTCCGGTTCACCTCCGCCGACTTCCTGGTCCTGACCGTCACCCTTCTCCTGTTCGCGTCCGCCGCGGTTTCGCTCGGGTCCGGCGCGCTCCTGTTCACCTACTATCCGTCGATCAAACCGCCCGATCCCACGCCCCTCGCCCTCTCCGGCTGCATTTCCTACGGACTTCTGGCTCTGCTGCCTTCCATTCTTGAAGCGGAGGAAAAAATCAGATGGACCTGCTTAAAGCTGAAAATCTGACCTTCACCTACCCTCTAACGGACCCCCCGGCCGTATCGGACGTGAGTTTCCGGATCGGGGAGGGCAGTTTTGCCGTTCTCTGCGGGGCGACGGGGAGCGGAAAATCCACGCTTCTGCGGCTTCTCAAACGGGAACTCGTTCCCCTCGGCGAAAAAAGCGGACGGGTCCTGTTCTGCGGTGTTGAGACGGAGGAGATCCCGGCGTCGGAATCCGCCCGTTCGGTTGGGTTTGTGATGCAGAACCCGGAACAGCAGATCGTCACCGACAAGGTCTGGCACGAACTGGCCTTCGGACTCGAAAATCTCGGCACGCCCCAGCCCGTCATCGCGAGGCGGGTCGCGGAAATGGCGGGGTATTTCGGGATCGAGAGCTGGTATGAAAAAAACACCTCGGATCTCTCCGGGGGGCAGAAACAGCTTCTGAATCTGGCCGCCGTCATGGTGATGAACCCGAAGATCCTGATCCTCGACGAACCGACGGCCCAGCTGGACCCCATCGCCGCCTCCGAATTCATCACGACGCTCAAAAAGCTGAACAGCGATTTTTCCCTGACCGTCCTTGTGGCGGAGCACCGGCTGGAAGAGCTGATCCCCGCCTGCGATTCCCTCCTTGTGATGGAAAAAGGCCGCCTGATCGCCGAAGGTCCCCCCCGCGGCGTGATCCGGGATCTGGCCGGGCAGACGGAACTGATGCTGTCCATGCCCGCGGCCGCCCGTCTTTTCCGCGCCCTCGGATCGGAGGGGGAATGCCCGCTGACGGTCCGGGAGGGCAGGCGGATGATCGAGGGGAACTATGACGGCAGGATCCGCTCCTTGCCGGAGAAAGCCCTGCCGGAAAAGGGGGATCCCGCCCTCGAGTTCAAGGACGTCTGGTTCCGGTACGGACGGAATCTGCCGGACGTTTTGCGGGGGCTGAACCTGACCGCCTGCCGGAACGAGATCTTCTGCGTGCTCGGCGGGAACGGGTCCGGCAAATCGACGGCTCTGGGATGCGCTTCCGGGATCCTCAGACCCTACGCCGGCGAGATCCGGGTCCTCGGGAAAAAGCTGAAAGAATACAAAAATCAGTCCCTGTACAAAAACTGTCTCGCCCTTCTGCCCCAGGACGTGCAGACGGTGTTTTTGAGAAACACGGTCCGGGAGGAACTGGTAGACGCGGGGGTCGACGCGGGGGATCTGCCCTTCGATCTGTCCCCGCTCTACGACAAGCACCCCTACGACTGCTCGGGCGGAGAACAGCAGCTGGTCGCGCTGGCGAAGGTGCTGGCGACGAAGCCGGAGGTCCTTCTGATGGACGAGCCGACAAAGGGACTGGACGCCGGGAAAAAGCGGGACATCGCGGAGATCCTCCGAAAGCTGAAAGCCTCCGGCGTCACCGTGGTGATCGTCACCCACGACGTGGAATTCGCGGCTTCGGCGGCGGACCGGTGCGCCATGTTCTTCCGGGGAAGCGTCGTTTCGACGGGCGCGCCGGAGGAATTCTTCAGCGAGAACAATTTCTACACCACGGCGGCGGCCCGCATGAGCAAGGGGATCTACGACCGGGTCGTGACGGTGGAGGATCTCGTCCGCCTCTGCGAACTCAACGGGAAAAAGGGCGGAGGTGAGGCCGGATGACGATCCGCTCGGAAAAACTCAGAACCGTCCTGCGCTTCGCGATCCCCTTCGTGCTGATCCCGGTGCTCGCGGTCCTCGGGGAGACGGTGTTCGACGAAAAGAAGCACCTCTTCGTGTCCCTCGCCGTGGCGGTGCTGTCGCTGATCCTCTTTTACACCGGCTTCGAGCAGAAGAAGATCGGGACCCGCCGCATGGTCATCGTCGCCGTCATGGTCGCGCTCAGCGGAGCCGGGCGGTTCATCCCCCTGTTCAAGCCCGTGGCGGCGATCACGGTCATCACGGCGATCTGGCTGGGGGGAGAAGCGGGATTCCTCGTCGGTTCCCTCTCCGCGCTCCTGTTCAATTTCTATTTCGGTCAGGGCCCCTGGACGCCGTTTCAGATGCTGGCCTGGGGGATCATCGGGCTGGTGGCCGGATTTCTGGCGGAACCTCTGAAAAAAAGCCGGATCGCGCTGGTGGTCTACGGCGTGGGAGCGGGGATCGCCTACTCCTTCATCATGGACGTCTGGACGGTCCTCGGGCATTATTACACCTTCAATCTCGACCTGTATTTCGCGGCTCTCGCGACGGCCGTCCCGTACACGGTCACCTATGCCGTCTCGAACGCCTTCTTCCTGTGGCTCATGGCGAAGCCCTTCGGGGAGAAGCTCGCGAGGGTCAAGATAAAATATGGGGTGTAAGCCCCGCGATCCGTCCTCCGAACGAAAAGAACCGCAGATTTCAGCTCTGCGGTTCCGTTTTTTATTCAGTTCCGGATCATGCCGTCAGGATTTCGGAGGCGGTCATTTCCCGGCGATTTCGGCGACGATCCCGTTCAGTTCGTCCATTTTGTCCTCGATCTCCTTCACCAGCTTGAACTGGGTGCGGGCGCGGACGAGGTTGTGGTCCTCGCTGTGGGTCTTGAAATACACGTCGCCGTTGATGTAGTCGGCGAGGAAGCGGGCTCCGCATTCCAGGGTCATCAGCTTGATCGAGAAGGGCAGAAGCGCGCGCTCCTTATCGGTGATGGACGGGAGGGCTTCGAGGAATCCGCGGGTGAAGGCGGTGAACTTCTCGGTGTCGAACCAGATCTTCGAAAGGTCCCGTTCGTCTTCCGCGCCGGAGGATCCGCCGAAACGCAGGGCGTCGCCGTAGTCGTAAAGCAGGGAGCCGGGCATGACGGTGTCGAGGTCAATCACGCAGACGCCCTCGCCGGTCCTGTCGTCGAGCAGGACGTTGTTCAGCTTGGTGTCGTTGTGGGTCACGCGGAGCGGAATGGAGCCGTCCGCCAGCGCGTCGACGATCACGCCCGCGTCTTTCTCCCGGGCGAGGACGAAGTCGATCTCCTCCCGGCAGTTGTCCGCGCGGCCGGAGGCGTTGTTTTTGAGGGCGGTCCTGAACTGATCGTAGCGGGCGCGGGTGTTGTGGAAGTCCACGATGGTCTCGTGCAGGGTGTCCGCCGGATAGTCCGCCAGCATGTTCTGGAATTTGCCGAAGGCCTTCGCCGCGTGGTAGAGCTGCATCGGGTTCTCCACGAGGTCGTAGGAGGTGGCGCCTTCGATGAATTTATAGACTCTGTAATATTCCCCGTCGGTGTGGTGATAGTAGGATTCCCCGTCCACCGTCGGAATGAGGGTGAGGGTCTCCCGATCCGGGTCGCCGCCCTCCGCTGCGATCTTTTTTCTGAGGAACTCCGTCACGCCCTTGATGTTCTCCATGACGGCGGGGGGATTCTTGAAGACGTTTTTGTTGATGCGCTGCAGGATATAGTTCGGCTGGGAATAGACGATATAGGTGTCGTTGATATGTCCGTTGCCGTAGGCGGCAGGATCGAGCGAAATATCGAAATGACGCAGGATCTCGTAAAATCTGGTGTCCATCGCCGTGGATTCCTTTCTCCGCGCTCTCCGCTTCCGTGCGGCGGGCGCTTCCGTTTCGTTTTTGATCTGACCTTAAATTCACAGGTTTGCTCTATTATAACACGGCCGCTCGGGAAAAGCAAGCCCGGGCGGAAAAATCAGCCTTGTCTTTTTCCACCAAAAACGTCCGAATTCCTCCCGTTCCCTTGACAAAACGCTTTTGGTCTGCTAAGATATTCTTTGGGGATTATTCCCATTTCGCACAGAGGTTTTCCGTCATGATCGTAGTGAATTGCATCGGACACAGCGGGTTTACCGTCGAATCGGAGACCCACATGCTCCTTTTCGATTACTGGAAAGGATCCCTGCCCCGGCTGCCGATGAAGAAAAAGCTCTACGTCTTTATCTCCCACAGTCATGAGGATCATTTCAATCCTTACGTATTCAGTCTATGGCGCGAGCACCCGGATGTGCATTACGTCCTCTCGAACGACATCCCCCTCGGAGAAGCCCGGAACCGGGGCGTCACCGAATGCCTCGTCGTGGAGCCGGGAGTGGACGTCAATCTCGGGAGCCGGATGCGGATCAAAGCCCTGCCGTCCACCGATCTCGGCGTGGCCTTCCTCGTGGGGCTGAACGGGAGGAACATCTTCCACGCGGGGGATCTCACCCTCTGGCTCTGGGACGACATGGACGAGCGCGCCGTCTACGACATGACCCTGCGCTTCGAGGAATTCACACGGCCGCTGCGCAATTTCAACATCGACACGGCGTTTCTGCCGATGGACACCCGCCTCGGGATCTACGCGACGCTCGGGCTCGACTACTACATGAAGCACTACCGCATCCGCCACGCGATCCCCATGCACCTGAACGGCCCCTCCACCGCCGTCGACGACCTGCTCTACGATCCCGCCTCCCGCGAATACCGGGACAGGATCATCAAAATGGACGCGGGGACGAAGGTCTCCCTGCCGTAAAAAACTCCGCAAGACCATGAACGGACTGCGGAGCTTTCGTTTTTTATACTAAATCCCTTCTAAGGGGTTACGCGGCTTCCCCGAAGAAGCCTGGCAAGAACTTCTGAAATGGATAGGGACAGGCTACATCAATAATGTGAAGTT
>CACZNC010000097.1:9306-20178 GCA_902782445.1 uncultured Ruminococcus sp.
GGGGTGGGATGGATGAAGTCATGTTTGGATAAATGGTATTCCCACCCCGTCGTTCGCATTCTACGGAGAGCGATCAAAACCCATGAAGACAGCTTTATAAAAGGAATATAGTATTACTGGAACCTCGTATTCGTCGGGGAGGCTTCGACGGAGTACTGGGAGAGCAGGTCGAGGTCGTATTCGATCCGGTCCTTCATGCCGTCCAGCATTTCGGTGAAGAGGAGGGAGGAGACCATTTCATCGTAGTCCGGGAAAAAGTCGGCGCAGGATTCGTCCGCCCAGGGCTTTTCCCCGAGGGGGAGCCGCATGACGTAGTGGACCCCGACGGAAGACTCGACCTTCGTCCACTGGCCGATCTCCAGATCGAAGGCGGAACGGACCACGCCCTCGACGAAATCCATGTCCCGGGTTATATAATATCCTTCTTTGTAGTATTTGTCCTCGGAGGCGGCTTCGTAGACCGTTTCGAAGTCCTCCCCCGACGCGAGGGCCTCGTCGATGGCCGCGATCAGTTCGTTCTTGGCTTTGAGCGCGTCGCCCTCCATCGGCTTCTGCTTCTGGTAGCCGTTGTCGTCGTACACCGGGCGGCCCGCGGCGTCGGTCTCGTAGACGTAGGCGTTGTTGACGTAGATGTGCCGCACCCGGGCGTAATTCGCTTCGAGATAGGCCTGCCGGTCGTCGTCGTTCACCCCGACGGTCCCGTTCTCGCCGTAGAGATAGTCGTACAGCCGGTACGCCCGTTCGTCCCGGAGCAGGATCTCCCGGAAGATCTTGATGTTGACGCCGTACTCCCCGAGGGATTTGTTGAGGACGTTCCGGTTCCCGTCGGCGTAGTCTTCGAGATAGGACTCGATATACCCGTCCACGTCGGAGACCACGGATTTCGGAAGGCTCAGCCCGTGCTCCCGGAACAAAACGTCGGAGAGGAGGGAGTAGCTGACGTTGTTCACCACCTCGGCGAACAGGACGTCCTCCGCAGTCCCGTCCCCCACGCTCTGCCGGTAGAAGGCCTCGTTGTCGCGGAAATCGGAATAGGTCTGGGCGAAGCGCGCCTTATAGGTGGCGAGGTAGAAGCGGAATTCCCGCTCGGAAATCGAGGAGGATCCGCACCGCATGACCGCCCCTCCTTCCCCGCAGGACGCGAGGCACAGGATCAGCGTGACGGCAAGCGCCGCGATTCTCAAAATGGCATGGATTTTTGTTTTCATCGGTCGGTCTCTTTCTGAGGTGAGATTGGCGGAGGTTCAGTTTCCCGCCGCGCTGACGGGGGATTTGAATTTCAGGTAGTTTTCCAGCAGTTCGATGAGGAATTCGGTGTTGCGGAGGTTCTTTTTCGTCTTCATGGTGATGTGGGGATTGGTGCCGAGCATCACGCGGACGCCGAGGGTCGGATAGATCCCCGCCAGCCTCTGGAGCGCCGCCGCATCCATGTCCGAGGTGAAGAGACGGACCGCTCCGTCCCGCTCCTCGACCTTCGAAAATCCCGCCTGCCTCCCGAGGGCCCGGATCCGCGCCACACGGCAGAGATTCACCGCGGCGGAATCCGGTTCGCCGAAGCGGTCGCACATCTCGTCGATCATGTCGTCGTAGTCCGCCTCGTTCTCCACCCGGGCGATCCGCTTGTACATGTCCATTCGCTGGGGGGCCGAGGGGATATAGGATTTTGAAAGGAACGCGTCGCACCGCACGTCCACCGCGCAGTCCGGGAGGGCTTTTTTCTTTTCCCCGCCCTTCTCCTCCACCACCGCTTCTTCGAGCAGCTTCATATAGAGGTCGTATCCCACGGCGTCGAGGTGCCCGTGCTGTTCTGCGCCGAGCAGGTTCCCGGCCCCGCGGATCTCGAGGTCCCGGAGCGCGATGCGGAATCCCGCGCCGAACTCCGCGTATTCCCGGATGGCGGAGAGGCGTTTTTCCGCGATCTCCGTGAGGGTCTTGCCCCGGCGGTAGGTGAAATAGGCGAAGGCTCTGGTGCTGGACCGCCCGACCCGTCCGCGGATCTGGTGGAGCTGGGCGAGACCGTAGTTTTCCGCGTTCTCGATGATGAGGGTGTTGGCGTTGGGAATGTCGACCCCGGTCTCGATGATCGTGGTGCAGACGAGGATATCCACCTCGCCCCGGATCAGGGAGTCCCAGACCTCCTCGATCTCGTCCCTCTCCATCCGCCCGTGGGCGACGGCGATCCGGGCGTCGGGGATGGCCTTTCCGATCCGGTCTGCCACGCCGTAGATCCCTTCGATCTTGTTGTAGAGGTAGAAGACCTGTCCGCCCCTGCGCAGTTCCCGACGGACGGCTTCGAGGATCAGGGCCTCGTCGTACTCCATCACGTAGGTCTGGACGGGGGAGCGGAGTCCCGGCGCGTCCTCGAGCACGCTCATGTCGACGATGCCGCCCATCGCCATGTTGAGGGTCCGGGGAATCGGCGTGGCGGTCAGGGTGAGGACGTCCGCCCCGACGCTGATCTGTTTCAGCTTTTCCTTCTGGGCGACGCCGAACCGCTGTTCCTCGTCGATGATGATGAGCCCGAGATCGTGAAAGCTCACGTCCTTCGAGATCAGCCGGTGGGTGCCGATGATGATGTCGGTGTCCCCCCGGGCGACCCTGCGGACAGACGCCGCCTGCTCCGCCGGTTTGCGGAACCGCGACACCATGTCCACCCGCACGGGAAAGGCCCGCATCCGGGAGAGGAAGGTCTGATAGTGCTGGTAGGCGAGGATGGTCGTCGGGACAAGGACCGCCACCTGCTTGCCGCTCATGACCGCCTTGAAGGCCGCCCGGAGCGCGACTTCGGTTTTGCCGTAGCCCACGTCGCCGCAGAGGAGCCGGTCCATCGGCCAGGGCTGTTCCATATCCCGGCGGATATCGGCGATGGCGGCGAGCTGGCCGTCGGTCTCCTCGTATTCGAAGGAGTCGGCAAACTCGCGGCACATATCGTCGTCCGGGTCGAAGGCGATGCCCCGGGTCCGTTTCCGGCGCGCATAGAGCTCGATCAGTTCCTTTGCCATTTCCCTTGTGGCGGCCTTCGCTCGGGTCTTGGCGCGGTTCCAGTCCGTTCCGCCCATCTTCGAGAGCCGCACCGTCCCCGTATCGCTCCCCGCGCCGATATACTTCGAGACGTGGTCCAGCTGGTCCACCGGGAGAAAGAGCTTGTCGCTGCCGGCGTACCGGATGTGTACATAGTCCCGGGCGCTCCCGTCGATCACGAGGTTTTCGAGCCCCATGTACTGCCCGATCCCGTAGGCGTCGTGTACCACGATATCGCCCACTTCGAGGTCCGCGTAGGAGAGGATGGCTTCGGAGGCGGTCTTTTTCTTCTTCGGCTGGCGCAGATACCGGCCCCGCGAAGGTCTCGCCGCCTCCCGGGAGAAGTCCATGAGGGCGAATTTCGGCGTCACGGTGGCATACCCGCCTGGGAATTCTCCCGTCATGAGGAGGACCGGGGGATTGGCCCTGCCCGCGTAACCGAGATAATCCCCGCTGTCCCCTTCGTCCGCCGTCACCGCGGTATACCCCTCGGCGATCAGGGCGTCCCGCAGACCGTTCTTCTCGGAATCGGAGGAACAGAGGACGGCGCAGAGGATCCGCTCGTCTGTGAAGCGGCGCAGATCCTCAAAAAAGAGGGCGGTGTTCCCGGCGTAGGCGGACACGTGGCGGGTGTTGAAGAGAAAGACGCTGGCCGCCGCGGTCCCCGTCCGGGTCAGGGAGTCGGTCAGGACCACCGGCCCCGCCTGACGGGAGAGGATCTCGTCGAAGTCCCGCATCCAGCGGCCGTCCTTCTGGGGGGGAAGCTCCAGCTGTTCGGAAAGACCGGCGACGCTCTGCTCCACCAGTCCCGCGGCGGCCCGGCACCGTTCCTCGCTCATGGCTGTATCGAAGAGGATCAGGGGACCGGAGGCGTATTCCAGGAGGCAGTCGGCGTCCGGGTAGATGAGGGGGAGGTATTTGTCGGCGAAGTTCAGCTCGAACCCGTTATCCAGGGACTGCAGTTCCCCCGCGAGGATGGACGCCGCCCTCGCCCGGACAGGATCGTCCCCTTCCCCGCCGTCCTTCGCCTGCCCGAGCCGTTTCAGATGGCGGCGGATGGCGTTCGAGAGCTCTTCCCGGGTCTCGGCGGAGAGGATCAGTTCCCTCACGGGCGGGAAAATCAGCTTCCGGGGGGCGTCCTCCGCAAACCGCTGGGTCTCCGGGGAGAAATACGCAAGCCGGTCCACCTCGTCTCCGAAGAGTTCGATGCGCACCGGTTGCCCCGCCGGGGGATAGATATCGACGATCCCGCCCCGCACCGCGAACTGTCCGGGGGCTTCGCAGAGCTCCACGCGGACATATCCGGCGGCGGCGAGGGATCCGGCCAGTTCCGTGGGATCCACCGGTCCGTCCGCGTCCACCGTCACCGAGAGGCGGCGCAGGTTTTCCGGCGGAAGGGTGATCTGGAGAACGGCTTCCGGGGTGGAGACGACGGCCCGCACCCTTTCCTCCTCCGGCAGAACGCCCGCCAGCGAGGAGAGGACGCAGAGCCGCTCTTCCTCGGTGTCATGGGAGGATCCGATGTTCGAAAAGCAGTACTCCCTCGCGGGGAAGCGGGCAGCCCGGATCCCGAGGGAAACGAGAAAATCCCGGGCTTTCGCCGCCTGCTTTTCGTCGGGGAACAGGATGAGGGGCGGATCGTTCGCGGAGGCAAAATCCTCGGCGACGCAGGCCGTGAAGACCGTCTCCGCCCCGTCGGACAGACCGCTCGCCGAAAAGGGCTTTCTCCGTCCGGTCACGGGAGCGGCAAGGGCGGCGCAGAGGGAAGCATACTCCCGGTTCAGCCGGAAGAGGTCGCAGAGTAAAGAATAGTTGATCATAAAACTCCTGATTCAGAAAGGGAAAAAGGAAGGGTTCAGAACTTCACGCCGTTGAACTTCCCCATCGCGTCGTCGATCCGGCCGTCCAGCACCATCGGAACGGCTTCGGCGACGCACCCGAAAATCGAAAACATCTTTTCCCGGTCGGCCTCGGGGATCTTTCCGAGCACCCAGTCCGCCATGTCCCAGTCGGGATGGGGCTTCGCGCCGACGCCGATGCGGATGCGGGGAAAGGCGTCGGAATGCAGATGCTCGATCACGGAGCGCAGTCCCTTCTGGCCCCCGTCGGAACCGGAACGGCGGATCCTCATGCGGCCGGGCTCCTGGGCGACGTCGTCGGAGATCAGAAGGATGCGTTCGGGCGGGATCTTATAAAAATCCGCCGCCTCCTTCACCGCTTCCCCCGAGGCGTTCATATAGGTCTGGGGCTTCATGAGAAGGACCCGCTTCCCCCCGAGATCCGCGGCCGCCGTGAGGGCTTTGAATTTTAAGGCGCGGAGGTCGGGCAGGCGGAGCTTTTCCGTCATGTAGTCCATCGCGAGGAAGCCCGCGTTGTGCCGGGTATAGACGTATTCCTTCCCGGGATTGCCGAGTCCGACCACCAGATATTCCGGTGCGCCGCCGGAGGGTGCCGCGCTTCTGCCGAAGAGATCAAACCAGTTTGCCATCGGCTCAGAACTCCCATTCCTCTTGGAGCGGAATCGGGCGGACCGTCCGCCTGTCCCCCTTCACTTCGATCAGCCCGCCGACGTAGAAATCGCTTCCGTCTTCGCGCTTCACGGAGGGGATCGAGCAGACCGCCGTCGGGAAAGCCGCGCTCCTGCATTTCCCGGTGCCCGCGGGGATGAAATACGCCCGGTGCATGTGTCCGGCGAGGAGCAGATCGATCCCGATCTCGCCGAGCAGGGCCGTCCACTCCTCGTAGATCTCGTTCCCCACGTCGAAGGGATGGGAGAAGTGCTCGACGAAGGGGACGTGGCAGACGGCGAGTTTCAGCTTCACCCCGTCGGCCTCGTATTCCCGCTTCCGATCGGCGATCACGGAGCGGATGTATGCGGTCTCCCGCGCCCGGAAGGGATCGAAGAGGATGGTCCCGCCGTATTCCGGGTTATAGTCGTACTTGTCCTCGCCGCAGTCCAGAACCAGACCCCAGACAGGACCCTGGCGGAAGGTGTAGAAGGTCTCCCGTCTGCCGCCCCGGAACGCCGTGGGGATGTAGTTCACAAGATCCTGGGCCGCGTAGCCTCTCGTGTCGTGGTTGCCGCGGGAATAGATCACCGGGATCTCCCCCTTTGTGGAGCCGGAGGAAAGGGCGAAGGCGGTCTCGAAGTTTTTCAGTTCGTAGCTGTGTTCGTTGATGTCCCCGTTGAGCACGACGAGGTCGCAGTCCCCGGTCTCCCGGTAGAGCGCGAGCGGCGCTTCCACCCGGGCGTGGGTATCGGCGAAGTGGAAGATGCGGTAGTTCTCCGCCGCGGGATCGAGGGGCCGGAAATCGTAGGTCCGGCGCACCTTCTCGACGCCCTCGGGGTAATAGGGCTTCTTGTCCGCGTATTCGACGAAGACAACGGTATAGCTCCGCGCCCGGTTCAAAACCTCTCCGGGGACCGGGATCTTGTGGACGCTGCCGTAATAGAGCAGTCCGGCCTCCTCGTCGGTATACCGCTCCCCGCCGATCTCGATCCAGCCGAGGCCACGGGTTTCGGTGAGAAAGATGATCTGATAGTCCGCGCCGACGGCGAAGACCGAAGGATGATAAGAAAGAGGCGTGTTGTCCATGCTTCCTCCGATGAATGATTGACGTTTTCCCTTCCGATTACAGAAGGATCTCCATGCCGTCGTTCACGACCCCGTAGGCGTAGGGATGCTCCGCCTTAAGCTGGCGCGCGAGCTCCTCGTTCCAGCGGGGGGAGACGTGGGTGTGCAGGATCCGCTTTGCCTTTGTCTTGTCGAAGACGGGGACGCAGTCGTCCGGGGAGAAATGGGCGAGCTCGCAGAGGATGAGGTCGGTCTCCTCCTCGAAGGCGGTGGCGGGGAAATCGGCGGTGGGATGGCGCAGATCCCCGGTGAAGAGGACCTTCTTCCCCTCCGCTTCCATGAGAAACGCGAAGGAGTCCTTGCAGTGCTGGGTCGGGATGGCGCGGAAGGTCACGTTTTCGTCCTTGTAGACCACGCCCTCCTCCAGCACGGAAAAACGGATGCCCTCCCGGATCGGCTTCCCGCTGCCCGTCACCGCGAGCCAGGCTGCCATGGCGTCGATCAGCTCCCGGTTCGGCAGGATGATGTGCGGTTCGGCCTTCTTGAAATACCAGTTGCAGAGATCCGTGAAATTGATGAGCCCGTCCGTGTGGTCCCCGTGGGGATGGGTGCAGAGCACGGCCCGGACGGCTTCGAAGGGGATCCCCCGGCGCCGAAGGTCTTCCGCCGTCTGGGTGCCCATATCGACGATATAGTACGCTCCGCCGATTTCGATCAGTGTGGAGGAACAGCGGCGGTGCGGCTCCGGCACCCCGTGGCTTGTTCCGATCAGAATGATTCTCATTTGTCCGCCCTCCTTCGGGATTGAAACCGGCACTCAGCCGATCAGCTTTTCAAGCTCTTCGACGGTCTTCTCGAATTCCTTCATGGCGTTCCCCACGACCTCCGGCTTCGTGAGATCGACGCCCGCGATCTTCAGCTCGTTGATCGGGTAGTCGGATCCGCCGGTGGAGAGGAATTTCAGATAATCCGAAGCATCCCCGGTCTCGAACACCCGGGACGCGATATCGACGGCGGAACAGAAGCCCGTCGCGTAGACATAGACATAGAACGCGCGGTAGAAATGGGGGATGAACGCCCACTCGTACCGGATCTCGTCGCGGAACTCCGCGTTCGGGTAGTAGGTCCGCTCGAGCTCTTCGTAGATCCCGGAGAGGAAGTCCGCGGTGAGGGGGGTGCCCTCCGCTTCCGCCTGATGGGCTCTGTGCTCGAATTCGGCGAACAGGGTCTGGCGGAACACCGTCGTGCGGAATCCTTCGAGGAAATTGTTGAGCACGCAGGCTCTGCGCTTCGGGTCCTTTTCGACGGAGAGGAGGTATTTCGTCAGCAGCACTTCGTTGCAGGTGGAGGCCACCTCCGCGACGAGGAGCTTATAGTTGTGGTTGGCGAAATCCTGGGTCTTCGAGGAGAGGTAGGAGTGCATGGAGTGTCCGAGTTCGTGGGCGAGGGTGAACGCGTCGTCGAGGGTGTCGGCGTAGTTGAGCTTGACGAAGGGGTGGACGCCGTAGATCCCCGCGGAGAACGCGCCGGACTCCTTGCCGGGGGTCTCGTAGACGTCGATCCAGTTCTCGTCGTAGGCCTTCGCGATCACGGAGCGGTATTCCTCCCCGAGGGGCTTCACGGCTTCGAGGACCAGACGCTTCGCCTCATCGTAGGGCATGGGCCATTCGACGTCCGCCACCATGGGGGTATAGAGGTCGTAGACGTCGATTTTGTCGAGGCCGAGGGCCTTTTTGCGCAGATCGAGGTATTTCTCCATCGCGGGGATCGCGGCGTGGACGGCTTCGATGAGGGAGTCGTAGACGGATTCCGGGACGTTCGAGGAGGCGAGGGACGCGGCTCTGGCGGAGGGATATCCCCGCAGGTCGGCGAACAGATTGTCCTGCTTGACGCTTCCGCCGTAGATCGAGGCGAAGGTGCCGATATAGCTGCCGTAGGTGCCGAACATGGCGCGGAACGCCTCGTCGCGGACTTCCTTCTTCGGGTTCTCCCGGAAGGCGCGGAAATTCCCGGCGGTGAGTTCGGCCTCGTTCCCCTTTTCGTCGTGGACGGGGGGGAGCTTCATTTCGACGTTGGTGAAGATATGATAGGCGTCGGAGGGCACGCCGCGGATCTTGCCGAATTTGGCGAGGATCCCTTCGGACTTCTCGTCGAGGGTGTGTTCCTTCAGCCGCACGGAGTTTTCGATGATGTGGGCGTACTTCCCGAGGGGCGGGTATTTCATGAACCCGGCGAGGGTCTCACCGTCAATGGCGAGCAGTTCGGGTTCGGCGAAGGCGGTCAGGGCGGCGGCTTTCACTCCGAGGGCGTCGACCCTGTCGCACCGGGCGAGGAAGGCGGTGTCCCCTCCGTCCAGCGCCTTGCCGAGGAACGCGTAGGATCCGGCGAGGGAGAACTTTTCCTCAAAGGCGTTCATCGTCTCGTAGGCTTTGTACAGGCTTTCCGCGCTCTCGCCGAGGGTGCCTTTCAGGGCGGCGAGGGAGGGGAGCATGGCTTCGCACTCCTTCATCCGGATCTCCCAGTCCTCGGGGGTCGGGAAGAGGTCGGTGAGTTTCCACTTGTATTCCGGCGCGATCTCGTTTCTTTTGCGCATGGCTCCGTTCCTTTCTTTATTTTCTGTATCTTCTTCCGGTCTTTTCGAGGTAGCGGGAGAGAGATCCGATCCAGTCTGTCTGGATGATGTCAAACCGGTCGGCGCACCAGCCCCAGCCGAATTCGGGATCCCCGAGGATCGCCGCGTCGTCCGAATGCCCCGCTGCCAGCACCGCCCGGTAGTCGTACACGATGGCGTTGACCCAGGTGAGCTTGCCGTCGCGGCGGAGGGTCTCCCGGTAGGCTTCGGAGGCGGTTTCGTCCTCCTCGGAGGTGAAGAGCAGTTCCGAGCCGATGTAGTTGATGTTTTTCCGCTTCATCATTTCGTGGCATCCGTTGTCCGCCTTGATGACGGGCAGGAACTGGATGTCCGGCGCGTAGGCCTCGATCACCGCGAGATTTTCCTCTCTCGGGGAGCATTTCAGGATGATCTGGTCCTTCATGTCATGCCGCTTGACGCAGGCGATGATATCGGCTGGGCAGTCGCCGAATTTGTCGATGTTGATGTAGCACCGGTCTTTCAGGTGCTCGAGGACTTCGTCGAGGGTGTTGACCCCGAGCTCGGTCCCCGCCCCGTCCACGTTGCAGAGTTTCAGTTCCCGGACTTCGGCGGCGTTCATTTTCCGGATGCTGACGTCCCGGCAGAACTGCCTCCGTTCCATGCCGGGGTGGAAGACGAAGAGCTCCCCGTCGGCGGATCTGGTGACGTCCAGTTCCACCATGTCCGCGCCTTCGGCAATGGCGAAGTCAAAGGAAGCGATGGTGTTGCAGGGGATGTTCCCCCCGAAGATGCCCCGGTGCGCGCAGAGAATGACCCGTTCCCGGGCGGTTTCGCGGATATCGAATTTCATATTGTCCTCCTTTGCGGGGTCAGCCCCCTCTCTTGATGTTTTTCAGTTCGTTCAGGGTCACGGCGCGGAAGACGAAGAGCAGCACGGCGTAGACGATCCCGGCAAACGCAATGGAGACGAGCCCGCCGATCCGCACGCCGAGGAGTTTTTCAGAGGGTATGAACGCGAGCCAGGCCGCCCCGCCCATGAGGCGGCACTCGTCAAACGCGCCCTGCAGGTAGGTCTCGGAGCCGTCGGAGTCGCAGCCGAAGGAGAGCGCGAGGCCGTTGTCCGTGGCGGCGTCGATGGCGCCGGTCGCGACCTGTGAGCCGTTCTGATACACCGTGAGCGTCGCGTCGGAGTAGACGAACGCAAGATGGGACCAAGCGTCCTGAAGCGTGGTCGACAAGGGTTTGTCTACGTTGGACGAGTTGCCAGAACCGCGCGCGGTGAAGTTGGCCATGCTGCCGTTTTTCATCTCGATTTCCCAGCCGTTGGCGTCCTCATAATAGGCCTTGCGGGAGAACATGCGGGGATAGGACGTGCAGGCCGTCATCTTCACCCAGCCCGACATCGTGAACGTGCCGCCGAGGCCGAAGCTGTCGTAGTTCGGGACGGAAAGGTAGCCCTTGGCCGCGGAGGTGGCGGTCTGGCGGCCGTTTCCGACGGGCCCTACGACGGCGACGGAGTTCGCCGTGTTGCCCATGACGGAGGCCGTGAGTTCATGGCCCGTGGCGTCCGCGACGGAGCCGGACGCCTCGTCCATGTGCCAAACGCCCGTGTAGGCGCTCCAGGTGCCGGTCGCGTCGGCGGCCGCAGCGGTGCCGCCGTACCACATCCAAAACGTCTTTCCG
>CACZNC010000098.1 GCA_902782445.1 uncultured Ruminococcus sp.
TCGGAAAACCCTATTCCCTGCTCGATGTTAATTTTCCGTACTTACCACTGGCTTACCTATGCGCTGACACTCCCGACTTACCTATGCGGTGATTTTTCAGGTTCTACTAGCCACTAACCACTAGCCACTCCTAACTCCTAACTCCTCATTCCTCATTCATTCGTATAGTTATCGAAATACCCCTGCACCAGCACGACGGGGGTGCCTTTGTCGCCGGAGCCGCTGGTGAGGTCGCAGAGGGAGCCGATGAGGTCGGTGAGCTGGCGGGGCGTGGTGCCCTGGGAGGCCATCGAGCCCTTCAGGTCCCCGTCCTTCTCGCGGATGGAGCGGGAGATCGCCTCTTTCAGCGCGTCGCCGGAGAGGTCCTTGTAGTCGTTGTCCGCGAGGTATTTCAGTTTCAGTTCGTTGGGCGTCCCTTTGAGGCCCGCGGTGTGGAAGGGGGAGACCACCGGGTCCGCCAGTTCCCAGATCTTGCCCTGGGGATCCTTGAAGGCGCCGTCGCCATAGATCATGACCTCGACCTTCGCGCCGGATCTCTCCGTGATCTTCTTCTGAATGGATTCGACCAGCCCCTGCGCGTCCCGGGGGAAGAGCTTGATCTTTTCCTCGGTGGACTTGTTGGAGCCGAGCAGGCCGTAGTCCCCGTTGTAGCCGGAGCCGTCCACGGGAGCCGTGAGGATGTCGTCCAGGCCGAGGACGGTCTTCGCGCCGGCGGCTTTCAGGATCCTCTTGGTGCGGCGGCGGGTGTGGATGTCGCAGGTGAGGATGTTTTCGGCGTAGGCGAGGATGGCCGTCGGACGGTTGGCGAAGATGATCTCGCACTCCGCGCCTTCCTCCCGGATCAGGTCCCCGTAGTACGCGACGTAGTCCACGCCGGTGAAGGGATGCCTGTTCTCGCCGAAGAGCGCCCGGTATTTTTCGAGGGTCAGCACGTCGGACCAGGGATCCACCCCGGCCTCGTCCAGCACGTCGAGGGACACGAGCTCGTTGCCCACCTCGTCGGAGGGGTAGCTGAGCATCAGAACGATTTTTTTCGCTCCCCGCGCGATGCCTCTCAGGCAGATGGCGAAGCGGTTGCGGGACAGGATCGGGAAGATCACGCCGACGGTCTCCCCGCCGAGCTTGGCCTTCACGTCCGCCGCGATGTTGTCGACCGTCGCGTAGTTGCCCTGGGCCCGGGCGACGATGGATTCGGTGACGGCCACGACGTCCCGGTCCCGGAGGGCGAATCCCTCGGAAGCGGCGGCTTCGAGCACGCTGTCCGTGACGATGACGGAGAGGTCGTCCCCCTCCCGGATGATGGGGCAGCGGATCCCGCGGGATACCGTGCCGACTCTGCGTTCGTTTTTATCCATAGAATCAGGATTCCCTTTCGGAAAAATTGGATTTTTACCTTCTTATTATACATTGGATCCCCGCGATTTTCAAGGATCCCGGCGCGTTGTAACAAATTGTTAACACTCGGGGGAGGAAAAACCATTGACACGGGGCCTCTGAATTTGTTATAATCGGTAGGAACAAAAATAGTTGCCATGAGTGAACTGTAAGCACCAAAAAAGATTGCCGTCCGGTTCGCTTCCGGCAGCGGCAGAGGCAGCAGCTTCAGGAGGAAGACACCGCATGGGCTTTCGGATTCTCGGCACGGGCAGCGCGGCTCCCGAAAAGATTCTGACAAACGACGACCTTTCCGGGATGGTGGAGACTTCGGACGAATGGATCACCACCCGGGTCGGCGTGAAGGAAAGGCGCATCTCCGTCACCGAGACCACCTCGTCCCTCGCGGTCGAAGCGGCGAAAAAGGCTCTCGCCATGAGCGGGACCGACCCCCATGAGCTCGATCTCATCCTCACGGCCACCATCACCGCCGACAACCTGAGCCCGACGACCTCCGGCGAGGTACAGGAAGCCATCGGCGCGTCCTGCCCGGCCTTCGACATCAGTTCGGCCTGCTCCGGCTTCCTCTTCGCCCTGGAGACGGCGGCCGGATTCTTCGCCCGGGGGACCGTGAAAAAGGCCCTCGTGATCGGAGCGGAGCGCATCTCCCGCATCCTCGACTGGACGGACCGGTCCACCTGCGTCATTTTCGGCGACGGAGCGGGCGCGGCGGTCCTCGGGGCGGACGAAGACGACTGCTACCTCGTCAGCGAACTTCACACCGCCGGCGGATCGGACGTCATCCAGATCCCGGCGTACCAGGGGCAGTCCCCGTTCCGCAAGGTCCCCGAGGGCGAGCGTCCCCCGGTGATCTTCATGGCGGGACAGGAGACCTTCCGCTTTGCCGTGGGCCAGATGGTGGGGCATATCCGCTCGATGTGCGGCAAGCTGGGCATCGAACCCGCGGATCTCGACCTCGTCGTTCCCCATCAGGCGAACGTGCGGATCATCGACTTCGCGGCGAAGAAGCTGGGCCTGCCTCCGGAGAAGTTCATCGTCAACATCCAGCGCTACGGCAACACCGCCGCCGCCAGCGTCCCGATCGCCCTCGACGAAGCCAACCGCGCCGGCCGCCTGAAACGCGGAGATCTCGTCGCGATGGCCGCCTTCGGAGGAGGGCTTTCGAGCGCGGGCGCGATCATAAGGTGGTAATCCTGCCCTATTGCTTTCGTCTTTAAGATAAAGAAGGAACTCCGCGGCGGGATGGAGTGCGGCAAAAGAATTTGATTGGTATTTGAAGGGATAAGGATGGAAGGGGACGCGCGGAGGACAGCCGGAAAATACGACGATCCCCGCGGTTCTGTTCCGACTGCGGACTTGACGGGCTGAACATTGCGTTAAACCTCGCGCGGTCTGTGTTCGTGCAGCTGAAACATGCGCAGGATAAATCCTGCGGCCTTACGGCAGAAATTCAGGCGCGCATTGGAAAAGGGACAAAGTGAAGACTTCCGGATGGCTGTTCCACGTGAAACAATTCATAATTCTTCATTCTGAATTCTGAATTTCTTTCATTCCACATTCCTAATTCCTCATTCACTCCTAACTCCTAACTACTAACTACTAACTACTAACTACTAAATCGTCCTACCAGCCGCTCCAGCACTATCGTCCAAATTTCAACTACACATAAAGGAGATTTCCCATGACCACTTTCGAAAAAATCAGAGACATCATCGCGGATAAGTCCGGCGAAGATCCGGAGAACATCACCCCCGAGACCGAGTATTCTTCCCTCGGCATCGACTCCCTCACCATCGTCGAGATCCTCATGGACATCGAAGACGAATTCGGCGTCACCGTGGAAGCCGCCAACGCGGGCAAGACCGTCGGCGATCTCGTCGCGAAGGTCGAGGAGGAAGCGAAGTGATCTCCACCCCCCTCTGCGCCCTCTGCGGGATCCGCTACCCCGTGTTTCAGGGCGGTATGGCCCACGTCTCCGACGGAAGGCTCGCCGCGGCGGTCTCGGAGGCCGGAGGACTGGGCATCATTTCCGCCATGAATTTCGGCGGGAGCGTTCTGAGAGATCAGATCCGCGAGGCCCGCTCCCTGACGTCGAAGCCCGTCGGCGTCAATATCATGCTTCAGGCTCCCTCGGCCGAAGCGTCCGCGAAGATCTGCGCCGAGGAAAAGGTGGAGATCGTCACCACCGGCGCGGGCAATCCCTCCGCCTTTATGGAGATGTGGCTCGCCGCCGGGTGCCGGGTCATTCCGGTCGTCGCCTCAGCCGCGCTTGCCAAAATGATGGAACGGTGCGGTGCGGCCGCTGTGATCGCGGAAGGCGGCGAAAGCGGAGGCCATATCGGGGAAGCCAACACCATGCCCCTCGTCCCCCAGGTCGTCGACGCCGTGAAGATCCCGGTGGTCGCGGCGGGCGGGATCGCGGACGGGCGGGGACTGGCGGCGGCTCTCATGCTCGGCGCGTCGGGCGTCCAGATGGGGACCCGGTTCCTCGCGGCCTTCGAGTGCGGCATCCCGCAGAAGTACAAGGATCTTGTGCTGAAAGCCTCCGACACCTCCACCATCGTCACCGGCCGCCGTCTCGGGCACACCGTCCGGTCCCTCAAAACGCCGTTTTCCCGCCGCTACGCGCAGGTGGAATACACCGACATTTCCGACGAAGAGCTGGAAGCGTTCGGCGTGGGCTCCCTCCGCAAGGCCGCGATCGACGGCGACGAAAAGGGCGGATGCTTCCTCGCCGGAGAGATCGCCGGAATGGTGAAGAAGGAGCAGAGCGCCCGGGAGATCGTCGAAGAAACCGTCCGGGAAGCGGAAGAACTGCTCCGCGGCGCGGCGGGATTCCTCTCGTAAATCAGCGTGTATTCAGCCAAAGGAGCATCCGGAATAATGCCGAAAATCGCTTTTGTTTTTTCCGGGCAGGGCGCGCAGTACCCCGGTATGGGACAGAGTCTCGCCGGGGTTTCTCCCGCTGTCCGGGACCTTTATTCAGCCGCGGAGAAGATCCGCCCCGGCATCTCCGACCTCTCCTTCTCGGGGACGGCGGAGGAACTGAAACAGACCGTCAACACCCAGCCCGCTCTCTATCTCGTGGATCTCGGAGCCGCCCTTGCCCTCCGGGAAAACGGGATCGAAGCGGACGCCGCCGCCGGGTTCTCCCTCGGGGAACTGCCCGCGATGGCTTATGCGGGGGGCGTCGGCGCGGAGGAGGGCTTCTCCCTCGTGACGAAGCGGGCGGAATTCATGGCCGCGGCTACCATGCCGGGAGAGCCCGCGATGGCCGCCGTCATGCGCCTCGAACCCGCCGTGATCGCCGCGATCTGCGAAGAGATCCCGGAGGCGTATCCCGCCAACTTCAACGCCCCGGAGCAGACCGTCATTTCGGGCACCGCCGCGGGGATCGCCCGGTTCCGGGAAATCCTCTCCGAACGGGGGATCGCGGCCCGGCTCGTGGATCTGCCGGTGAGCGGCGCGTTCCACACCCCCTATATGGCGGAGGCGGCGGAGAGATTCGCGGCCGTGCTGGCAGAGGCGGACTTCAAAAAGCCCCGGATCCCCGTCTACTCGAACCGGACGGGCGGGCCGTACCCGGAGGATCCCGCCGCATACCCCGGCATCCTGGCGGAGCAGATCGCAAACCCGGTGCGCTGGGTCGACGAGATCCGCGCCATGATCGAAAAGGGGATCGACACCTTCATCGAATGCGGAGCGGGAAAGACCCTCTGCGGACTGATCAAAAAGATCGACAAGTCCGTCGCCGTCTATCAGGCGGAGAACGCGGAAACGCTGGCGGAGACGGTGAAGGCGGTCAAAGGCTGAAAACCCGGATCCCCGGCGGAGCCTTGACGGATCCCGTGGACATCCCCGGGAAACCGGCTGCCCGCACTTTACACATTACGGAGACAATCATGAGCATCTATCAGAACAACATCCTTTCGGGTCAGACAGCCGTTGTGACCGGGGCGTCGCGGGGGATCGGCCTCGCCATCGCCACCGCCCTCGCGGAATGCGGCGCGGACATCGCCGTGGTGGACTACTGCGACGAATCCCTCTCGGGCAAAGCCGCCGCTGAGATCGCGGAGAAGACCGGCGTGACGGCGAAAGCCTACCGCTGCGACGTGTCCTCCTTCGACGAGGCGGCGGAAACCGTGAAGCGGATCGCCGCGGATTTCGGCCGGATCGACATTCTCGTGAACAACGCGGGGATCACCCGGGACGGCCTTCTCGCCCAGATGAAGGAGGAGGATTTCTCCCGGGTGGTGAACATCAATCTCGGGGGCGCCTTCAACATGACGCGGCACGCCGTCCGGCAGATGATGCGGCAGAAATACGGGCGGATCGTGAACATGGCCTCCATCGCAGGTCTGACGGGCAACGCGGGGCAGGTGAACTACGCCTCCTCGAAAGCGGGACTCGTGGCGCTGACGAAATCCGTCGCAAAGGAGCTTGCCTCCCGGGGGATCACGGCGAACGCCATCGCGCCCGGATTTGTCGAGACGGACATGACGAAGGACATCCCGGAGGACGCGCCGCTGAGACAGCAGATCCCCCTCGGCCGGATCGCGAAGCCCGAGGAGATCGCCGCCCTCGCGGTATTCCTCTGCTCCCCCGCCGCGGCGTACATCACCGGAGAAGTCGTCCGCATCGACGGCGGCCTGGCGATGTGAACGGAAGCTGAATCGGGATTTCGTTTATTCGTAATTTTCTGGTTTTATTATTCGGGATATCGTTTATTCGTAATTTTCAGGTTTTGTTATTTGGAAAAGGATTCGGCGTCGGGACGCGCGGGCCTGCATCGAAAACCGCTTCCGCATCCTCGCGCGTTTGAACAGATTCAAGAATGACGAGCCGAACATGGCGTCAACCTCGCGCGGTCTTCGCACGTGCAGCCGAAACATGCGCAGGATAAATCCTGCGGCCTCGCGGCGGAGATTCAATCGCGCATATAAAAGGGGACAATGTGCGGGTTTTCCGGTGATTGTTTCACGTGAAACATTAGAACGCCCAAACTCCATGTTTAGGCCAAACAGATTTTTGATCGCGCGGTTCTGCCTGCACGTCTGTCTGAATCTGAGCATGTGCGCGAGGATGCAGTTTCAGATTAGGCTTCCCGTTCGCGCGTCCCTGTGCCCAATGCGCGCCTGAAATGCTGCCGGAGGCCACGGAACTTGTTCCGTGCACGGGTTAAACTGCACGAACACAGACCGCGCGAGGACATGGAATACGCAGTCGATTTTCGATTCCGGGACGAGCTGTAAGTTTATGCCATACGGCCAAGGGACCCTCGGGAGGGGCCTTCGGCCTGAGATGGTCCCTCCCGGCGCCTGTCCCGCGCAGGGAATTTCCTTCGAGAAGGAGAATCATTATGGACAGACGGGTAGTTATCACCGGGATGGGGGTCGTTTCCCCCGTCGGATGCGGGCGGGATGCCTTCCGCGCCGCGCTGGAAAACGGGGTCTGCGGGATCGCGCCCATCACCCGCTTCGATACGGCCGGGTTCAAGGTCAAGGTCGCGGCGGAGGTGAAGGATTTCGATCCGCTGACGTACCTCTCGAAGATCGAGACGCGGAAAATGGACCTCTATACCCGTTACGCCGTGACGGCGGCCTGCGAGGCGGTCGAGATGGCGGGGATCGCCGGAACCGTCGACCCGGCGGAGTTCGGCGTCTACTACGGCTCCGGGATCGGCGGGTTCGAGACCTTCGTCGAGGAGCACGACACCCTGCTCGCCCGCGGTCCGGGACGGGTCTCCCCCATGTTCATCCCGAAGATGATCGGCAACATCGCCGCGGGACACATCGCCATCCGCTTCGGCGCGAAGGGACCCTGCATCTGCATCACCACCGCCTGCGCCACCGGCACCGGAGCCATCGGGGAGGCGTACCGCGCGATCCGGCACGGATACTGCGAAGCCGTCGTCGCGGGAGGCGCGGAGGCTACGATCCATCCTCTCGCCGTCGCGGGATTCCAGAACATGACCGCCCTGTCGCTCTCCGAAGATCCCATGCGGGCGTCGATCCCCTTTGACCGGGACCGGGCGGGCTTCGTCATGGGGGAGGGCGCGGGAGCTCTGGTCCTCGAATCCCTCGAACACGCCGAAGCCCGGGGAGCTGAGATCCTCGCGGAAGTGGCGGGATACGGCTCGACCTGCGACGCCCACCACGTCACCGCCCCCGATCCCGAGGCCGAAGCGTCCGGCAGAGCGTTCTCCCAGGCTCTGAAAGAAGCGGGATGGAGCAGCGGCGAGAGCGTGTACGTCAACGCCCACGGCACCGGGACTCCCCTCAACGACGTCACCGAGACCCGGGCGATCCGCCGCGCGTTTGGCGAAGACGCGGACAGAGTCGTCGTCAGCTCCACCAAATCCATGACCGGCCACATGCTCGGCGCGGCGGGAGCGGTGGAGGCCATCGCGGCGGTGAACGCCCTCCGTTCCGGCATCGTCCCCCCGACGATCCACCTCGAAAACCCGGATCCGGAATGCGACCTCGACTACACTCCCAACAAAGCCAGAAAGACCGATTCCACCCTCGCCCTCTCCTCCTCCCTCGGCTTCGGCGGCCACAACAGCGTGATCGCGCTGCGGAAGATCTGAGATAACGGGTACGGCCGGGAAAGTCTGCGGCGGGGTGGAGTTTGGCTTGACTTTTTCGGATTGATTTGTTGGAAAAAGAGTGGGCGCAGGACGCGCAGCGCTCAGCCGGATCATGAGCCGATCCCTGCGCGCTTATAGAGATTGCGGATTTGACGAGCCGGAACATGGTGTCAACCCGGCTTGATCGCCGACGTGCAGTTGAAACATGCGCAGGATAAATCCTGCGGCCTCCGGCGGAGATTCAGGCGCGCATTGGAAGAGGGACAAAGTGCGGAGGAAGACGAGATGTTTCACGTGAAACATTCGGGTTTATTTCGTCAAATCGGCCGCCGCACGTCCCAATCCTCCTGCAGCGTGTCATTCTGAACGAAGTGAAGAATCTCCCAAAGATAAAAGGCCAACCCATCCTCCAAGTGCGGAGATTCTTCGTCGCAGGCTCCTCAGAATGACAAAGAAAAGCGGAACGGGGGTGCAGCCGTCCGAAACTGCGATTGTTTCACTTGAAACATCAACTCGAAAACCGCACTCCGTCCCCTTTACAATGCGCGCCTGAAATGCCGGCGGAGCCCACGGGCTTGTCCCGTGCATGTTTCAGCTTCACGTGCGAAGGCCGCGCGGGGATGCCGTACTGTTCAGCCCGTCAAATCCGCAGTTTGAAACGGCCCGCGGGGATCGGCGGATTCTCCGGCTTCCCTCCGCGCGTCCCCTTCCATCCTTACCCCTCAAATACAAATCAAATCTCTCCGCCGCGCTTCATTCCGCCCCGGATCCGCGGCATCGAAACGCATTTATTCCTGAAAAGGTTGCTGATAAACATGAACAGAAAAGAACTTGAAACCCTTCTTCCCCACCGGGATTCCATGCTCCTGCTCGACGAGGCGGAACTGGACGAAAACGGACACGCGCGGGGGAAGATCCTCATCCGCGGGAACGAGTGGTTCCTCGACGGGCATTTCCCCGGGCATCCCGTCGTGCCGGGCGTCATCCTCTGCGAAATGATGGCCCAGTCCGCCTGCGTCTGCCTCCGGGACGAGATGAAGGAGGGGACCCTTCCCTTCTACGCCGGCCTCGATAAAGTGAAATTCCGCCGCCCGGTCGTCCCCGGAGACCTCTTCGAAACCGAATGCGAGATCACCCGGGTCTTCAAACCCATGTGGTTCGCGAAGGGCGTCGGACGCGTCAATGGCGAGGTCTGCGTCACGGCGGATTTTTCCTTCGCCCTGAAAGAGAACGCCGCCCCGAAACCGGAGGAGAACTGATGGAAAGGGTCATGCAGAAGTGCCGGAAATGCGGCCGCGAAACTCCCGAGGAGGTCCTCAAGTCCAACTGGTGGATCTGCCCCGGATGCGGCGGCTATTTCCGCATGAGCGCCCGGGAACGGATCCGCCTCACCATCGACGAGGGGTCCTTCCGGGAGCTCGATCCGGCCATGATCGGCGGCAACCCTCTCGACTTCCCCGAATACGACGCCAAGCTGGACGGAGCCCGTGAAAAAAGCGGGGAACGGGACGCGGTCGTCACCGGATACGGGCGGATCAACAAGCGGAAATGCGCCTTCTTCGTCATGGATTCCGGCTTTATGATGGGCTCGATGGGAACCGTCGTCGGCGAAAAGATCACCCGCGTCTTCGAATACGCCACGGAAAACGGTCTTCCCGTCGTCGGATTCACCTGCTCCGGCGGCGCGAGGATGCAGGAGGGGGTCCTCTCCCTCATGCAGATGGCCAAGATCTCCGTCGCCTGCAGATGGCACAGCAACGCCGGGCTGTTCTACATGGTCGTCCTCACCGATCCCACCACCGGCGGCGTCACCGCCAGCTTCGCGATGGAGGGGGACGTCATTGCCGCCGAGCCCGGAGCCCTGATCGGCTTCGCGGGGCAGCGCGTCATCGAACAGACCACGGGACAGACTCTGCCCGAAGGCTTCCAGCGCGCCGAATTCCAGCTCGAGCACGGATTCGCGGACCTCATCCTCGGACGGAAGAAGATGAAGGAGACCGTCGCGCGTCTCATTGATCTCCACACGCCCCGGGAACGGGAAGCCGACCGGAAGCTGCCGAAATAAGGAGGAAAGGCCATGAGCGCATACGATAAGGTTCTTTCCGCGCGGGCGGCAGACCGGAAACAGGGCACCTTCTACATCGAACAGATCATCGACGAATTCACCGAACTCCACGGCGACCGGAATTTCGGCGACGACGGGGCCATCGTGGGGGGCGTCGGCTTCCTCGACAGGCGGCCCGTCACCGTCATTGCCATGAACCGGGGCGACACCCTCGAGGAGCGCATGAAACGCAATTTCGGCTGTCCCTCCCCGGAAGGCTACCGGAAGGCCCTCCGCCTCATGAAGCAGGCCGAGAAGTTCCGCCGCCCCGTGATCTGCTTTGTCGGATCCCCCGGCGCGTACTGCGGCATCACCGCCGAGGAGAGAGGGCAGGGACAGGCCATCGCGCAGAACCTCTGGGAAATGGCCGCCCTCGAGACCCCCATCCTCACCGTCGTCACGGGGGAGGGCGGATCCGGCGGGGCCCTCGCACTCAGCGTCTGCGACCGGATGATCATGTTCGAGAACGCCGTGTATTCCGTCGTGTCCCCGGAGGGCTGCGCCACGATCCTGTGGAAGGACGCCTCGAAAGCGAGGGACGCCGCGGAACTGCTCGGGCTCACGTCCGCCGATCTGCAGAGACTGGGGATCGCCGACGTGGTGCTGGAGGAGGGGAACAAGAGTCCCGAACAGATCGCGAAGGAACTGAAAAAACTCCTCGCCGCGACCCTGAAGGAGACCGACCGGATCCGGATCTCCACCCTCCTCGCCGCCCGGTATCAGAGGTACCGCAAGATCGGGGATCTCTGGGGCTGAGCCGGGTCTATTGGTATGAAACCGCTCCTCGATCCCGGCCCCGGAAAATTTTACGTTCCCCCGAAAAAAATTTACGATTTTTTTGAAAAATCAGGGAACTTTTTCCCTCTCCTTTACGTCTAATCCGTGTATGCGAATCCGAGACCGCTGTACGGGACGTCCCCCGGCGGTTTTCTCCGATTTTTCCACCATATTTCAGAAAGGGATCCTCGCCATGAAAAAGTTTTTCGCCCTTCTGCTCGCGGTGCTGACCCTCGCGGGACTCTCCACCGCCGCATTCGCCGCATCGTCCTACCCCGTCTATACCCAGGACCAGATCCTCGGTCTGCTGTCCCAGAGCGCGGGTGCGGGCAAGTCCTTCTCCCTGGACGGCTTCCTGCCCGTCTACAACTACTGGGGCGGACTCTCCGGCTCCGACATCATCACCAACTGGTTCGGCCAGTGCCCCAACGACAAGTGCTCCGGCAGAGCGTATTTCTACGTCGCAAACGGCGTGATCTACTGGGAATGCCCGACCTGCCATGACTCCGGCGTCCTCTCCGCGAAGAAGCCCGCTTCCGGCCCGAAGACTCCCGTCTGCCCCGGCTGCGGCAAGTCCGATTTTGACCGCTACACCGGCAGCATCATCGACGGCTCCGCCATCCTCGACCTGCTCGTCTGCAGGTACTGCGGCCGCTGGATCGCCGCCGATCCCATCCAGCCGACGACTCCCTCCGCCAATGTCCCGAAGACCATGACCTGCCTGCACTCCGGCTGCTCGAAGACCGCCGAGTTCAAGACCCTCTTCTATGAAAACGGCAAGCTCCTCGCCCAGTACAAGTGCTCCGCCGACCACACCTTCAACATCGTCGTCGACGAGGATTCCTGGTACTATCCGGGTTCCTACTATCCGGGTTACTCCTACTACTCCGTGAACGTCGTGTCTGCCGCCGGCGGCGATTACGAGATCAAGGGCTCCTCCTACGCCAAGTACGGCGAGGAAAAGACGGTGGTGTTCTACCCGAAGACCGGCTACGCCCTCGCGGAAGTCCTCGTCAACGGCTCCAGCGTCACCCCGAAGAACAACTCCGTCACCTTCACCGTGAAGAGCGACACCACGGTCCGTCCCTACTTCGTCAAGACCGAGACCCTGAAGGACTACACCATCACCCTCACCGCCTCCGGCAACGGGACCGTCACCGCCGCGAAGAACTCCAAGTACCTCTCCTCCTACGCGAAGGTCACGGCGAAGAACTCCGACACCGTCGTCTACAACTTCATCGCCGGCTCCGGCAGATACAAGGTCGTGGACGTGAAGATCGACGGCGTTTCGAGAGGCTCCCTCTCCTCCTACACCTTCACGAAGCTCACCGCCAACCACACCGTCGAAGTGACCTTCGGCTGGCAGAATCCCTACGTCGATATCGAATCCAAGTACCTCGCCGCGGTCGAATACGTCACCGAGGGCGGTATCATGGGCGCCGCTGCCAAGGATAAGAACGGCAGCCTCTACTTCTCCGGCCGCAACGCCGTCACCGTGGGCGATTTCGTAGCCGCGCTCGCCGAGCTCTCCGACACCGAAGGCAAGCTGAACGACGCGACCGACCGCCGCAACTGGGCCGTCAACTACGGCGTCGTCACGAACAAGACCGACTTTGACGCCGCTCTGACCGTCCAGCAGGCCTGCACCATCGTGAAGAACTACCTCGAGGCCCTCGAAGACCTCAACCGTGTCACCTTCGCGAAGCTCAACCGCAAGGCCAGCGTCCGCGACAACGCGATCTCGCTGAACCTCGCCACCGCTTCCACCTTCGACACCAACCGCGCGATGCACCGCTACGACATCGCCGCCGTGTGCCGTCTGATCGCGAGACTGTCCTACAAATAATATCGGAAAAGCGGGATCACTGCCGCTGAAAAACGAATAAGACGCCGTCAGGGTGAGACTTCGGTTTTGCCCTGACGGTTTTTTAGTGAGGTATGTTTCGGGTTGAGGTGAGGTGCGGAATTTACGGTTTTTGTATGGGAGCGCTCCCATATAAAACCCGATAATCCCGCACTTTCCCCCATCCCGCTGCAGACCTACTCCCCTCTTTTTCTTTTTGTCAATCTCCTGTTGACATCCGCCCGGATCCGTGCTACAATAGAAGCGGCAGATCCCGGCGTTTCACGTGAAACATAGCCGCAGAACGCGGGGATCGTCTGCACGGCGCGGGGGTCGCGGAAAGGAGAATCCCGATGATAAGAAAGCGTTTCATTCCGGCGGTTCTGGCGCTGGTTCTGCTTCTCTCCCTCTTCGGGTGCGGAAAGCCGGGGCCCGGGCCGGCGGAGGCGGAAGACGGGGATCCGAACATTCTGACCCACGTTTTCCGGGAATCGGCGAGGACGTCGGAAAAGGTCCGGATCGTCCCGAATTTCGTCCCTCTTGCGGATCCGGAGACGAAAACCATCTATTACCTCTGCCAGACCTTGGAAGAGTACGGCGAAACCTCCTATTGCTTCGGGTATTCCCTGCGCAGTTTTTCAGCGGAAGACGGGAAGGAGGACGTGATCGCCGATCTCGTTCTGTCGGACGCGCGCATTCAGGGCGGATTCGCCGAGCCGGACGGGCAGGGCTTTTCCTGCGGCCTTTATTCCGTGGACGACAACGGGAACCGCCGCTGCAGAATTGGGCGGTTCGACGCGAGGTCCGGCGGATGGGTCCTCCAGACGGACGATATCCTCTCCCTCTTCGGGACCCGGCCGGAGGGGATCTGGGGACCCGTGCGCGACGCCTCGGGACAGTGGATCGCCGTGTCCCAGGCCGATTCCGAGATCCTCGTGCTCTCCCCGGAGGGAAAGAAGCTCCGCTCCATCGTGCCGGAAATGCAGACCGGCGGGATCAACACCGTCGCCGTTTCAGAAGACGGGCGGGTCTACGCCTGCTTCAACGACGGGATCGCCGAAAAAGCCGCTGAGATCTTCCCGGACAGCGGGGAGATCGGGCCCTTCGAGGAGTCGGGGGCCACCATCTATCCCGGCTCCGACGGGTACGCCTACTGGTCCGTCGGGGGTGAGGGGATCTGGGGCAGACGGCCCCTTGAGGACGGCGGGGAGAAGGAGACGCTCCTCAATTTCACCAATTCCGTCATCACAAGGGCGGGCGTGTCTCCGGTCGGGATCTCGAAGGGAGCCGTCTTCTTTTTCTCGATCCCTGCCGGGGAAAGCGCGTGGGACGGCGGGATCCTCACCGCGTACCTCCCCGCGGAGGATATCGATCTGCGGACGGTCCGGGTGCTGAAACTCGCCTATTTCCGGTCCCTGCCCTACGCGGTGACAAAGGGGGTCAACTCCTTCAACGGCAGTCACCCGGACGTGCGGATCGTCACCGAGGACTGGTCCCTTTATCCGAATTACAACGCCGGGCAGGAAAAGCTGATCCGGGACATGGTGACGGGGATCGGCTCCCCGGATATCGTCGTCGGGGCGGACACCGACCGGCACATGACGGATCTCTTCGCGGCGGGGCTGTACACCGATCTCACCCCCTATCTCGCCGCCGACGACACGGTGAACGGGGACAATCTGTTCGGATGCGTCAGGCGGCTCTTCGACGACGGACGGGGCGGGATGTGGGGGATCGCGCCGAACTTCATGATCGGGACCACCGTCGTCTCCACCCCGGAACTCCTCGGCGGATTCGCGGAGCAGGGGTACTGGACGGTCTCCGAGGTCCTCGACTATGCGGAATCCCTGCCGGAGGACTGCGTCCTGATGCAGGATCTCACCCAGTCCGGGCTTCCCCTCCTCGACGGGGCGGGAGGATACATGATCTTCGTGGACGCGGAGGCGGGGACCTGCTCCTTCGACAGCCCGGAATTCATCCGCTGGCTGAACTTTGCGAAAGGTCTGCCCACGTTTCAGGAGTACAGTCTACGCTCCCCCTACGCCTCCATGAACGAGGAAGAACTGGCGAAGCCCCGCATGGACGGAAAGATCCGCGCGGTCGCGATGGGGGAAAGAGCCGGTCTGCAGAGGCTGATCCTGATCTACTCCACGAAGGACTGGGAGCTGATCGGCTGGCCCTCTCCGGTCAGGCGGGCAGGAGCGGGAACGCCGGTCACCTCGTCCTGCGCTCTCGCGGTCTCCTCGGCCTGTGAATCCCCGGATCTGGCCTGGGATCTCATCCGCCGGTGCTTCACCTCCGAAGGGGGACAGGGGGGCCTCCCCGCCCTGAAAACCTCCTTCGACGAGATGGCGGCGCGCCGGTACGACACCGTATACGAGGATTATTACATCCCCCACGACGGCTACATCGGCGGGCAGTATTCCAGACAGTACGAGGACCCGGACAAGAAGCTGAAATATCCGGGGATCATCTCGACCTTCGAACCGGAGGACCGGGACAAATACGCGGCGATCTTCGACGAAATCGGCGTCACCCCGGCGGAGCGCGGCATCCCCGAAATCCGCGGTATCATTTTCGAGGAGTATTCGGCCTTCCTCGGCGGCGTCGGCACGGCGGAAGACTGCGCGAAGAAGATCCAGTCCCGGGTGGAGATCTGGCTGGCGGAACGAAAATAATACTAATCTCAAGCTATGGGGCTAACTATATGGGTTTCGATCGCTCTCCGCAGAGTGAGAATGATCTCCTTGCTCAACTTGTTGAGCGGATGAGCATCGCGTGCGATAATTCTGATAAGTTTGGATGACTATAAGGGTGTGCGGACACAGACTGAACGAAATGGAGTTAGCCCTGCTCTGCCCCAATTGAAGTTCTTGCCGCTGAACTTGTTCAGCAGGGCTTCATTTCAAGAAGCCGCGTCTCCCTTTAATATTCAGGAAGAAGGACAATCATCATGGCGATCTGGAATCCGTGGCACGGCTGTCACAAGACGAGCGAGGGGTGCCTCCACTGCTACATGTTCCGCCGGGACGAGAGCATAGGGAAGGTGAGCACCATCGTGCAGAAGACCGCCGATTTCGGGCTGGCTCTGGCGAAGCGGCGGGACGGGTCCTATGTCCTTCCACCGGGGGAGCGGGTCTATGTCTGCATGACGTCGGACTTTTTCGTGGAGGAGGCGGATTTCTGGCGGCCGCAGATCTGGGACATGATCCGGGCGCGGCGGGACCTCGATTTCACGATCATCACGAAGCGGATCGCGCGGTTCCGGGCTTCGCTCCCCGAGGACTGGGGGGAGGGATGGGAGCACGTGACGCTCTGTTCCACCTGCGAGAACCAGAAGCGGGCGGACGAGCGGCTCCCGATCCTCATCTCCCTGCCGCTCCGGCACCGGGAAATGATCGCCGAACCCCTCCTCGGGCCCCTCGGGATCCGGGAATTCCTGAAAACCGGGAAGATCGAACATGTGACCTGCGGCGGGGAATCGGGTCCCGATGCCCGGGAATGCCGGTACGAATGGGTCCTCTCGCTGCGGGATCAGTGCGCGGAGGAGGGCGTGCCCTTTCACTTCAAGCAGACCGGCGCAAATTTCGTCAAGGACGGGCGGGTGTACAAAATCCCCCGGGAGCTCCAGCACGAGCAGGCGCGGAAGGCGAATATTGATCTTTTGTGACTTTTCATCGGCCTGGTCCGGGGCGGGATTTCGTTTGGGCTGGGGATTTGAGTTTTTGGATATGGGAGCGCTTCGCTGGATTCGGGAGACGCGCGGTCTTACAGCTGAGGAATGGAGCAATCCTCGCGCGGTCTTTCCGATTCAAGCCGGACGAGCCGGGACATGGGGCCAACCTCGCGCGGTCTGTGTTCGGATAGCTGAAACATGCAGTGATTCAGGCGCGCATTCGGCGTTGTCGCGGTTATGTTTGCCGGAAACTGATTGTCTGTCCTCGCGCGGGGGAAGAGAGACAAGGGGGTTCGGGGTATTGTTTCACGTGAAACATTCTGTTTTCGGGGCTTTGTCCCGCGAAAAAACCGTCAGGGTAGAACTTCCTGTTCCGCTCTGACGGTTTCTGATTTATTCGGTTCTGTTTTCCGCCGCTCCGGATCGTATCATGGCGCGAAGAGGGGACACGGTTTCAGTTTTCCGGATGCGCGGCCTTTTCAATGCGCGCCTGAAATGCCGCCGCAAGGCCACGGGCTTGTCCCGTGCACGGGTTCAACTGCACATCGTAGACCGCGCGGGGTAAACTCCATGTTCCGGCTCTTTCAGTCTGCAATCTGCCGGAGTGCGCGGGGAAGGAGAAGCGTTTTTCGATACGGAACCGCGCGTCCCCAAAATCCCAGCGAAGCGCTCCCATCTCTGAAAACCGCAAACTCCCATCCCGCACGAAATCCCGTCCCGGACCGCTCGGACAGATTCAGGCAAAAAACGATTTATACTATTTCCGTTCTAAATGATGTCATCCAGAGATATCGCTGTTCTTTTCTCCTTTATCGAGGAGAAAAGAACCAAAAGAGGAACTCCTAGAAAGT
>CACZNC010000099.1:0-1705 GCA_902782445.1 uncultured Ruminococcus sp.
CGTGAACTGAGTGCATCGCTCGGGCTTGTGAAGTCCGGGATTTATAAGCACTTCGAAAGCAAGGAGGAAATCTGGAATACGCTTCTTGACAGGATGATCGCTTACTATGGGGATCATTTCGGCTCAGCCGAGAACCTTCCTCCCGTTCCGGATTCATTGGAAGAACTGTCAGAGATGACAATGCATATGGTCAACATTACAGTCCATGACGAAAAGATTGTGATGACCCGCAAGGTTCTCACCGTCGAGCAGTTTCGCGATGAACGGGCAAAAGAACTCGCCACAAAGCATTTTCTTACCGGCCTGACGCAGATCTTCACCCATGTTTTTCAGGGCATGATGGACAAGGGGCTGCTTCGGCGGGATGATCCTGCAATGCTGGCTTTCGCCTATACCGCGCCGATTTCCGCATTGATCCATCTGTGCGACCGTGAACAGGAAAAAACAGAGGATGCGACCAGGAAGATCGAAGCGTTCAGCAGGCACTTTATTGCGACCTATGGGGTGAAGTGACAATGTTTGATCTGGACAAATACCTGGCTGATCTGATCATGAACTGCCGGTCGGCTTTCGGAGAGCGTCTGCTGTACATGGGGCTGCAGGGAAGCTGGCGAAGCTCATGAAAACAGCGATATCGACGTCATGGTGATTCTTGACCGGTTTTCCGTGAGGGATATGGATGAACATGGTATGAGATATCTGCGTTTATGAAGGATAGCGGCATGACCGCCCCTGCAGGCGTGGGATGCTCCCCGGCGGTGAGAAAGGAATGATGACGCGTGGTTTTGGAAACAAAAAAGACTATGGGAATGGATTATCAATACAGGAGACTGGACAAGTACAATTTCACAGGTCATTCACTGGATGATTTTGTCCGGCATCAAACTGTCACGGAGTGCCTGAGAAAGATAGGCAGCGATTGGGAGCTTGTGCCGAATGCCTATGAAGAAAACTGGCCGCGGGAGCAGTGCCGGGAGATCGCGGAAGACATGGCGCGTCACATGGACCTCGACCAGACCGGCTTCGGCGCGTTCGACGGCGGGCGGATCATCGGTTTTGCGACTGTCTCCCACCGGATATTCGGAACTGCGGCAAGATATGTGCAGCTGGTCTGTCTTCAGGTATCGGAGGAATACAGACGCCGGGGCATCGGCAGAAAGCTCTTTTCCATGGTCTGCGAAGAGGCCCGGCGGCTTGGGGCGGACAAACTGTACATTTCGGCTCATTCCGCAAAAGAGTCCCAGGCGGCATACCGGGCGCTCGGATGCGGTTTTGCGGAAGAAATCAATGAGGAACTGGCGGCGGAGGAGCCGTTTGATATCCAGATGGAATACAGACTATAAAAAGCAGGCCGGATCTCTCCCCGCTCCGGTTCACGCCCGCTGTTTCAGGCCGGTCGATACGGTCCGGGGGTCCTGTAACGGCAACGCGAAATGAAGCGGTCTCCGGCTCTGCATGATAAGATCTCCGACCTTCATAAAGTTTTCGGGGGTATCCTGCCTGACGATCACCCGCAATAATGGTTTTCTCCATGATATTTCCGGCAGGTGTTCATGTCAGAAGGATACCCCGCAGCAGCCTTGACAGGAGAACGACTTAAGGTCTTATACTATTCTCGCTCTAAAAAGCTAACTATATGGGTTTTGATCGCTCTCCGTAGAGTGCGAACGACGGGGTGGGAATGCCATATATACAAACATGACAC
>CACZNC010000099.1:1711-11578 GCA_902782445.1 uncultured Ruminococcus sp.
ACGTTATTGGTCTAGCCTGTCCTTTTCCCATTTCAGAAGTTCTTGCCAGGCTTCTTTCAAGAAGCCGCGTTTTCCCTTTTAGTTTGAGATTAGTATTACAGAGTACGCGGACGGACCTTTCCCCGTGTGCCGAGGGTCAGTCCATGCGGCGGAGCCGGACGATCCCCGCGATCCCGCAGCCGCCGTTTCCGTCCCCCTCCATGAGGATGCGGATGTCAGGCGCGGACCCGGGTTCGAGGGTGAAGTCCTCCGTCGTGAAGCCGCCGCCCGGGGGATCCGTTCTCCCCACGGACACGCCGTCGACGAAGACCTCCGCGCTCTTCCCCTTCATCCGTCCGAAGAGGATCCGGTAAGTCCCGCCCCGGCGCACTTCCGGAGTGACGCGGAAGATCCGCCAGCCGGAGACGAAATCGCCGCCGAAGGAGTTCCACTCGAACCGCACGGGCGTGAAGGAGTTCATGTCGTTGTCCTCGATCTTCCGGACGGCGTCGGGCTTCTCTTCGGTCACGGAGGACATGGTGAAGCCGTCGAGGACGAAGTCGGACACATTCTGCACCGTTCTCGGCGCGGGGACGTGTTCGACGTCAAACGCAAGCTCCGCCGCGGGAAGTCCCTCCGCCTCCGCCCGAAGCGCGACGGATCCGGCCCCGGTCTTCGCGGTGACGAGGATCTGGCAGAGGCCGTGATAGGCGTGCCGCTCGGGGAGAACGTCGGATTCGTGGCTGTTCGGGTCCCCGTTGCCCACGCCGCGCACAAATCCGTCCCCGATAACGGAAAACCGGATGAGGGTGTCGGCATACGGGACCACCGTGCCGTACCGGTCCACCACCGCGGCGTTCACCACCGCCGTGTCGGCTCCGTCGTCCCGGATGGAGGAGCGGAACGGTGTCAGCCGGATGGCGGCGGGTTTCCCTGCGGTGCGCACCGTGTCCCGGGCGACGCATTTTCCGTTCCGGTAGCCCTTCGCCGTCAGCCGCCCCGCCTTGAAGGGGACCTGCCATTCCGGGGGCGCGCATACGTCCGCGGGCTTTCGGCCGAGGGATTCGTTTCCGTAAAAGAGTTCCGCCTCCTCGCAGTTGGTAGCAGCCATGACCCGCACGATCTCACCCTTTTCGTGGTTCCAGTGGGGCAGGATGTGGATCATCGGCTCTTCGGTGAAGCAGGCCCGGTTGAAGTAGAACGAATCCTTCGGGAACCCGCAGGTATCCATGATCCCGAAGGAGGAGGACACGGAGGGCCAGTCAAAGGGCGTGGGCTCGCCCCGGTAGTCGAATCCCGTCCAGATGAAGATACCGGAGAAATAGTCGTGCTTCCGCGTGAAGTCCCAGGTCTCCCTGATGCTCTGACCCCACGGCACGTTCTCCTCGTCGTAGCAGGCCAGAAGATGCGCGCCTTCCCGGTCGCTCCTGTAACAGCCCCGGGTGGAGACCGCGCTGTTGTTCTCCGAGCCGATGACGGGGCGGTCGGGATGCAGGGCGTGCATGGCCTCCACGCTGTAAATATTGTAGTTGATGCCGGTCACGTCCATCTCCAGTCCGGCCCCCTCCATGCTGCCGTTGATGGCGCCGGTGATGAGCCGGGAGTCGTCCAGCTTCCGCACCCTGCTCTTCATGCGCCGGTAGATGGCGGCTCCCTCCGCGGTGTTCTGCAAAGGCTCCTCGTTGAAGAGGGACCAGAAAATGACCGAGGGATGGTTGCGGTCCCGCTTCACCATGATGTCGAGGTATTCGAGCACCTCTTTACGGGATTCAAACCGCCGGTTCTCGTCCATGACGATCAGGCCCAGCTCGTCGCAGGCGTCGAGGATCTCCTTCGCCGGCAGATTGTGGGAGCAGCGGTAGGCGTTGGTTCCCAGATCCTTGAGCCGCTTCACCCGGTAGTACTGCACCGAATCCGGCACCGCGACGCCCACGCCCGCATGGTCCTGATGGTTGCAGGTCCCCTTGATCTTGAGAGGGCGGCCGTTGAGGAAAAAGCCCCTGTCCGGATCCACAGAGAAGGTGCGGAAACCGATCCGGACGTCGGCGCTGTCCACCGGCTCCCCTTCCCTTTCCGCCGTCACGCGGAGGGTGTAGAGGTACGGGTCGTCCACATCCCAGCGGCGGGGCCGGGAGACTTTCAGCTTCAGCGCGGCTTCGGAGACGGCGTCACCGGGACAGGCGACGGAGCAGGAGGCCGATGCGATCACCGTCTCCCCGTCGAAGAGCTCCGCCCGGACCACGGCGTTTGCAGGTTCGTATCCGCTGTTCTCCACCTCGGTATTCACTTCCACGGTCCAGCTGTTCTTCGTGCCGGGATTCAGAACCGGCTTGCCGAAGACGCCGTTGTGGGCGATATGGACCGGGTTCTTCGCGTACAGGCGCACGTGGCGGTAAATGCCCGCGCCTTCGTACCACCAGCCCTCCGTTTCAAAGCCGTTGATCCGGACCGCCAGGACGTTGGGACGTCCGTCAAAATACGCCCGGTCGGTGATGTCGAAGACGGTTTCGGTGTACGCGCTGAAGGACCGGGCCATGAGGGAGCCGTTGAAGAAGAACTCGGCGTTGACCGCGGTCCCCTCGAAGCAGACCAGCAGCTGACGCCCCGCAAGCTCCGGATCGAGAAGGAAGGTCTTCCGGTACCAGGCGTTGTTCCGCGTCCGGTAGCCGTGGGAGAGCAGATTGTCCGGGGAAAAGTCGCTCTCGGCGAAATAGTCGTGGGGCAGATCGAGTTCCCGCCAGTCGCTGTCGTCCCAGTTTTTGCCGCCCGGCCCCGGGACCACTCCGGCTTTGCAGGTGCCGTAGGAGTCCGCATGGCTGTTGCGCCGTTCCGCTCCGATGTCGCCCAGGGCAAACCGCCAGCCGCGATCGAGATCAATCAGGATTCTTTCCATTGTTTTCTCCGTTTTTCAGTCCGACAGCGCGGTGCCGGACGTATTCCGGATACCATGATACACGATTCCGCGGAAGATGTCAAGTCCGTTCGTTCCTCCCGGCGGGGAAAAAGCCGTTTACGGCGGCATTCCGGACGCTCGGATGGATTGGATGGAGATTTTCGGGTCGGTCAGAAAAATTTTGAAAAAAAAACAGAGGCTTCATCTGTTCAAATCCTTCCTCCGCTCCTCCGATCTTCCGGATTCACCCTCCGGAAAGCCTTGCACCACAGCATCAAGGGTCGACAGAACGAAAGGAACGGAGATTTTCGTTAATTTACTAATGTAGCCTATTTTTGACAGAGGCCTGATCTTTTCAAACCCTTCCTCCGCTCCTCCGATCTCCCGGATTCACCCTCCGGAAAGTCTTGCACCACGGCATTACGGATCGACAGAACGGAAGGAACGGGGATTCTCGAGTCGGTACAAAAAAAGATTTATAAAGTCCGGTCTTCGGGGAACGGGCCGGGGGATCCGCTGCTCTCTAATTCTGTCGTGTGTTAATAGCCGAAACCGTTCAGATACAAGGGTTTCCGAGGTATCGGGGCTGAAAATGCGTAATTTTTTTCTAACCGACTTGAAAATCTCCATCCAATCCATCCGAGCATCCGGAACCCTTACGGCACAGGGCTTTCCGGGGCATAAATCCCGGATCATCGAAAGGCCCCGGACGTCTCCGTTCCGCATTTCGGGACCTGACCGGCGGAAACCGAACCGCCCGACCGAACACAAGCCGCCCGGATTCTGCTCCGAGCGGCCGATTTTGTCGATTCGGTTTTGCTTCCTTCGCAGCTTCCCCAATGGAGATTTTCGAGCCAGTACAAAAAGATTTATGAAGTCCGGTCTTCGGGGGACGGGCCTGGGGATCCGCTCCGATCTGTAACCGTCACGAGAAAACAGCCGAAACCGTTCAGATACAAGGGTTTCCGAGGTATCGGGGCTGAAAATGCGTAAATTTTTTCTAACCGACTTGAAAATCTCCATCCCATCCATCCGAGCATCCGGAACCCTTACGGCACAAGGCTTTCCGGGGCATAAATCCGGGACCGCCCAAAGCCCCCGGACGTCTCCGTTCCGCATTCTGGACCTGACCGGCGGAAACCGGACCGCCCGACCGAACACAAGCCGCCCGGATTCTTTTCCGAGCAGCCGATTTTGATTCGGTTTTGCTTATTCCGCGGCTTCCCCGCATGCGGCAAACAGAAGCAGGACGAGAACAAGAAGTGCGGACAGCGGATTTTCCCGGTTTTCCTTTCACCGGATCATCCGTCTTTACAGCGGCTCTTTGGTGGTGCCGGAGAACGGCTCGCTGAAATCTCCGGCTATGCCTTCGGTGTTGACCGCCCTGACCCGGTACCAGTATTCCGTGTGGGTCCCGAGCCCTGTGTCGACGTATCTTCCGCAGCGATACTTCTCGGGCTCCACCCTGGCGGCCAGATTGTCTTCCGACGGCGTGAAATCCCTCTCCCTCGAACGGTACAGTTCATAATGGGAAAGGTTCTTCTCCATGTTCGCCCCCCAGAGGAGGTAGAGCATCCCGTCGTCCTCTCCCCGGGCGGCGCGCGGTTTCGTGATGAGTCCCGTCCACACGGAGCCTACGGGAGCCGGCTTTTCCTCGTCGACGATATCCGGCGCGGCCTGCCTTTCCGGGAGGATGCCGAGATCGACCCTGTGGGCGGTGAATCCGCTTCCGCCTGAAATAAATCCTTCGTCTCTCTCGTCTATCGTGATCCTCCTCCCTTCCGTGCCGTCGATGCTGACCTTCGCGCCGTCCCTCCCGCCGTACAGCCTGACGACCGCGCCGCGTCCGTCTTCCGCGCGCTTGACGCCCACCAGTCTCTGTCCTTCCGGTATTTCGACCAGGGACATTTCACGGGGGAGATACGGTTCGCGGGCACCCTCTCCCAGCTTCACGACGGTCACGGGATCGATCCAGTTTTCGGCTGTTTCCTCAAGCCCGGCATCTTTGTGATTTCCGGCGTAGGAAGTGACGGCGTAGCGCAGGGTCAGGCCGATATGGCTCCCTCCGGTCTCGTGCATCTGCAGCCAGTCGTTCGAGACATAGGAGTAAATCTCCGAACCGTCTCCCGCCGCGCCGCAATCGGTCTTGTCGGGATGGATGTGATCGAATTCGACAAGAAGGCTGTCCCTCTGCATCAGCGCCGCGCCGTACTCGCCGTTTTCGACGCAGCACCACTCATGCGCCTGCATATACGTGTCCGTACTGTGCCCGGTGAGGTCTTTCGCGTACTCCGCCTCGCAGCCGTTGAAACGGCAGATCCTCCGCGCGTTCCCGACCCGGAAGGGGAAGGCGTAGTAAATGTATCTGTAATAGCGACGGTCGTTCATCATCGCGCGAATATGCTCGAGACGGTTGCAGATGTCGATGCGGCGGCAGGTATTGTCGAGGGTCACGGTCTGCCGGATGAACGCGCCCGAATGGGGTTCCTCCATCTCGGCGATGACGAAAACGACCCCGTCAGCCTCGATCATTTGATACCTGGCCTTCGACGGCGTGATAAAGCTTTTGTGATTGTCCTCGGTGTAGAGGAAGCAGTTCGCTCCATATCCGTCCGGGGCGACAAGTTCCCGTTTCAGTTCCCTGTCGAAGATCCGGCGCATGGATCCGTCGTCGGAGAACTCGATCCGGTACCAGTCGTTCTCGACGGTCGGCGGGGCGGGACACTCGGTCACCCTCGCCGGAGCTTTTTCGAGCTCCCCGATCACTTTATATCCGCAGGCGGGAATGTCCTCGACAACGCCGTTCCTTTCGCCGTATTTGACCCGTTCCCTGCGCGCGTGTCCTGTGGTGTTGAAGACCGCGTAGGTGCCGCTGTCCGGCGGGATATGGCTGACGAGTTCGCGGATCGCCGCATCCGCCTCGTTCTGCGCGGTCCCGGCCGCCTTCTCGATCCAGTCGCGGTGCTGCATCCAGGTCTCGTAAACGCGCCGCCCCTGATATCCGCTGGTGCCGTAGGAATGCTCGTCGTTCCAGATGAGATATTCCCATGCCCTCTCGAAATCCTTCGCGGGATAGGGGAGCCCGGTTTTGTAAGCCGCCATCGACGCGCAGGTTTCGGCCCGGGCGAGGAGCCGATCGGCATTGAGCTTATCCGCCAGCAGCTGCGGGGCCGCGAGAGGATGCTGATACCATCCCGCGGTGATCTCGCCGCGGAGCGTGGGGATCCTTTCCCCGAATCTCTTCTTTACGATGTCGAAAGGAACGTCCGGGTCTCCGAGGGTCCGGATCTGCGGAAACTTCCATTTCGCATTCCACATGGCGAAGAGATCGGTCTGATCCGAAGAAGGCGGCTGATCGTCGTAATAGCTTTCGAGCAGCCAGAGGTCATAGGGATAACGCGCCTCCATCTTCGGCAGGCGGTCGGCGAACCGCTGTTCCATACGGAGGATCGTATTTTCATCGGCCCTGCAGTCCGCTCCGAAGCCGAACGCCGTGCCGCCGAAACAGTACTGCGTGGAAGCCCAGACCAGCAGACGGCTTTTTCCGTCGGCGCTTTCCCACCAGAACAGCATCGGGAGCTTTGAATCATAGCGGACGTCGATCCTCGAGCCTCCGCCCTGCGCGTCCGGATTGTGGACATAGCCGACCTTGCTTTTGTCATACTCCCATACCGTCGACGGGAGCGGATTCCACTGATTCGGCGCGAAGATGATATTTTCGTAGCCCGCTTCGGCGTAGGGCCCGACCATCGACCAGGGCATGCCGTTGTTGTCGATCATGCTGAGCGTATGGCTGTCCACGCCCCAGTCGCGGAGGATCTTCGACCTCCCGTAGGTGCTGCGGCACATCTCCTCCATGCCGTATGCGAAGATGTGGTTGCCCGCGACGCCGGAACACAGGCCGATCTTTCCGGGTCTGACATAGCCGGCGAGCATCCTTTCGGCGGCCTCAGCCCCTCTGTCGGCAGGGTAGTTCTCCCAGAACCACCGGCCTTCCATGACATATCTGTACCGGTCGTTCTCGGGGCGGCCCTCCGTCCTGTCGCAGAGCTTCGCGGCTTCGTCGAGGAATTCCTCGCTGTAAAACCGCTGATGATACTGCGAATTGTGCAGACCGATATCCGTGTGAGAGGACTGCATCACGAAAAACGTCCACTCCCTCGGCCGTTTCCACAGAAAGCGGACCTCGGCAAGGGGGATCTCGTCCGAGAGAACGGCTGTGCAGTCCGTATCCTCTGCCGCGGGCGGAAAGAATACGCTCTGCAGGTTCTCCCCGGCTGCGATATCGACGGGACGCGCGATCTCCATGCCGCCGCCCCGGATCGTCAGCGTCGCGTGAAAAGCGCGCGGGGCGTTGCAGGCAATATCCACCCGCTGGAGCCCGTCGCTCCTGATCATGGAGAGAGGATGAACGGAAAAAGAAGGGATCGTCTGCATGTTTCCTCCGGTTTCTTCCGTATGACGCGCCGGCGTCCGGCAGGATCTGTCTCTTCCTCTGCCGGTATTCCCGCGGCGTCATGCCGGTGATGCGCTTGAAGGTCTTGTTGATGTCGGCGGATATCGCACCGGTTTTTCGAAAGACGGTATCTGACCTGAAAGAGCGGCTGCGGACTAACGGATCCGGCTTCAGGGATCCGGTCCGAATACCGCTCTCCGGCAAGATTCGAGGTCAGTTCCCGTTTGCGAGGTTCTCCGCGAATTTGTCGTATGCTTTCTGGAGGGCTTTGCCGCCCATCCTTTCGAGCTTCTTGTACGTAGAGGAGAAATCCGTGCTGTGGGCCTGGAGCGGCGCGGAGAAGCTCATCTGCATCATCACATTCGACAGCGCGGAATCGTAGGCGACCGCAAACGGACCGGTGATGGTATCGTGGATGAGATCGACCATCATCGCGTCCTCCTGACCGTCGGCATACTTGATCTTCAGGCCGTTCTCGTACCATTCCGGGATCACCGTGCGGTTGGTCTCCCTGCCGCATACTTCCAGGACTGTGTAAACAAAATCCATCTGCTCGGGAGGCAGCGTCATGGGGATCACGCCGATCTCGCTGGTGTCGTGCAGAGAGGTCACATAGTTCGTCTGATCCTCGTCCAGTTTCGGGTAGGGGAGCGCGCTCATGGGAAATTCCACTTCCCGGAAATTGGCGAGATCTCCCAGCCGGTTGTAGCCCAGAAGCGTGGTCATGCCGTTCGAGAAGAGGGTCTGGAGCGTCATGACGGAGGCGTCCGCCAGATCGGAGAGCGCGCCGTCCGTGTAGAACAGCTCGTTCATCTTCTCGAGGATCTTCACCGATCTCTCGTTGTTGAAGCAGAACTGCGGGCCCTCGTCCGTCCGTTCGATGAATTTGATATCCGTGCCGATGTCGTTTTGGATCACGCGGGTCTTGTCACAGTCTCCGGCATAGCCGCGGGTCTGACCGATCAGCATATTCAATCACCTCGTTCCGTCGTGGTCATGCAATGTTTCACCTGAATCATCCGTGATCCGTCACGCTTTCCGGAATCATGTGTGCGCGCACAAATCAAGCCGCACAGGGAGCCCGTTGGCTTCGGACCCGTTAGATCGATTCGTCCGTGAGGATCGAATTATCGGTAAAGTAAAATTCCCCGGACGGCTTCTGCCCGTTCAGAAGGATGTCAAAGAGAAGCCGCACGGGTCTGTATCCCTGCTCATAAGGATCCTGATAGATCGTGAAATCGAAAGTGCCGTTTTTCAGGGCTTCCTCGATCACGGGAGAAAGGTCGTTCGCAACCACGCTGTACTTTTTCCCCGTTTCGGCGATCGCGCGGATCGCGGCTTCGATATGACCGGAGGCAAGGTAAATCCCTTCGATCCCCCGGGTATTTCTCAGCGCGCGGCTGAGCCGGTCGTAGGTTTTCCCCTGCTCGTCGTCCGTCTCGATGAGTTCGACGATCTCGAAGTCCCTGCCGGCCTGACGGATCGCGTCCGCAAATCCGTCCGTTCTCGCGCGGTGGGCCTGAAACTGCGTATTGCCTGTCACTACGACGATTCTGGCAGGGCCGTTTCTGAACATCCTGAGCATGAGCGACGCCGCGATGCGCCCGCTTTTATACAGATCCTGTCCCACAAAACAGACGCGCCCGCATTCACGGATATCGGTATTGAAGGTGATCACGGGGATCCCCCGTTCCGTTTTCCGGCGGATGCAGGCCCGGATCCCCGGCGTGTCCTCGAGGGCGACCATGAATGCCTGAGCGGAGCAGGAGTCGATTTTCCGAATCACTTCCGCCGTGTCCATTCCATGCGTAAAGACGCTCTCCAGAGTCAGGTTGAAATTGCAAAGTTCGCTCACGGCGTTCTCGATCCCCGTGAGAACATCCGTAAAAAACGGAATATCCGTTCCGGGGTAAACGGCGCAGAGCGAATACTCCCGGTTGCACAGGGCGAGCGCTCTGCCGTTGGCGTTGGGGCTGTATTTCAGATCGGCTGCGGCGCGGAGAACTCTCTCTCTCGTCTCCGGCTTCACGTTCGGTTTTCCGTTTATGACCCGGTCGACCGTCCCTCGCGATACCCCCGCCAGATCCGCGACCTTCTGCTGAGAAATCCGTCCCGTTTTGATCAACACCTTCCCGTTTTGTACACGCGCACAATCATTATATCATCCCCGCCCTGTTCCGTCAAGGTCTTTTCTCCAGATTCAGATCCTCCCCGCAGAAATGCCGATCCTGCCGGGGCGGAAGATATCTTCGTATTTCTCAATTTTCCCCGCCCCCCTTGCGCATGACCCCACGATATGGTAAAATAGTGTCAAATCAATCTGAACGGAAGACCCGGCCGGGACCCAGGCCGCGGGATACGTCCGGCAGATCGGGAAAGGCCGTTTATGCGCCCTGACGCCCGGATACAATCCCGCGGTGTTTGATACTAATCTCAAGCTAAAAAGGAAACGCGGCTTCTTGAAATGAAGCCCTGCTGAACAAGTTCAGCGGCAAGAACTTTCATGGGGGTATAGGACAAGGCTGCTGCCATTTCGTTT
>CACZNC010000100.1 GCA_902782445.1 uncultured Ruminococcus sp.
TCAGGGTTATCCTTCGCGAGCTCACGGCAAGGCCGTTCGCATTCTACGGAGAGCGATCAAAACCCATGAAGACAGCTTTATAGAAGGAATATAGTATAAGATCGGAAACAGGTCCCGCAGAAAACGGAATAAGACACGCCGCCGGACTATTGATCGGGAAGCCCCGGTCGATTGCTTCAGCGGCGTTTTTCTCATTCGTCCTTTCGGCCGTAATACTCGTGTACGAGACTCCGATAACCCATTCGTTTCAGATCTTCATATCGGACGTTGAACCGCGCCTTCGTGTGGGTCCCGCTCATGAGACAGCGGATGCAGTCCTGGGCGTAAAGATCGATTTCGTGAAGGCTCTCCGTCGTGGTGATGAGGGGAAAGAACCAGGAGCACCACGAGAGTTCGTGATCGTCCGGGGCTTCGAGGAGCTTGCGGTTAAATACCCGGATGAACGCCCGCGCCGCCTTCTCCCGCTCCAGGCCGTTCCGCTTTCTCCACCTTTCGATCGCGTCCCGCTTCCGGCGCATCTTCTGTTTCATCTTTCGGACGGAGACAGGCGCGATATCGACTTTGTCCCCGGAGTAGAAAAATCCAAGGTACGAAAACCCCTCGCCGGGCGAAAAACGCTCCTCCTTCGCGGGGTTCACATCCAGATCCCGCTCTGCAAGGAAATCCAGAACGAACCGGGCGTGCTCTTCCCTCTCCGCCTCCGTCGCGGCGAACAGGATGATATCGTCGGAATAGCGGACATACGGGATCCCGAGATCCACAAAATGCCGGTCGAGATCCGCGAGAAACAGATTCGCGAAAAAGGCGGAGAGAGGAGTCCCGGCCATGATGCCCTTCTTCTCTTCGATCCGCCTGCCCCGGTCCGTTACCCCCGGTTCAGTGAGAAGGGAGGAGAGAAAGGCGAACAGTTCCGCATCGTCTGCGAGGACTTCTCCGAGCATCGGAAGGAGCCTTCCGACGGGGACGGAGTTGAAATAATCGTGAATATCGACCTTATACCCATACATCCGTAAGACGTTTCCGGACCGCAGAAGATGCCGGACCGCATCCTTCGCCGTTCTTCCCGGGCGGAAGGAGTAGAGGCCCTTTGAGAAAATCCCGTCGTACCGGCGCAGAAGGAGCCATGTGAGCAGTTTCAGAACGGTGTTTTCCGCCTCGGGATAGGTATAGACGACCCGCTTTTTTTCGGATCCCAGTTTGCTGACGATCTTTTTTTCGGGAAGCGGGAACGGCTCTCCCGCCCGGATCGAATCAGTGACCCCGTGATACTCCTCCCCGTCGATAAAAGCCCGGAGCTTCTTTGTGAACTGCTTCGGGACGGCAAGGGATTCTTTGTATTCGTAAAAGGCGTTCCAGACGCGCGGATCGTTCAGATAATCGAGCAGAGACATTCCGTTCCCCCGGGGACTTTGAATGAAAACAGAAAAAAACAGAAAGAGAAATCGTTAAATCCCATTAATTATGGGATATACCGGGCCGTACACGGAAGGGCTGCCTGCGAAGCCGTCGAAATCTTCCGTGCCGGGTCCGCCGCAGGCGCATGGCGTTCTCTTTCTGTTTTTTAGCGGATGGGGTATGCTTATCTCCCGAGCGCGTTCCGGAGCCGGTGAACGACGTAGGCGCGCGTGTTCCACCATCCCGGATGGTCATAGTAGAACCGGAGATAGGGGATGCGGTATTTCTCACATTCGGAACGCACTTTCTTCGCGTAGCAGGCATCCGACATGAGTTCCACCACCAGCACCGTGGAGCCGCCGGAGAAGAACGTGTATACCACGCACTTGCTCGTTCCCGGCATGGATCTGGTCACACGGTACTCGGGCATTTCCGCGCGGAAAATACCCTCGAAATACTCCATGAAACTGCCGTTGAAATTGTACTGGTTTTCTTCCTCGGGCATGACGTCGCCCCACGAAAAGCCGGACTGCCGTTTTGACGAGAAGATCGACGCCTGCTGAGCGGGTTTCTGCGCGGGCTGGGAAGGCGTGTCCGCCATGAGATTGTTCAAAAAGTCCTTCGCGGCCTTCTGAACGGACTTATCCCCTTTGAGAAGTTTCGACAGGAAATCCATAACCGTTCTCCTTGCTCGTCCCGACAGACGGCGGTCTCCCGCGATCTGTCCTTTTCTGCATTATACTCCCGAAAATCGGTTTTGTCAAGTCTGATTCTGCCCGCGAGAAGCGAAATCTATCCCGGGGACTGCGGTCACTGGCTCACCTCGATCTCGACCGAACCGAACCGGTCCATGTCGACGTTGAAGGAGAACGAGTAGGTCCCGTCTCCGTCCCGGTATACCTGATAGCCGTCATACCCGTTGGAGGAGGCGAGGATCAGATCCCGGAAACGCCCATTCTCCATGTACCGTACCCGCGGACGCTTATAGGAACCGAAGCCGAAGACCCGGACCGCCGCGGTGTTTCTGCCCCCTTCCAGTGTGAACCGCGCCCTGTCATCCTTTGCCCGGACCGAGGGGATGAAGCTGTCCTCCATTTCCTCCCCTTCCGCAACGGTCAGGCGGTACGGATCGACGCAGGCATCCTTTCGGACCGCGAGGACGTTTTTGTCGTTTTTGCTGGTGGAATATCCCCACGGGAGAAGGATGATCTCGATCTCCATCCGGTCGCCTTTTTTGAGGACGGTCTCCCCGAGATCGAGGGACAGCGAGCCCGTGTTGAGGCTTCCGTCCGCGCGGTCGTATAGGACGAAATTCCCGTCATACCGTTCGCCGCCGATTCGGATGTCCGATCTGCGGACGATCAGGGCGAAGTTGACGGAATCTTCGACGTTTCCGCCGTAGTAGTCGTAATACGGATAGTCCTTTCCGAGAACAAGCACCTGATCTCCCTGCGTAACTTCTTCCGTGACCGGGCTTCCCGCCTCGTTCAGCCAGCCGATGTTCCGGTAATAGACCGAGCGACCGTCGAAGGTGAAGAAGGAGAAATCCCGGCGGAAATCCGCGATCCGGATCTCGTCGAGGACATCGAGGGTGATGCGGTAATAGGTCCGGTTCTCATCGGTCTGCGCCGTTTCCGCGTGACGGTAGGAGGCCCGGATCTTCCCGTCGTCGGAGAGGTATTCCATGCCGATATCCGCGTAGACCGGACCGGCGGAGGCGATGGAGGCGGACTGGGATTCGGACTTGTACGTGTTCCCTTCCGCGTCCGTATAGCGGAGGAAGTACAGCCGTCCCGCGCTCGTGTGCTGGGGCTGGCCGGACCAGAGCGGAGCCGAATTTGACCGGAAGTCGGGCAGGGTCCACGCGTCCTTGGCGTAGACAAAATACGGCGCGATGCAGTTGGTCTCCGTCACACCCACGGAAAGGTGATAGTAGGGGATGTGGAACGCGATGGAGGAGAGCTGTTTCAGGGGGTATTTCCCCCAGTTCTGATAGAGGTGCAGAACGGTCAGGCGTTTGCGCTCGTTTTTGCCGACCGTCAGGGGGAGGTATGCCTCTCCATAAGCGGTGTCCTCCGGATCGAAGAGCTTTTCCTCGTATTCCCCGCAGAAATTCTTGCAGACCTCGACGGGGATCGGAAGCAGGAGATGATTTTCATCCAGCACGGCGGCGCATTCCAGTTCTCCACCCCTGTCGGTGGCTGCCAGCAGATAGACGGTTCGGTCTTCGACCCCGTCGCCGCAGAATTCCGCGTGAAGGGCGAACTGTTTGTCCGGCTCCCGGTAATACGCGCGGTTGAAGCCGGATTTGTCCACGGTGAACCGGTAATACCCCGCGAGGGCGTCATACCCCATGTATGCGGCGTGATCCGAAGGTTCGTACACCGTGACGTTTCCGAGGGGTTTGCGTTCGATCCGAGCCTGGTGCCGCAGACCTTCGAAATCGTGGTCCGACGAGGTATAGATCCGCTGGCCGAAGAGGACGTCCTCGCCCTGCCGGATCTTCTGCTTCATGTCGATCCCGCGGGTGACGATATAATCCCCGTCCCGGAGGCTGACGGAAATGCCGCCGTTGTTCTTTGTATCCGGCAGGATCACGCCGTAGATCCCGGCATCTTTGATATCGAAGCCGACGAATTCCGCCGTGGAAAAATCAAAACCGTTCAGGTCCGCGCTCTCGCCGTCCGCGTTTTTCAACAGGATTTTTTCAACCGTGTCCGCCGGAATCGCCGTCTCCGTCTCAAACCTTCCGCCGCCCTCGAAGTCGTTCGTCGCGACGATGCGGAGAACTTCGTGCATCTTGTCGGAATAGGTGTGATAGATCCGCTCCAGCGCGAAAGGCACCGAGGAGGCCCCCGTCTTCACCGCCCGCAGTTCCCTGATCTCGACTTTCTCGTCTTTCACGGCTCCGCAGTCCACCCGGAACCCCTTCACGTCGCCGTGATAATCGGGGATCACCGAGAGCGGGACCGTCACGGTCGTCCACTCCCCGGCGGTCACGGAGAACGAGGTCCGCTGATCGGCGCTGTAACTCTTGTAGGATCCGGCGATGATATAGAATTCGCCCGTCGACGCGGCTTCCGTCCGGATCGTCATGCGGACGGCGTCATATTCCTCCGCGCTGAATTTGACGCCCGCGTAGATATAGGGATCGTAGGGATCCGCGACTTTGTAAGAGATCCCGCCGTCCTGCTTTCTGACCGGGCCGTTGTCGTGGACGTTCCAGGATCCTGCGTGTTTCAGGATATCGTACCCGCTCTCCGCGTCGGAGTTCAGCGCGTCCTTGTTCACGAAGAGCTGATCGCTGAACCGGAAGTCGTAGTAATAGTACCCGAGGCGGTGGCTGTTCATGCGTCCGTTCTTCGGAGAAGCGGAAGCCGAGCACCGGGTCCCGTCCTGCAAAAGGATCGAGGCGTCCATCGTCCCGGTGAAATAGGGCGTACCGTCCGTGTTGCAGAGAGCCTCGACGCCCTTCGATCCTTCCGTGCTCAGATCGTACAGAAGGGAGCAGGTGCCGTTCGTCACGAGGAATTTGTGCCGGCCGGGATCCGTGAATCTGCCGTTTACCCCGTTCGCACGCGCGTTTGCGGCTTCGATGGCGCCCGTCCAGTCCGCGGGATCGTATCCGATCTCATGGAGCGGTTCGGGCGTTTCCGGGGCAAGCGTTTCCTTTTCGAGGACCGGTTCGGGCATATTCCGAGCTTCCGTCTCGGGGATCTCCGTATCTTCCGTCATGGTTCCTTCCTCCGTTTCCTCTTTTTTAGGCGGTTCTTCCTCCGTCTGTTCCTGCTGATCCGGCGGGGGGACTTCCGGCTCTTTTTCGCATCCCGTCAGCGCCGCAACGAGGAGAACGGCGGCGAGGAGAGCGGTGATTCTTTTTTTCATTTCGACCTCTTTTTTTGCCTGCTGATCGAAGGGGGATCAATCCGATCCGTGCGGGTCGATTTCGGTGGTGCTCAGCAATGCCACACGCACGCCGAGGTCTGTATCTACGGTGATCTCGTACTCTGTGTCCCAGTTGTCAGCGATGGGGGAACGGGCCGAGATCACGGCGCGGGTACTGCCCTCTTTCAGCCCGGTGAATGCGAAGACGACATCGTATCCCGACCCTCTTTTGGATTCGTGGTCCTTATCGCGGTATACCCGGCTCCAATTCACGGAAACGACGGATTCATCGTCTATGGAAATGTCGAACGAAGACCCGCTCCCGTCGAAGGACGAAAAGGAGAGAGTCTTTTTTCCCTCCACATCGAAAGAAGAAGAGGGGGAGGGTGTTTCTTCCTTTGTGCAGGAAGCGGACAGCAGGACGAACAGCAGGAGCGCTCCTGTCAGAAGGCGTTTTTTCATTTTCTTATCCTCCGGTTGGGCTCGGCGGGCGGTCGTTTCCCGATTCACGCGAGCAGCCATGCTGGATCGAATACGGCCGCGGCCACTCCTCCGTCGCAGGGATCCTTATCCCCGCGCTCGTAGAGAAGAACGAAACGGTCAACGGCTTTTGCGTAATCGAGGCTGGAATAGGAGGACGGTCCCGCGAAAACGGTCTTCACAACGGGCCAGCTTTTCCCGCCGTCGAAGCTGACACAGACCGCCATATTCTCGCGTCTCGAAGAGCGGGGATTGGCGAAGAGCACCATTCCGTCGGAATCTGGGGGGAGGAGGGAGGGATCTTTCAGTTCTTCCCGTTCGATCCGCAGAAAGGAGGCGTTGCATCCGCAGAAGGTCTCCTCCATGAGAAAACCGTCCGTCCGGAAATCGCTCCAGGTTTCGCCGCCGTCCCGGCTTGTCGCAAGATACCGCTTCCCGTCCCGGAAATAGGCGCGGGAGTTGTAGGTGAGCGAGCCGTCCGCGTTCTCGATGAGGGTCCCTTCGCCCGTGCCCGGCTGGACCGGAGCGGAGGCGTGCCACGTGCGGCCGCGGTCGTCGCTGTATATGGCGTTGTTGAAGGACCGGGTTTTGATCTCCTCCCAGTCGTGGTAAAAATCCGTGGCTGCGCGGGAGGGACAGATCAGCCGCCCTGCGTGAGGTCCGTGCCGGAGGACGATCCCGTGAGACGATCCGTGACAGCTTCCGCCGAGCATGGCACCTCTGCCGTCGGGGGCGGTGAATTCCCTCTTTTTGAGATCGAGGGGCCGTACCTGCCAGTTCTCGCCGCCGTCCTTTGTCGCGATGAAGAACTGCCCTTTTCGGATCCCGGCTTTTTCCGCAAGCTCGTCGGCTTTCCGCTCGAATTCCGCAAGCTCCTCCGGGGTATAGCGGCCGAATTCTTTCCGCTGGACCGGGATCTTCTCGCCGGAGCACATCACCTCATCCGAGATGGGATCATAGATCGCGCTCCCCATCGAGACGGCCCATCCGGGAACGGCAAGCAGGATCTTCGGCGTCTCCCATGCCTCCCCCGCCCTTTTCCGCGCGAACATCAGGGAGACTTCGGGCGCGGCGTCGGAAAGCGTTCCCCGGCGGTCGTTGCAGAATGCGTAAAAGTTCCCGTCCGCGTCGGCGACCACGCTGGGGATTCGGTAATTTGCGCCGCCGCCGGATGCGAAAAGCAGGCTGTCTTCAAAAAACATGATGCGCTCCGTTTTCAGGCGGCGATCCGGTCAACGGAATTCCGCCGTTTTTTTCAGTATAGCATGAACCGGGCGGGAAATCAAGTCAAATCCGGCACCGGAGGAAAAAGCTGCGGCTCCTGCGAAAGAAGACCCTCCCGCGCGGAGCCGTATCCTGTCCCGTTTTCCGCTCACTCCAGCGAAGCCATGACGTCGCGTTCGAAATACTTTCCGGTGAGGCAGTCGCTTCCGCCGTCGTTCGCCGTGTTTTTCAGATATACCGCGAGGATCCGGTTTGCGGGATCGACCCAGTAGTGCGTGCCGTATGCGCCGCTCCATCCGTAGGCTCCGACGGGAAGATGATAAGGATAGTCCTCCCCCGTGATGACCCGCACGCCGAGGCCCCACTGTACGGGACCGGGCATGATGGATTTCGGGACGTGGGGAACGGACATCAGCCGCACCGCCAGTTCGCTGAGAACACGGTTCCCGCCGATAGTCCCTCCGTTCAGCAGCATTTCCCCGAAGGCGGCGTAATCCTCGAGCGTTGACGCCAGACCCGCCCCGCCTAGAGGATGGGTCACGGGCGTGGAGCCGAATACGCATCCTTCGGGAAGAGGCACGGCGACGCTTTTCCCGTCCTTTTTGTCATGCAGAGCGACGATCCGTCCCCATTGATCTGAGCTCGGCGAAAAGGTCGCGTCCGCCATGCCGCAGGGAGCGAAGACCGCCTTTTCGAGATATTCGGAATAGGACATGTCCGCGGCGGTTTCGATGATCCGCCCGAGCACGTCGAAGGCCGCTTCCCCGCTGTATTCCGTCCGGGAGAAAGGCTCGAACCCGAATCCCTGTTCGGCGTACCAGCGGACAGCGTTTTCGAGGGTGCGGTTGACCTCCCCGACCCGGCGCGGCCAGCATGCTGCGGGCAGATCTCCTCCCACAAGTCCCGAGGTGTGGGTCAGAAGGTGCAGAATCGTCGGTTTCACGTTCAGTTCCCGGACGTGCCGGATCTCACCTTCCATAACTTCCGCAAGCTGAGGATGCGCGTACTCCGGCAGATAGCGTTCCACGGGATCGTATAGGTCGACCAGTCCTTTGTCGTAAAGGGTCAGGATCCCGACGGCGGTCACGGGTTTCGTCATGGACGCGAGCCGGTAGAGGGTCGATTCCCCGACGGGCTTGCCGCTGTCCGGCGAAACGGTGCCGAAATGCCCGCGGAAGACGGTCTCGCCGTCCTGAAAGACGAGGAGGGACGCGCCGGAAAGATTGTGTTCCGCGAGATCCCGCTCCATCCTGGACGTAAGACGGGATTCGAGAAGCGAGGGATTGAGTTTTTTCATGGGTGCACCTCGAAAACGGATGGTGGATTTTCAGCCGCGCGCCTCGGTTCGGGCATATCGAAAACGGACCGGACTATTTCTCCGCGGCGGTCACGATCTCACGGGCTTTTGCAAGCTCTTCTCCCGACAGATCCGCGATCAGCAGAGCCGCCAGATCCCTGCGGTCACTGCGGAAGGTGCCTTCCAGAAAATTCCGATAGGCCCGCTTCTGATAGTCCGCATGCTTCACGGTCGCCGTGTAGAAATTGCTCCGTCCGACCTTCTGGATGCGGATGAACTGTTTATACAAGAGACGCGAGACCAGCGTCAGGACGGTGGTCATTTTCAGGCCGAGGAGATAATCCGTCCCGTATTCCATGATATCCCGCGTATAGATCGGACGGTCGAGCGCTTCTTCCGCCGCCCAGATCGCGTTCATGGTCTCGAGTTCGGATTCCGGCAGAATGATTTCTTCGTATGGTTTCATGGGGGATCCTCCTTGCGCCGCGTTATTGCTTTCTTACGGTTTGGGGATATTATACCACAGTTCCGGCCGCTTGACAATCCCTGTGCCGGAAAATCCGTTGTATTGTAAAAAGAAGCAGAAAACACAGCCCCGGCCGGAAAGAAGCGATCCTCCCGGTCGGGGCCGAATGTCAGGTATCAGATGTCGGTTTTCTCAGAAGAAGGCTTATCTTCTCTTCGAGATCCACGCGGAGCCGAGGATGGCCGCAAGGACGATCAGGCCGCCGCCGATGAAGGAACCGCAGCCGGACTTCGTCTCAGTGGGAGTCTCGGTGGAAGCGGGCGTTTCCGGCGTCGTCGGAGCGGGCTCCTCAGTCTTCGGTTCTTCGGCCGGAGCAGGTTCTTCGGTCTTCGGTTCCTCAGCAGGAGCGGGCTCTTCGGTCTTCGCGGGTTCCTCCGCCTTGGGCTCTTCAGCGGGACGCTCCGCGGTGCCGGGCTTGCCGTAGAACTCGACTTCCGCCACGTCGCCATGGTTGATCCAGTTGATGTAGCGGAACATCTTGTAACCGTAGTTGTTTTCAAACTCGGTCACAATTTTGTATTCGGTGGCAGAAGGAGCGACGTCGTCGGATTCCCAGAGGGTTTC
>CACZNC010000101.1 GCA_902782445.1 uncultured Ruminococcus sp.
TTCGGTGACCCGGTATTTCACGGGACGTCCCGCGTCGAAGGCCTCGTATTCGTTCGCCATGTACTCTGCCATCCGGTGTACCTCGTTCCCGAGGGATCCGGCAATGTGGGGGGTGAGGAAGACGTTCGGGAGGGTGTAGAGCTTGCTGTCCTTTGCGGGCGGCTCCGGCCAGGTCACGTCCAGCACGGCAGCCCGGGTGGGAACGGCTTCGAGGGCGGCGATCAGTCCCTCCTCCGAGACCTGCGCTCCGCGGCCCGTGTTGATGAAGGCGGCGCAGGGCTTCATCGAGGCGAAGAGGGCGGGGGTGAGCATCCCGACGGTCTGGGGATTGTTGGCGAGGTGGTTCGAGATCACGTCGCATTCCGCGAAAAGGGTCTCGAGACCGGTCTTTTCGACGCCCAGTTCCTCCGCTTTTTCGTCCGGGAGGAAGGGATCGAAGACGAGGACGCGGACCTTGTCGAGGGATTTCAGCCGTTCGATCACCATCTTGCCGATCATGCCCGCGCCGACGATGCCGACCTTGATCTCGTAATTCCCGGGGAAGGGAAGGTTGAGCGCGCGCCCCGGCCACTCCGACCCGTCCGACTGCCTGTGGAGCCTCTGGAAGAAGCCCTTCGACGCCAGAACGATTTCGGAGAAGGTGTATTCGGCGACGGGCACTCCGTTGGCGGCCCAGGCGGAAAAGACGGCGGCGCCCTCCTCGATGAATTCCCGGGCGAAGTGCTGGACGGATCCCGCGGCGTAAAAGACGGCCTTGAGGTTCGGCAGGTATTCCCGGATCTCCTCCCGCGTCATGTGGGGCATCCCCCAGGTGGAGAAGAGGAAGTCGGCCCGGGCGAAGAGATCCCGTTTTTCTTCGAGATCGCGGGATCCGAGGACTTCTTCCGTCTCAAAACAGAGGGTCGAGCGGAGCCTTTCGACGGTTTCGGGGGAATAGACCTCCCCGATCCGGGAGCCGTTGCAGAAGAACAGAGCGTGTTTCATGGATCGGAATCCCTCCTGAATCATTCAGCTGAATTGGTATCTTCCGAGATCTTCGAATTCCAGTATATCCGAGAGAATGGCGTTCGAGACGAACATGCCCGCCGGGGTGAGCGCGGTGACGCCTCCCTGCACTGTCATGTAGCCGAGGCGGACGAATTTCCGGCACTTGTCCCCGTAGAGAGCTTCGAAGGAATAGCCGAACCGGTGGGCGAATTCCCGCTCGTCGATGCCGTCGCAGAGCCGGAGCCGGAGCATGACGTATTCCCCGATGCGCTCCCGCTCCCCGATCTCCTCGCACTCCGCGGTGATCTTGACCCGGCTGTCCTTGACGGTCACGCCCTGCACGTAGCGGTCGAGTTCCGGGGTGAAGGAGAACCGCTGTCCGTTGAAATAGGAGTGGGCGGACACGCCGAAGCCCAGGTATTCGTCGCAGTTCCAGTATTTCAGATTGTGCAGGCAGCCGTGTCCCGGATGGCAGAAATTGGAGATCTCGTACTGCACGTAGCCCCGTTCCCTGAGAAAGTCGATGGCCGCGAGGTACATATCCGCCTCCGCGTCCTCGCCGGGAAGAAGGGGCCTGATCTCCCGGTAGTTCTCGTAAAACTTCGTGCCCGGCTCGATTTTCAGGTCGTACAGCGAAATATGGTCCGGCATATAGCGGGTGAGATAGTTCAGCGAGTGGAGCAGGGAGTCCATCGTCTGCCCGGGGATGCCGAACATCAGATCCACGTTGATGTTGTCGTACCGCGCGTCCCGCGCCATGCGGAAGGAGCGGGCGAAATCCTGCCGGGTGTGGATCCGTCCGAGGGCCTTGAGCTCGTTTTCGTGGGCCGACTGGAGCCCCATCGAGAGCCGGTTGACTCCCATGCGGCGCAGGCGGGCGAGGGTCGAATAGGACACCGTCGCCGGATTGGCCTCCACCGTGAATTCCGCGTCCTTCGGCAGGGAAAAGATCCTTTTGATCGCCCGCACCAGCCGGAAGAGCTCTTCGGGGGGGAGAGCCGTCGGGGTGCCGCCTCCGATGAAGACCGTGTCCGGGGCGTAGCCGTCGGAGACCACGGTTTTGTAGCTCTCCATGTGGGCGATGAGGGCGCTCACATACTCCGTCATGACTTCCTTTCCCGTGGGGACGAAGGAATTGAAATCGCAGTAGGCGCACTTCGAGCGGCAGAACGGGATGTGAACGTAGATTCCGAGGGGCTTTGGCTGCCCGATTGCTTCGAGATAGTTCATTGATCGTCGTCCAGCTTCAGCACGGCCATGAACGCCTCGGGGGAGACCTGAACGGAGCCGAGCTGACGCATTTTCTTCTTGCCTTCCTTCTGCTTCTCAAGCAGTTTCTTCTTCCGGGTGATGTCGCCGCCGTAGCACTTGGCGAGAACGTCCTTGCGCATGGCCTTGACGGTCTCCCGGGCGATGATCTTCGATCCGACCGCCGCCTGGATGGGGACCTCGAAGAGCTGGCGCGGGATGTTGTCCTTGAGTTTTTCAGCGATCTTGCGGGCCCGGGCATAGGCCTTGTCCGCGTGGACGATGAAGGTCAGGGCGTCCACCATTTCGCCATTGAGAAGGAAGTCCAGCTTCACCAGATTGGAGGGCTCGTAGCCTTCCAGCTCGTAGTCGAGGGAAGCGTAGCCCCGGCTGCGGGATTTGAGCGCGTCGAAGAAATCGTAGATGATCTCGTTCAGCGGCAGCTTGTAGTGGAGTTCCACCCGCTCGGTGTCGATATACTTCATGTCGATGAAGACGCCGCGCCGGTCCTGGCAGAGATCCATGATCCCGCCGACGTATTCCGTGGGGGTGATGATCGAGGCCGCCACGATGGGTTCCGCCGCGGTTTCGATCATGTCCGGCGCGGGATAGTTCGTCGGGTTGTCGATGCGGATGACCTCGCCGTTCTTCTTCGTGATCTCGTAAATGACGCTGGGGGCGGTGGTGATGAGGTCCAGGTTGAATTCCCGCTCCAGCCGCTCCTCGATGATCTCCATGTGGAGCAGGCCGAGGAAGCCGCAGCGGAAGCCGAATCCGAGGGCGATGGAGGTCTCCGGCTCGAAGGTGAACGCCGCGTCGTTGAGCTGGAGCTTTTCGAGGGCGTCCTTGGTCTCGTTGTAGCGCGCGCCGTCCGCAGGATAGATGCCGGCGAAGACCATCGACTGGACTTTCTTGAAGCCGGGAAGGGGTTCCGCCGCGGGGGCTGCCGCATGGGTGACGGTGTCGCCGACCCGGGTGTCGCTGACGTTCTTGATGGAGGCGGTGAAATAGCCGACTTCCCCGGCGGAGAGGGAACCCGTGGGCCGCAGTCCGAAGGGATCCATGACGCCGACCTCCACCACGTCGAACTCCGCGCCCGTGTGCATGAGCCGGATCCGCTCCCCCACGTTCAGGGTGCCCTCCTCGACGCGGATATAGACCACGACGCCGAGATAGCTGTTGTAGACGGAGTCGAAGATCAGGCAGCGCAGGGGGGCGTTCTCGTCGCCTTCCGGAGCCGGGACGTCCCGGATGATGGCCGCCATGACGTCCGCGATGTTCAGCCCGGTCTTCGCCGAAATGACGGGGCAGTCCTCCGCCGGGATCCCGATCACGTCCTCGATCTCCTGTTTGCACTTGTCCGGCATGGCGGAGGGGAGGTCGATCTTGTTGATGACGGGGACGATCTCGAGGTTCGCGTCCACCGCAAGATAGGCGTTGGCGAGGGTCTGGGCTTCGATCCCCTGGGTGGCGTCCACCACGAGGAGGGCCCCTTCGCAGGCGTTGAGGGACCGGCTGACCTCGTAGTTGAAGTCCACGTGGCCGGGGGTGTCGATCATGTTGAGGGCGTATTTCTCCCCGTCCGGCGCGGTGTAGTCGATGCGGACGGCGCGGGCCTTGATGGTGATCCCCCGTTCCCGTTCGAGATCCATGTTGTCCAGCAGCTGCTCCTCCATGTCCCGGGCTTCGACGGTGTTGGAGAATTCGAGGATCCGGTCCGCCAGCGTGGACTTTCCGTGGTCGATGTGCGCGATGATGGAGAAATTGCGGATGTGCTTCTGTTTTTCGGTCTGGGCCATACCCACCTCTGAGAAATCAAGATTGTTGTGCGTCGTACTCATTTTTCCCATTATAACACAAACTGCGCCGGAATGCAAGAAGTATTTCCGGAGCCATGCAGGGCGGGGAAAAGGGAAAAGCCGCCCGGGATGGACTTCCTAAGTCCGTTCCGAACGGCTCCATGGGATAGGGGCTTATCCTTCGATCTGCTCGACGATCTTGTCGTTATATTTCTGCAGCAGCTTGTTCGCGATCTTCTCGTTTCTCTGGACCATCGAGGCCACGTCGGTGGAGTAGGCACGGAGGAGGTTCATGATGCCCTCGTTGTACCCGCCGATCTCGAAGTACCAGCCGAAGTCGTAGGTCCGGGTGGCGAAGATGAGGTCCAGCATCCGGGCGGATTCCTCGTCGCGGGAGACCTTGTTCTGAAGCGTCTGCTCGTAGTAGGCCGGGGTGAGGGTATAGAGGGATTCGTAGGCGAGGGCTTCGGTGATCCAGCCGGCCCGTGCGAACCCTTCGTCCCCGTAGGAGTTCTTCGGGATGGAGTAGAGGGAGATGGACCAGGACGCCGCGCTGTTGTAGTAGCGTTCCTGATTCTCGTCGTAGAGCGGGAGCGGGAGAATGCCGAAGTCGTCTTCCATGTCGCGGAAGGAAGTGGCCGCGCCGATGTTCTGGAGGAAGAACGCCGCTCTGCCTTCCCGGAACGCGATCTGACCGTAGTCCGCGGCGTAGCCGTTCCGCTGGTAGGCGCAGGTGACGTCCTGATTGTAGGCGTAGGCGGTGAACTTGTCGAAGGCGTTCACAAATTTCTCGCTGTACAGGGTGAGTTCCAGCACGCCGTCCTGATTGATGGTGCAGCACTTGATGCCGGAGGCGTTCACGATGCCCATCATGATGTCGTCCCAGATGTAGACGCCGTAGATGTCATCCTTGTCGTTGATGTGGTTCCCGTTGTTGTTGTAGTCGAGGTTGGTGTCCACCGCCTCGGCGTACTCACGGAAATTGTCGATGGTCCAGGTGTTGTTGTCGACCATCTCGTAGAAGTTCGGGAAATTGTACATCTCCGCCATGTTCTTGTTGAAGAAATAGCAGAAGGTGGCCTTGTTGTCGCCGATGGAGAGGTCGCCCGTCATCTGAAACACCGCGTTCTTGAAGGTGCATTCTTCGGTGCAGTAGTGGTCCCACCAGGGCTTCGTAAGATCCAGATTTCCGACGGAGTAGAGATTCTGGAGGCATCCCGCGACAAGGGCGTTGCAGGAGGAATATCCGGAGAGGCAGGCGAGGTCGTAGTCGTCGGTCCCGGCTTTGACGGCGTTCGAGAGGGGTGTGTGTCCCGCGCGGTTGTCCGCCGCCACGACGAGGGGGGTGATCTCGCAGTTGCCGCGGTCCTGAACCGTGACCATGCGGCCGTATTCCGCGTCGTTGATCGGTTCGCCGGTCAGCTCTTCCGCCTCGAAATCGTTGGTGATGGTGTTGTGGATGTAGATGTTGAACTTGTACCCGCCGTAGTCCGCGTCCGGGAGGCCGGAGTCGAGGCGCGCGTCGGGATCCGCGGTTTCCTCCGTGTCGGTGACGGCGGGATTGGGATCCGACGAAGGCGCGGCGGCCGTTTCGTCCTCGGAGGTCGCGTCGGAGCAGGCGGCGAGGAAGGACAGCGGCAGGATCAGAGCGAGGATGAGGGAGAGGATTCGTCTCAGCTTCATGGGGAAAACTCCTTTCAGAAAGTCGTGCGGTGAGGAGGCAGAGTCATTCGGCGCTGGTCACGGAATCCGGGGAATAGACCGCGACGGGGAGGACGACTTCTTCCCGCGGGCTGACCGGGGAGCCGAGGACCGGTTCGTCGCCGTCCCAGGAGATCGGCTGGGTCCAGACGGAGCGGCCGCCCCACCCGGAGCCGGAGACCAGATTGCCGTGATAGACGATCCATGTGGTGCCGTCGTCCGCCGTGGTGAACGAGCAGTGACCGGGACCGAAGCAGGTGGAATTCTTCTCGAAGATCGGATCCTCGGATTTGGACCAGCTCGCGGCGTCCAGGGGATCCCCTCCGCGCCAGGTCAGCTTGCCGAGGTTGTAGAAGTCGGACCAGCTTCCGGAGGCGGAGTAGACGATGTGGACGGTCTCGCCGGATTTCAGGGCGACGGGTCCCTCGTTGATGGTGGGCATCCCGCCGAGCTTTTCCCAGCGGTACTGGGGACGGGAGAGCATCGTCCGGGCAGAGTCGATCTCCGTCGGGCTCTTCATGTGGGCGATGTAGATGTTCTGGGCCACATTCTCGTCGCCTTCCCAGCCGGACCAGACGAAATAGAGTTCTCCGCCGATCTCTGCGACCGTGCCGTCGATGGCCCATTTGTCCGTCGGATCGGTGATCTTGCCGACCATTTCGAATTTGTCGGTGGGGCTGTCCCCCTTGCATTCCAGGACGTACATCCGGTGGTGGAAATTGTCCCCGTCGTCCGCCGCCACGTAGATGTACCATTTCCCGCCGAGCTTGTGCAGTTCGGGAGCCCAGTATTCCTTCGAGTACATGGTGCCCTCGGGAGCGGTGTAGACCTTGGTGCCGCCCTCCGCCGTGATGTGGGCAAGGTCCGCGATCTCGTTGACGCAGACGCCGTTGCCGCCGGAGTAGCAGTAGTAGTATTTCCCGCTGTCGGGATCCCGGATCACCCACGGATCCGCGCCGGAGGGGCAGACGGGATTTTTGAATCTGATTTCCGTAAAGGTGGGATTTGCGTTGTAAAGTTCCATATCGGCATTAGATGTGACGAACGGGTCGTCTTTCAGATAATTCTGTACGAAGACCTCCGCCGCGAGTTTGGTCAGGGCGGGGGTGCTGCCTTGGATCACGATTTTCGGGCCGCCCGCGATCACGAACTGGCCCTCGTCCAGTTTGGAAGCCGCCTCGCCGGTCGCTTTCCGGTTGGTGGAGCCGATGAGGATCTCGAGGTTTTCCGCTCCGTCCTTTTCCGCGAGTTCCGCGTCGGATTTGACGAAATCGGTCCCGAAGTCCAGCTGGATGCCGTAGGTCTCCTGAAAGCCCCTGAACACGGTCTGGGCGGCGGCGAGCTCGTCGGGATCGGCATATTCCGGGCGGATCAGGGTGTAGGAGGTTTTTCCGTTCTCCACGACGACCTGCAGGGAAGGTCCGCTTTCGACGTCCGTTCCCGTCAGGTCAGCGGATCCGTCGGGAGGAGGAGCGTCGTCGGGCGTTTTCCCGCAGGACGAGAGGAAAAGGAGAAAGAAAAGTGTGAAGAAGACAATCGTTTTTTTCAATTCGGATACCTCTGCCCCAGATGGGTCGGGCCGAAGATCTCGAGCCGGTCGACGCCGGACGCGGTGGGGGCGAAGCGGGCTCGGTCGATGCAGATCGTGCGGGGGTGGACCGCCGTCGTCGAGGCGTGGGTGTGGTAGACGATGATAAGCTCCGAGCCGTCCGGGGAAGTCGTGAAGCTGTGATGTCCGGGGCCGTAGAGCTTCGAGGTGTAGGAGAGGATCGGGTTCGCTTTGTACTTCTCATAGGGTCCGAGGGGGGAGTCCGAAACGGCGTAACCGACGGCGTATTCCTTGGCATCGTATCCGTTGCCGGAGTATGTGAGGTAGTATTTCCCGCCGTGTTTCAGCACGAAGGGACCTTCCGTCACCCGGCCGCTGACCTGTTCCCAGGCGTCGGTCGGGGAGATCACCTGTACCTCCGTCTCCCGCTTTACCGTCACGAGATCGTCTTCCAGCTCGTAGGCCCAGATCCCGTAGTCGTGCCCCTCGCGCCAGCTGACGCAGAAGAGATAGCCCCGCCCGTCCTCGTCGAGGAAGATATGCCCGTCGATGGTCCTGTCGAAGGTCCAGTTCTTTTCCGGCACGAAGGGACCGAGGGGGGAATCCGCGACGGCAAAACCGAGATGTTCCTCCACCGACGCCACCATGACGAATTTCCCGTCCGCCCGCCGCACCACCTCGGGAGCCCAGTAGTACCCGCTCCGGGAAAGTCCCCAGGCCTCGCCCATGCAGAGCCCCGCGTTGGTCCAGTTCACCAGATCCTCGGAGACGTATACGTAATACCCGATCGGCGCGGAGGTGGAATAGCAGTAATACTTCCCGTCGACCTTGAGCACCCCCGGGTCCGCTGCCTGGAACTCCTTGAACACCGGATTGCGGTAATAATTCCATCCTTCCGGCTCCGCATATTCAAAGGACGTGACCGTCAGGGAGGAAAAGCGCGCGCCGTGCCCGTTGTCGGCCGCACCGAACCCTTTCCCTTTGTGCTCCGCGAGGGAGAATTCGAATTCCGGCCAGGGTTCGACCCCCTCCATGTCGTCCAGATAATAACAGCGGTATACATTGCCGGTTTTTACGACGCGGAGGCGGATATCGGATCCGGTCTTAGGCCGTTCCACAGATTTGGAGGCCAGCTCCTTTGCCACGAGGCCGGAATAGGAGGAGCCGGTGAGGTCGTACAGATAGACCCGTTTGTCGCGGATCAGGAAGGCATAGCCCTCGATCCCGTCGTAGGCGGATGATTCCGAGGCCGCGAAGAGAAGTCCCGCCCCGGAATAGACGTTGTCGAGGGTGAGGGAGAGCTCGGCGGTGCAGTTCTCCGTTTCGTCCGCCGGAAAGTCGGTGAACGCGCCGGAATAGACTTCGGTGAAGGTGTCCGCCGCCGTGGGGGCCGCGGTCAGTTTTTCCCCGTCGAAGGTATAATTGGGGCCGAGATAGGTATAGGGATTCACGGTTTCTCCTCCGCTGTCCGCGCCGTCCGTTCCGGGTCCCTCCTCCTCGCCGCCCGGCTGAATTTGGGCAGGTTTCGAACAGGAGAACAGGGAGAGGAAGAGAACGGCGGACAGGATCAAAGCGATGAGTTGTTTCATGCCGTTCTTTGGGTTCGGGGTCGAGCGCCCCTTGATGAGATTGAGAGAACGGGAACGCACCCTTTTCAGCGGAATGCGTCCCCGTCTGCCTGTGCCGCGGCTGATTTCGGTCAGCTCACGGGCCTGATTGCTTATTTGCGCTTCTTGGAAACCGCGAAGCCGCCGAGAGACAGGACGGCAGCGACAGCGGCAATGACGCCGAAGTCGAAGGTCTGAGGAGCCTCGGCCTTTTCGTCGAGAGCTTCGTCAGCCGCGCCCTTTTCAGCGGTCTTCTCGCCGTAGAGGGTCAGTTCGGA
>CACZNC010000102.1 GCA_902782445.1 uncultured Ruminococcus sp.
AACGAGAGTTCCGTGGGATGCGTTCGCTGACGAAGACAACACGGCCGGCAAGGAAGGCCTCGGCTTCAACTTCTGCCTCGTGTGGTCCATCGGCGAAGGTCAGGACTATGTCCACCTCCAGCTGGCTGAAGGCTGCACCGGCAACGGCAAGCACGCCGAGAACTTCGCTCAGGTCACCCTCGGCCCCGCGGGCGGATCCGCTGAGGCTGAGGCCCCCGAACTTGCCAACTACGCGAAGGGCGGCGCTGTGACCGTCTCTTCCACCGAAACCGCTGACTTCCCGGGCGAACTTGCCGTCGACGGCGATCTTGAAACCCGCTGGGCTTCCGCCTACACCGACGACGAGACCATCACGGTCGACATCGGCGCGATCCGTCCCATCGGCTATATCGAGCTCTATTGGGAAACCGCTCTCGCCTCCGACTTTGAGATCTACACCGGCTCCGCCGCGGACAACCTCCAAGAGCATACCATCGCGACCGTGACCGGCAACGCCGAAAAGCACAATGTGTTCGAGTTCGACCTCACCACGGCCCGCTACATCACCATTCATTGCTCGAAGAGAGCGACCGAATGGGGCAACTCCCTCTATGAGATCATCGTCCGCAAGAGCGCCGACGAAGTCGCCTCCAACGCGGGTCCTGCCGGTTATCCCTCTTCCGGCTGCGAAGTCCCGGACGGCTCCATCCTCATCAACGGCGAACGCATCGGCCTTGAAGAAGGCTGGGGCGGAAACGCTGCCGCCGGACGCGACGCTGCCTTTGACGGCGACATCAACACCTTCTTCGATCCGCTCGGTACCGGCGACGGCTGGGCAGGCATCGACGCGGGCGAGGAATACACCCTCACCAAGATCATGATCCACCCGAGAGACGCTCAGCTTGCCCGCTTCAACGGCGCGGAAATCGACGGCTCCAACGATCCTGATTTCGTGGACTACACGCCCATCTGGATCTCCGTGGAAGAAGCGGATGAATTCAAGTGGTATGAGATCGAAGCCGCCGACTTCGACGACATCGGCTCCTTCCGTTACTACCGTTACTTCAACGGCACCAACCACGGCGACGTGGCCGACGTCGAGCTGTACGGTTATCCGACAGCCGGCGGCCCCGGTTCCGCTGCTCCCGCCGTTGAGAAGACGCTCACCATGCCGAAGACCGAATTCGCGGACGACGAGCCCATCCTCGTGACCGCCACCGGCGAAGGCAAGGACTGGGTCGGCGTCTACAAGGAAGGCGACGTTCCCGGCGATGCAGGTTCCACCGCGTGGTACTATGTCGTCGACGCCAACGGTGAGGAACACGCCATTATCGACTCCCTCCCGGCCGGCAATTACTTCATGGGTCTGTACGCCAACGACGGCTATGACGAGATCGCTTCCATGCCCTTCACCGTCACCGGCGAGGCGCCTGTGGCTCCCGGATTCGCTACCGCCGACGAGGCTGTCGCTTCCATCGAGAAGACCGCGATCTCCGGCTACGAATTCACTGCCGGTTCCGAAGGCGCGTTCGGCGGCGAAGGCCCCGAGAACCTCTGGGACGGTGACACCGCCACCAAGCTCTGCACCAACACCCTCCCGGCTTCCAGCACTGCCAAGCTCGACGATGCCTATGCCATCGACGGCGTGGTGATCGCCCTTGCGAACGACAACGCTCAGTACGGCCGCATCCCGACCGCGTGGACGCTGTCCGGCTCCAACGACGGCGAGAACTGGACCGAAATCACCTCCGGCGACGACACCATGTTCGTCAAGGAGAACGGCGACTTCCGCTACTTCGCGAAGAGCTTCGACGCCTCCCCGGCTTACAGCTACGTGAAGATCGAGATCCCGTCCTCCACGGATGAAATCGTTCAGATCTCCGAAGTGGTCCTGACCGGCGCGAAGGCTTCCGCTGCGGACGAGGCTCTCGACGCGAAGGAAGAAGCGCCGAACACCTTCGACTTCGGTGTGATCGCCGCCGTCGCCGCCGTGATCTCCCTCGGCGGATTCGCGGTGTCGAAGAAAAAGCACTGAATCCTCGCGCTTTGACCTTCAACCAACACGCAAAGCTGACTGATAACTGAAAATGCCGCCGGTCTGCCGGGAAGGTTTCCTCCTCCCGATGGGCCGGCGGTTCGTTTGTATTTTATTCGACCGGGACCGGCCCGTCGCCGCGCATCTCCCGGTTGGATTTCCTGCCCCCCTGTACCGGAGTTTCGACGCCTTTTTCGGAGAGGATCCCGCGTGGAAAGCCTTCCGGGAAGCCGAAGCGTCCAGCGGAAACGGGGATGCGTGAACCGCCCGGAAACAAAGATCCCGGACCGCTTTTCCGAACGGTCCGGGGTTTCGTGATTTTATGGGTCACACGATGAACATCGCGTCTCCGAAGGAAAAGAACCGGTACCGCATTTCCACGGCGGTGCGGTAGGCTTCGAGGATCGTCTCCCGTCCGGCGAGAGCGGAAACCAGCATCAGGAGCGTGCTCTCGGGCAGGTGAAAATTCGTGATGAGGGCGTCCACCATGCGGAAGCGGTAGCCGGGATAGATAAAGATCCCGGTGTCGGTGTCCACGGGGCGGAGAATGCCGTTTTCGTCCGCCGCCGATTCGAGCACCCGGCACGAGGTCGTCCCTACCGCGATGATCCTGCCCCCCGCCGCTCTCCGACGGTTGACGGTTTCCGCCGCCTCTTCGGTCACGCGGATGTATTCGGAGTGCATCTTGTGGTCGGCGATCTTGTCTTCCTTCACCGGCCGGAAGGTCCCGAGCCCCACGTGGAGCAGGACCGGGACGATCTCGACGCCCATCCCCCGGATCTTGTCCAGAAGTTCCGGGGTGAAGTGGAGCCCCGCCGTGGGTGCCGCCGCGGATCCGAGATGCTTCGAATACACCGTCTGATACCGCTCTGGGTCCTCGAGGTGTTCCGTGATGTAGGGCGGCAGGGGCATGGTCCCGAGCAGATCCAGCGCCGCGAAAAAGGAGTCCGCCCCTTTCAGCACCGTGAATCGCACCAGACGGCATCCGCCCTCCGCGATCCCGAGGATCTCCGCCTTGAGCGTCCCGTCTCCGAAGTCCAGCACGTCGCCCGGCTTCGCCCGTTTTCCGGGACCGGCCAGCGTCTCCCATACGTCGTTTTCCCTCTGCCGCAGAAGAAGCAGTTCCACGGGTGCGGAGGAATCCGTCGGGACCAGAACCCCGTCCTCGCCCATGCGCAGGATCCGGTGTCCCACGATCCGGGCCGGGATGACGCGGGTGTCGTTCACCACCAGTGTGTCCCCCGGGCGGAGATATGCGGCGATATCCCGGAAGATGCGGTGTTCGAGGGCCCCCGTCTTCCGGTCCAGGATCATGAGGCGGGAGGAATCCCGGGGCTCCGCCGGCGTCTGGGCGATCCGGTCCTCGGGAAGATCGTAGGAAAAATCCGACAGCCTGAGATCGGTGTCGGGCAGCTTGTTCTGAATCATGGCCTGCTCCGCGTGTGCCGGGCCCCTTGACAAAAAACCGACGCTGTGCTAAGATGGAAGGGAAAAGAGCACCGTCCCTTCGATCCGCATAGGCTGAAAGGGGAAGACCCGGCGGGATCGTATCCCTGATATCATACCATATCCCGGACGCGATTTCAACCGGTTTCCCCGATTTTTTGAAAACCGGGTGCTCTGACATGAAGAAAAAACTGCCGTTTAAGGGCTTATGCACCGCCCTTGTCACGCCTTTTCTGCCGGACGGGGACCGCGCGCCCGACCTCGACGCTCTCGACCGGCTGATCGAATTTCAGATCGCCGGGGGAACGGACGCCCTTCTGATCCTCGGCACCACCGGGGAAGCCGCGACGGTCCGGGACGACGAGCGGGAAATCATTCTCCGCCGCGCCGTGAAGACCGTCCGGGGCCGCGTTCCCGTCGTCGCCGGATGCGGATCGAACTCCACTCCGACGGCGGTCCGGTACGCGCTTCAGGCGGAAGAGGCGGGCTGCGACGCGGTCCTCAGCGTGACGCCGTATTACAACAAAGCCACGAAGGAAGGGCTCGTCCGGCATTTCGAAGCTGTCGCAGACGCGGGCTCCCTCCCTGTGATCCTCTACAACGTCCCCTCGCGGACCGGCGTGGATATCCCCATGGCGGTCTACGAAAAACTGGCGGCCCATCCTTCCGTCATCGGAGTGAAGGAGGCCTCGGGCGATATCCGTCGGGCGGGTGCTCTCTGCGCCGCCTTCGGGGAGGATCTCGCCGCGTACGCGGGCAACGACGCGGAGATCGTCCCGGTATGCGCCCTCGGCGGGAAGGGAGCCTTTTCCGTGGCGTCCAATCTGTTTCCGGGTCCGCTCTCCCTCTTGTGCCGCCGGATGCGCGACGGGAGGACGGAGGAGGCCGCGCGGATCCAGAAAGCCCTTTACCCCCTCGCCGACGCGCTGTTTTCGGATGTCAATCCCGTCCCCGTCAAGGCCGCCTGCGCCATGATGGGGCTCTGCTCCGACGCCGTCCGCCTGCCCCTCACCGAACTCTCCCCCGCGCTCCGGGAACCGCTGTCCCGTGCCGCCGAGGGATTCCGAAAAGCCGTCGAAGCAGGATTGTAAACTGATACTATATTCCTTCTATAAAGCTGTCTTCATGGGTTTTGATCGCTCTCCGTAGAATGCGAACGGCCTTGCCGTGAGCTCGCGAAGGATAGATGTAGCCTGTCCCTATCCATTTCAGAAGTTCTTGCCAGGCTTCTTTCAAGAAGCCGCGTAACCCCTTAGAAGGGATTTGGTATGAAATCATTCTTCGGAGGACAGAAAAATGCTGATCCCAGGACTTGTCACCGTCACCTTCCGGCCCTTCTCCCGGGAGAAGGTCGCCGAAACCGCCGCGAAAGCCGGACTGCGCCGTCTCGAATGGGGCGGGGACATCCACGTTCCGCCGGGAGACGACGGAGCCGCGGAGGATGCCGTCCGGCTCACCGCGCTCCACGGTCTCGAAATCGACACCTATGGCTCCTATTTCCGCTGTTTGCCCGGGGAGGACGCCGGGGCAGTGGTCGGGACCGCGGAAAAGCTCGGCGCGCGCAATCTGCGGGTCTGGGCCGGACAGAAGGGATCCGCGGAAATCTCCGAAGAGGAACGGGGTGCCGTCGTCTCCGGGATCCGCGCGGTATGCCGCATGGTGCCCCGTGGGATGACGGTCAGCACGGAATTCCACCAGAACACCCTGACCGACCGGTTCGAGAGCGCGGTCCGCATGGCCGAGGAGGTGGGGGAGGCGAATTTCCGCCTCTACTGGCAGCCGAATCAGTTCATGGACGACGCCTACAACCTCGCGGCGGTGAAGGCCTGCCTGCCTTATCTCTCGAACGTGCACGTCTTCACCTGGAGCGGCCACGACAAATTCCCCCTTGCGGACGGGGAACGGATGTGGAGGCAGTATATCGAAATCGTCGCCTCTGACGGTTCGGATCACGGCCTCTTCCTCGAATTCACCTGTGACGGGAGCGCGGAACAGCTTTACCGGGACGCCGAGACCCTCGCGCGCTGGCTGGAATGAGGGGATTTCCCCGTTTTTTCGAAAAATTTTTCCGAAAATCCGCAAAAAATCATTAATTTTAGGGATGCGGAAATCCGGTTTTTATGGCATACTATATACGGATCAAAAATCTATCAAACCGGAGGGCATCATCATGGCAAACACATGCGCAATCTGCGGAGCGGAGATCAACGTGTTCCAGTCCCAGAAGCTGACCGACGGGAACTACATCTGCCGCAAGACCTGCAAGAAAAAAGGATTCAAGGATTACGACTTCGTCCACTCGGATCTGCCCGGCGTGGAAGCGCATCTCGCGCAGGTGGAACTCGGCACCAAGCTCTGGAACACCTATTTCGTCCCGCGCCTCAAGACCAAGGACAAGAGCCAGAAGCTCGAAGTGTTCTACCCCGTGTACGTGGCGGCGGACGTGGGACTCATGGCCTACGTTGAGACCCGCTACAAGATCTTCATCTTCGGCAAGTCCCAGCTCGCCTGCGTCTACCGCATCGCCGACCTCGTGGGCTACGACTACTCCACCGAGACCACCCAGAATTCCGAGGGCAAGACCGAAAACGTCAACTACGCGACCCTCACCTTCCGCAACACCCAGGGCCTGAACCCCGTCAAGATCAAGGTCTCCGGCCCGAAGTCCTTCGAAAAGATGGAGAAGTACTTCAACACCCTCTTCGGCATCCAGAAGACCCTCGGCAACGCGAAGAACACCTGGAAGAGCCAGATCAACGCGGCAGCCTCCATCGGATCCGCCATCGGAGCGATGATGAAGGGGGATCAGGCAGCACTGGAAGACAAAGCCGCAGCCGCAGCCGAAGCCCTCGACACCGCGATCTACGGAGACCGCACGGAGCTTGAGCAGAAGGCCGACGCCGCCATCGCCGCAGTCAAATAAAATCCCTGCATCGAGAGGAGCCGTACCGGGAGAGATCCCCGCGGCTCCCTTTTCTCTTTTCTGCCGGAGAACCGCCTCCGTGTGCCGGGAAAGATTGTGCAGAAAACCGGTCCCCGCAGCATTGCATTATTACTCATTTTAAGGTAAAATACTGATAAAACAACCGGAAAGCCCGGAGTCCCCTTCCGATCCGGACAGCCGGATTTCCGACCAAGGAGCAGAGACCATGAGAGACCGGTACGAATCCCCCCTGTCCTCCCGCTACGCCTCCGAAACCATGCTGAGCCTGTTTTCCGCCCGGGAGCGCATCCGCACGTGGAGACGCCTGTGGGTCGCGCTGGCGAGAGCGGAATCGAAGCTCGGCCTGCCCGTTACCGAAGAGCAGGTCAGAGAACTGGAGACCAATGTCGACAACATCGACTTCGACGCCGCGGACGCCCGGGAGAGGGAAGTCCGCCACGACGTCATGGCCCATGTCTACGCCTACGGACTCGCCGCTCCCTCCGCCGCAGGGATCATCCACCTCGGCGCCACCAGCTGCTACGTCACCGACAACGCCGATATCATCCTCTACCGGGAGGCGCTGAGGCATATCCGGGGAGAACTGCTCGCCGCGGCAAAGACCCTCGCGGAGTTCGCCATGCAGTACCGGGCCCTCCCGACCCTCGGATATACCCACTATCAGCCCGCCCAGCTCGTCACCGTCGGAAAGCGGGCCACCCTCTGGATCCAGGATTTCATGTCCGATCTCGAAGAACTGGACTGGGTCCTCTCCGAACTGAAGCTCCTCGGATGCCGCGGGACAACCGGGACGGAAGCCTCCTTCCTGGACCTCTTCGACGGCGACGGGGAGAAGATCGACGAAATGAACCGTATGATCGCCGCGGAATTCGGGTTTGAAAAGATCTTTCCCGTCTCGGGTCAGACCTATCCCCGCAAGCTCGACTCCCGGATTTTGAACGTCCTCTCCTCCATTGCCCAGAGCGCGTACCGCATGGCGAACGATATCCGCCTGCTCCAGCACGACCGGCAGATCGAGGAGCCCTTCGAATCCACCCAGATCGGATCCTCCGCCATGGCCTACAAGCGCAACCCCATGCGGTCCGAGCGGATCTGCTCCCTCGCCCGGTATCTCATGACGGACGCGATGAACGCCCCCATGACCGCCTCCGTACAGTGGCTGGAACGCACCCTCGACGACTCCGCGAACCGCCGGATCTCCCTGCCCGAGGGCTTCCTCTGCGCCGACGCGATCCTCCGCCTTGTGAAGAACGTCACAAGCGGCATCGTCGTCAACGAGAAGATCATCGACGCCGCCGTCCGGGAATACCTGCCCTTCATCGCCACGGAAAACCTCCTCATGGAAGGCGTGAAGCGCGGCGGGGACCGTCAGAAGCTCCACGAGGTGATCCGGTCCGCGTCGATGGAAGCCACGGCCGCCATGAAGCGGGGCGAAAAATGCGAACTGCTCGCCAGGCTGGCCGCCACCGGGGAATTCCCGATGACCGGGGAGGAGATGAACGCCCTTTTGGATCCCTCCCTCTACATCGGCCGGTGCCCCGAACAGGTCGCCCGCTATATCGCCGGGATCTCCCCCCTCTTCGCCGGAGCCGACGAAAGCGACGCCCGGATCACGCTCTGACCGGGGAAGAACATGAACAAGAGCGAAAACGACGGAACGCTCCCCGAAACGGACCGCTGGAACCACAACGCCGCCTATCACCCGTGGATCCTGCAGAGACTGCGGGGGCGGCGGGCGGTCCTCGACGTCGGATGCGGGGACGGGCTCCTGCTCTCCCGGGCTGCCTCCGTCGTCGGACGGGACGGGATCCTCGCGGGGATCGAGCCGGACGGGGACTGTGCCGCGAAAGCGGAAAGAAGACTCCGCGCAATCCCCGGCGCCTCCGTGTTCCGCGGGACCTTCGAGGATTTTCGCGCGGCAGGGGGATCCTTTGACGCCGTCGTCTTCCTCGCGTCCCTTCACCATACGGACGCCGGGGCGGCACTGCGGAAGGCGAAAGATCTTCTCGCGCCGGGCGGGATTCTGCTGGTCGTGGGACTGGCGAAGCCGGAGACGGCGGGGGACTGGTGCCTCGAAGCGCTCCGCGTGATCCCGGCAAAGATCGGCTCCCTGATCCGCGGGGAAGGGAAGAACCGCGTGCCGACCGCTCCCCCGTCCATGAGTTACCGGACGATCCGCGCCCTCTGCCATTCTCTGCTTCCCGGACACAGGATCCGCCGCGGGCTGTATTACCGGTATCTGCTGGAATGGCATAAACCTGCCTGAGTGTCCCCGACGGAACGGAAAGTTATGCCGCCGGACTTCTCCCGAAAAGGAGGGGCCCGGTTTTTTCTCTTCTTTCCCGGAGCGCGGAAATGCCTCCTCCCGCTTGCATCCGGGCAGGATTTGTGATACAATACCGGTAACGGCACTACCCGGGAGGGAAGGAGGCGGAGGCATGAAGGAACGGAGCGGATCCGGGGACAGGACGGTCCTTTTTGCGCGCCTGATCCTCTGGGGATTTCTCGCCGGCGCGATCCACATCTTCCTCCACGAGCTCGGGCACGGACTGGTCGCGCTGGCCGCCGGGTCGAGGATCCTCCGGTTCAGTGTGTTTCACGGCTATGTCGTCACGGAGGGCGGGGAATACGGCATCCCGGTCCGCCAGCTTTTCTACGCCGCCGGAGTGAGCCTGCCCTATCTCACGGCGATCCTCCTTTCGCTCTTCTACCGCCGGGGAAAGGGGGAGGGGATCCGCTGCTTCGCTTTCCTCTACGAAACGGTGTGCGCCGCGGCCTCCTGCGACTGGATCGTCACGCCCGTTCTTGCCCTCTTTCGGCGCGCGCCTGCGGGGGACGACTGCACCCTCTTCCTCCTCTGCTTCCGGCCCCATCCCCTCGTGCTGTCCGGGATCGCCCTTGCCGCCGCGGTCTTCCTCGTCTTCCTCGCCCAGAAGCGGGGGATCGGGAAGGAATTTATGCAAACCGTTCAGAATCACCTTGACAAGCGCGGATGATTTTGCTACAATGACGGTAAACAGAGAAAGGGAGGCAATGCTGTGGCAGAACGGTACTATATCGCGGCGGACGGGGGCGGAACGAAGCTCCTCGCCGTGCTGTACGACGAAGAGAGAAACGTGATCTCCTCCTCGAAGACCCACGGGACCAACCAGCTTTTCCGCCCGAAGGAAGCGATGCTCGGCGAAACGGAACAGCTCGCGTCCGAACTGATCCCGGATTACGTCCGGCGCGTCGAATCCGTCGATTTCTCCATCGTCGGGGATCCCGCTCCCTTCCTCGACGCCGTCAGAAGGCGGTGCGAGATCGGCAGGGTCCGGGGATACGGAGAGGGCGGCGTCGCTCTGGCCTCGGCGGGCGTGAAATACGGCGTCGCGGCCCAGGCAGGCACGGGATCCGACGCCTTTCTGATCCAGCCGGACAAGCGTGACGCGGTCGGCGGATGGGGCATGACGCTCGGCGACGAGGGCGGAGGCTACGACATCGGTTTGAAGACCCTGCGCGCGGCGGTGTGGGCGGAAGACGGCCGGGGTGTTCCCTCCGTGCTTCCCGCTCTGCTGAAAGAGACCTGGGGCATGAGCGCGCTCTGGGAGATGGTCGAACGTCTGACCGGCAATCCCGACATGCGCTCCCTCGTGGCGTCCGTGGCCCACATCACCGAACGGGCCGCCGCGATGGGGGACGCCGCCGCCGTGAACGTCTACAAGGAGGCGGGACACGAGCTCGCCCTTCAGACCATCGCCGTCGTGCGCCGGGCGGGAGGATCCTTCATCGGTCCCGTCGTGGCGTCGGGCGGAGCATGGAAGGGATCGAGGCACATGTTCGAGACCTTCCGCCGCGAGGTGAAAGAAGCGTTCCCCGGGGCCGAGATCCGCTTCCCGGATTACGAGCCCCTCGTCGGTTCGGTGATCCTGCGCCTGATGGCCGACGACCCGGGATTCGAAGACGGCGGATATGCCGCACTGCTCAGAGAGAACAAGTTTTCCGCCTTCCGTTACCGCGTACCGGCGGATTTCAAGGAGTAAATCATGAAAGCATCCACAAAGTACTATCAGCGCGTGACCGAGATCATGGCCGAGGTCTTCGACAAGGAAGCCGACGGCATCGAACAGGCGGCCGGGATCATCGCCGAGGCCAACCGCACGAAGCATTCCGTCTTCGCCTTCGGCTGCAACCACGCGGGTCTGATCGCCCTCGAACTCTTCTACCGCACGGGCGGCATGGTGACGGTCAACCCCGTCCGGGCTCCCGGCATGATGCTGGAGCTCTCCCCCCCGACCATGACCAGCGAACTGGAACGCCTGCCCGGCTACGGCAATATCATCTTCAACAATATGAAGGCGAAGGCCGGCGATGTGCTCATCATCCATTCCGTGTCCGGGCGCAACGCCGTCACCGTCGACATGGCGCAGGCGGCGCGGGAGGCGGGTCTCACCGTCATCGTCATCACCAATATGAACACGACGAAAGCCGTCAAATCCCGCCACCCCTCGGGAAAGAAGCTCTGCGACTTCGCCTCCGTCCTCATCGACAACCACGGGGATCTCGGGGACGCCGCCGTCGAGCTGGAAGGCTTCCCCCAGAAGGTCTCCGCCTCCTCCACCGTGGTGGGCGCGGCGATCCTCAACGCGGTCACGGCCCGGGCCTGCGAGCTTCTCATCGAATCCGGCTTCGAGCCTCCGGTGTTCATGAGCGGCAACATCGACGGCGGCGACGAGCACAACAAGAAAGTCATGGCGGAATACGCCGACAATATCTTTTATCTGTAAGAAATCAGAGGAAAGGACCCATCATGTTACTCGACAGATATCAGCAGGCAGCTTTCGACCTCCTGTATAAGGCAAGAACCACCCAGCGCGAAGCCATCGTCAAGGTCGGCACCCTCATGGCGGACGCCCTCGAAAAAGGAGGCCGCGTCTATCTGAACGGGATCTGCCACTCCATCGAAATGGACCTGCTCAACCGGGGCGGCGGTCCGGCGTTCTACCAGCACTACGACGCCCAGAAGACCGAACTGAAAGCGGGCGACGTGCTTTTCGTGTCTTCCGTTTCGGGCCGCACTCTTCCGGTCGTCAACCTCGCGTGGGAGGCGATGGAGAAGGGCGTCAACGTGATCGCTCTCACCTCCATGAGCTACGCCACGGCGGTGGATCCGGTCCATCCCTCCGGCAAAAAGCTCTATGAGTTCGTCACGGCGGTTCTGGACAACTGCGCGCCCGCCGCGGAAGCCATGCTGGAAGTGGAAGGCCTCGAACCCCGCTTTGCCGCCGCCTCCGGGATCGCCTCCGACTTCATCATGTGGAGCGTCACCGCGGTCTGCGTCGAGAAGATGATCACCGACGGATGCACTCCCGCCGTGTTCAAGAGCGCGAACTTCCCCGGCGGCGCGGATTACAACCACCAGGTCGTCGACACCCAGTTTGCCAAACTCGGGTACTGATCCGCACTCCCCGTCCCAGCCGAAAATCAGCCGCCGTGTCCCTCTTTTCGGAGAAGATGCGGCGGCTTTGTCACAATTCTTTCATGGTTTTTTTAAGTTTTCTTCGCAAATCGTTCCGGCTCTGTTGACAATTGCGGGAGCCTGTGCTATAATGCAGGCAGAAACTTCGGGAGGATCATCATGGCTCAGAAGAACAGGATCACCTTTTCCGTCCGGATCGACGAGGAGCTCTATAAAAAGATGCTGGCCGTGGCAAAGGCGGAGAGCATGGACGTGAACAATTACATGCTCCGGCTCATCCGCACAAACGTCGCGTACCACGAGCGCATCCACGGCAGAATCGATACGTCGGCGATCGGGATCCCCTCCCCCGAGCCCGGATCCGGCGAAGAAAACTGAATGTACACAAGGAGAAAAGCTATGGCAGAAAAGACTTCGTTCTGGTCTGATTTCAAAACCTTCATCGCCCGCGGCAACGTCATGGACATGGCCGTCGGCGTGGTGGTCGGCGGCGCGTTCACGGCGATCGTGAATTCCCTCGTCGGCGACATCATCAACCCGCTGATCGGCAAGCTGTTCGGCGGCGTGGATCTCTCTGCGGCCAAGGTGGTCCTCACCGCGGCGGACGAAGAGGCCGGCATTGCGGAAGTCGCGATCCGTTACGGCGCGATGATCCAGGCGATTCTGAACTTCCTGATCGTCGCTCTCTGCGTCTTCGCGGTCGTCCGCTTCATCAACCGTCTCAAGGACAAGATGAAGAAGGAAGAGGAAGAAGCGGCGGAAGAGGAGAAAGAAGAAGAACCCGCAGAGCCCAGCGAGGAAGTGCTCCTGCTCCGCGAGATCCGCGATTCCCTCCAGAAATAAGACTAAGACATAAGAAAAGGAAGCTGAGTTTTCGGATTCAGCTTCCTTTTTTCAGCTATATGAAGATCTGCTCTAATACTAATCTCAAACTAAAAGGGAAACGCGGCTTCTTGAAAGAAGCCTGGCAAGAACTTTCATGGGGGTATAGGACAAGGCTGCTGCCATTTCGTTTGGTCTGTGTCCGCACACCAATTATTGTTCGCATTCTACGGAGAGCGATCAAAACCCATTTAGTTAGCTATTTAGAACGTGAATAGTATAAAGTGCCTCAAAGGGGGGGAGGGGAAGATCCGGCAGGGAAAGGCTTATTCTTTCCCGTCGGGATCGCCGTCGTCCTTGTCATCCTTATCGCCGTCTTCCTCCTGAGGAGCGTTCCGCTCTTCCTGCTGCATCGGAGCGAAGGGGATCGTGCCGGAGGGGCGGTGGTGACGGGCTTCTTCTCTCGCGCGTTCTTCCTCGCGCTGCTTTTCGAGATCTTCGAGGTGACGGGCGAATGCCTCGTTTTCCTCCTTGCTCTTGCGGCGTTTTTCTGCCACCATTTCTTCGAGCTGTTCCATCGTGACGTCGGGCTCGTTCATGGCGCGGATGAACTGCTCCTCCTCCATGATCTCGTTCTTCATCAGATAACCCGCCACGAAGTGCAGCCGGTCGATGTTCTCGCGGAGCACCTCTTCGCATTCGCGGTAGGCCTTCATGACGATTTCCTTGACTTCGGTGTCGATGATGGAAGCCGTCTCTTCGGAGTAGTTCTTCGTCTGGTTGAAGTCGCGGCCGAGGAAGATCTCGTCACTGGAGGACTCGCTGCCGTAGAGGATCGGGCCGAGGCGGTCGCTCATGCCGTATTTCGTCACCATGCTCCGAGCCAGCTGGGACGCGCGCTGGATGTCGTTGGACGCGCCTGTGGAGATGTCGCCGAGGATCAGAGCTTCCGCCGCCCGTCCGCCGAGGAGGGTGAGGATCTCGTTTTCCATCATGCGCCGGGACATATAGCTCTGGTCCTCCTTCGGGAAGGAGAGCGTGTATCCGCCCGCCCTGCCAGAGGGGATGATGGAGATCTGGTGCACCGGGGATTCCGGCTGACGGACCCATGTGGTGACCGCGTGGCCGGCTTCGTGGTAGGCGGTGAGCTTCCGTTCGGCCTCCGTGATGACCCGGGATTTCTTCGCGGGACCCACGATCACCTTGATCATCGCCTCTTCGAGATCCGTCATGCCGATCAGGTTCTTGCCCTTGCGGACGGCCAGAAGAGCCGCTTCGTTCAAAAGGTTCGCAAGCTCCGCGCCGGTGAATCCGACGGTGGTCTTGGCGATCACGGAGAGATCCACGTCTTCCTCGAAGGGCTTGTTGCGGGAGTGGACCTTCAAGATCTCCTCGCGCCCCTTCACGTCCGGGGGATTCATCGTGATCTGACGGTCGAAGCGTCCCGGTCTCAGGAGCGCCGGGTCGAGAATGTCGGGACGGTTGGTGGCCGCCATGACGATCACGCCGTCGGAGGAGCCGAAGCCGTCCATTTCCACGAGGATCTGGTTCAGGGTCTGTTCGCGCTCGTCGTGTCCGCCTCCGAGACCCGCGCCTCTGTGACGGCCGACCGCGTCGATCTCGTCGATGAAGATGATCGCGGCGGGATTTTTCTTCGCCGTGTCGAACAGGTCGCGCACGCGGGAAGCGCCGACGCCGACGTACATTTCCACGAAATCGGAACCGGAGATGGAATAGAAGGGAACACCAGCCTCCCCCGCCACCGCTTTTGCGATCAGGGTCTTACCCGTTCCGGGAGGGCCGACGAGCAGAACGCCGTGGGGGATCTTCGCGCCGAGCTTGGTGAAGTAGTCGGGATTGCGGAGGAATTCCACGATCTCCTCAAGCTCCGCCTTTTCCTCGTCCGCTCCGGCGACGTCCTTGAAATAGACCTTCGCCTTGTCCGCGGTCACGAGCTTCGCCTTCGCCCGGCCGACGGAATTGATCTTCGATCCCTTTCCGCCCGTCGCCTGATTCATGACGAACACCCACATGACGATGAGCAGGATGATGACGATCAGGTAGGGGATCAGGGACACCCACCAGGGGATCGAAACCGGCGGCGGATAGTCGTAGGCCGTGATGATGCCCGCTTCGCTCTGTTGTTCGATCAGTTCCCCGACGTCCTTGATGAAGAGCTCGAGGCTGCGGAGCCTGTATTCCTTGATGGCCATGCCCGCGGTGCCGTCGGTCAGCGTGACGCGCACCCGCATGGTCAGGTTGTTGTCCTCGTCCACTTCGAACTGCTCGACCTTCTCTGTGCGGAAAAGCTCCACCACATCGGAGTAGATCAGCTTTTCCTGCGGCGTCATTTTCCACAGCGACGCCGTTGCGAGGAGGATGACGGCAATGATGGCGATATAGACGAGGGCGACTTTGAATCCGTGTTTCATGTACACCTCCGTGTCGCGGTTTTCTCAGACGCGCTTTTCATAGACCTCCGGCTTGAGAACGCCGATGTAGGGGAGCGCGCGGTACTGCTCGGCGTAGTCCAGCCCGTACCCGACGACGAATTCGTCCGGGATCACGAAGCCGCGGTAGTCCGGGACAAAGTCCACCACGCGGCGGTCGGGCTTGTCGAGCAGGGTGCAGGTTTTGACGGAATGAGCGCCGTTCAGGCGGAGATAGTCGACAAGATAGGAGAGAGTGCGTCCGCTGTCGATGATGTCTTCCACGATCAGCACGTCGCATTCGGAGAGATCGCGGCGGTTGAGGTCGAGCAGGATGTTGATGCGCCCCGTGGACACCGTGCCCTTCGAATAGGAGGACACCTTCATGAAGTCGATCTCCACGGGAATGGAGACCTTTTTCATCAGATCCCCCATGAAGACGACGGAGCCCTTCAGGATGCAGAGCAGCAGGAAGCGTTTCGAATCCTTATAGTCGCGGTCCAGATCGGCGGCGATCTTCGACGTCACCCGGTCGATTTCCTCCTGGGAGATCAGGACCCGGGCGATATCGCGGTCCAGCACAGTCGACATATTCATTTCCTCCGTTGCAGATACGATGTGATGTTTTCTCTGAACTGGCATTCGAGCGTGAGCCGGAGCCCTTCCCCCCGGTAACGGAGTCCGTCCCGCGGCGGAAAACCGGGGATCCAGACGATCCCGTCCCCGTCCTCGAAAACGGGAAGGGCGTCCCGGATCCTCTCCGGCATCTTCCGGTCGGAAAAGAGGGTTTTCACCCGGCGCGTCATGCCGCCGAAAACGACGGTGTCGCCGGGTCTGCGGGTCCTCATCCGACACGTACCTGTTATTTTATCAAAACACAACGACACTGATATTGACGATTTGTAAATATTTTCCTTCATCCGCCCTTCTTTGCGGGAGTCCGACGGGTCTTTGTCCGCCCCGTTCCCAAAGCGGCAGAGCGCGCGGCAGAATCCGTCTTCTCTGAGAACCGCGGATCCCCCCGCAGACGGTCCGGGAAGCGGGATCTCCGGGGGGACCTCCTCCTCCGGGGAAGCGTCCTCCCGCCCCATGCGGACCCCCTCGGCGTCCGTGAAGCAGCGGATCCCGCCGGGCAGGGAGACGGACCGGGGAGAGGGGGAAGGGAAGAGCCGCAGGATCTCCCGGATGTGCCGAAACTCCGGCGTCTTACCCCCCGCGTTTTCGGCGAGGATCCGCAGGACCCGCGCCCGGACTGCCGGATGCAGGGCCTCGAATTCCGCCCGCCCGAGGGATACCGCGCCTTCGGGGACCGCGTTTTTCGCCGCGAGGAGGAGATAATCCCCGTCCTCCCTCAGCGATTCCGTCATGCGGGCCGCGGCGTCCTCCGGGGAGGGGAAGATCCCGCGGAGCAGGGGCAGGACGTTCAACCGGATCCGGTTCCGCGCGCAGTCCGCCTCCGCGTTGGTGCGGTCCTCGACGTAGGGAACGGCGTTATCCGCGCACCACTGACGGATCGCCTCCGCGCCGTCCCGGATGAGGGGCCGGATCAGCCGGTCTTCCCGGACGGGCGGAATGCCGCAGAGCCCCGCCAGTCCCGTCCCCCGGAGCAGCCGGAAGAGGACCGTTTCGAGATTGTCGTCCGCGTTGTGCGCCGTGGCGATCAGCGCTCCGTCCTGGGCAGCCAGTTCGTCGAAAAAGGCGTAGCGCACGTCCCGGGCGGTCTCCTCGATCCCCGTCCCCCGTTCCTTTGCGAGGGAGGGGATATCCGCCTTTTTCACACGGAGCGGGATCCCGAGTTCCCGGCAGCGTTCCCGGCAGAATTCCTCGTCCCGGTCCGCTTCCTCTCCCCGGATCCCGTGGTTGACGTGGGCGGCTTCGAGGATCACCCCGTTTTCCGCGCACCACCGCCGGAGCAGGACCAGCAGGCAGGAGGAGTCCGCGCCGCCGGAAAAGCCGACTATGACCCGCCCCCGGGACCGGAGCAGCGTGTCCATGCCCTCGTCGGCGAGAGTTTCGGCAAAATGCAGAGAAGCGATGTTCATAACCCCTCCCGTATGTGTCGGATGTTCGTTTGCGCAGTCCGTTCAGTCCCCGGCGTCTTCCTTCGGGCAGAGGAGGGTCGAGACAAGGGCGAAGAGCAGATATAAAATCAGCCCGCCGAGCACGCAGGCGATCTCCGCCCCGAGCAGTCCGGCCCCCACGAACGGATCCCGGTCGAAGGAGGACGCGAGGATCCCCGCCGACGAGCCCGTGAGCAGAGTCATCACCCCCGCCGTCGTCTGCCGGAAAATATGTAAAAATCTTCTTCTTTTCATAAGGGTTTCTCCCGGTTCGATTCCTACCGTATCATTATACCCCGGCCGGCGCGCTCCGTCAACGGTTAATTCATGGAATCGGGGGATTTTTCCGCACGCGGAGGCAAAAAAGGACGGAGAGCGGATTTGTGAATCAAAGTTTACACAATGCCCTTGACAAATCCGGGGCATTCGGGTAAAATGAGGACAGTTCCGACATGGGAAAATCATGCGAAAGGCAGGTTCATTCGATATGAAGTTTTCGGCATCCGGCGGCTGGTGGGGAAGAGACTGGTACGAAAAAGTCAGGCTCGGCGAGAAGTACGGCTTCCCGGGCGTTGAGCAGCTCGGCTGGCTCGGACTCGATTTCGACCGCGCGAAAGCGACCCTTGACGAAACGGGCGTCGTCTCCACGGCCATCGTCATTCAGTCCGTGAAGAAGGAAAACATGGAGAAAACCGCGTGGAGCCACGGCATGGTGTGGGAAGATTCCCGTCCGGCGTTCCTCGAGTCCTTCCGCGAGAGCGTGGAAGCGGCGAAAAAGATGAACGTGCCGAACATCATCGCCACCACCGGCAACGAGAGAAGCGACGTCTGCCGCGAAAAGCAGTTCGAGATCTGCGTCGACACCCTGAAGCAGATGGCTGAGATCGCCGAGGCCGAGGGCATCATGATCGTCGTGGAGCCCCTGAACATCCTCGTCAATCACATGGGCTATTACCTCGTGACCACCGAGGAGGCCGTGAAGATGATCAAGGCCGTCGACAGCCCGAACTGCAAGATCCTCTTCGATATCTACCATCAGCAGATCTCTGAGGGCAACGTCATCCGCAACATCACGAAGAACATCGACCTGATCGGCCACTTCCACATCGCCGACAACCCCGGACGCAACCAGCCCGGCACCGGCGAACTCTGCTACACCAACATCTTCAAGGCCATTCAGGAGACCGGCTACGACCGCTGGCTGGCCTTCGAATGCGGACGCACCGTGGACGTGCCCGACCTCGTCCGCGACATGCACTGCCTGATCGATCCCTTCTCGAAATAAGACCCGATCCCGTTCCGTGCCATCGCGTCAGCCGGGCGTTCTTCGTCCGGCTCGACGATTTTGAACGGGAAGACCCTCCTTTCCAGTCCATCCATCATTCGAGGCGTTCATGAACTTCGCAGAATACCAGAAACCCCGCGGCGGGAGAAGAATCGCTCCCCCGGCAGCTCCGGTCCCGATGAGAGCCGAAGCGTCGGAGTTTCTGTTTCTGCGCGATCCGCCGTACCGGGCCGCTCCCTCCGTGCCGGACAATCCCCGCAGACCCCTGCCGCGTTCGGGACCCCGCAAGCGTTTCTTCGCGGCCATTGTCGCGGTGTGCGCGGTGCTCGCCTCGGTGATGCCGGTGTTCGCGGTGGGAGATCTGGCCCTTTTGTCCCCCCACCGGAGCGGCATCCCGCATTACGACGAGATCTACGACGCGGTCTACGACGCCGTTGCCTCGGGGAAGGAATCGCTCGATCTGTACGATTACAGCGTTTCGGTCGACGATTTCATGCAGATCTATTCCGACCTCTTCACAACAGCACCCGAATTCTATTTCCTCTCCCCCCGGGTGGTCTACCACACCTCCGACACCCTCTTCGCCCAGCATGTCGTGGACGTGTATTTCACCTACGACATGAGCCGGAACGAGATCGAGGCGGCCTCCGCGTTCTACGAAAAAGAACTGGACTACATCGTCTCCCTCGTGCCGGATGGACTGAGCGAAGCGGAGCGGGCCCTCTTCGTCCACGACTATCTGATCTCCGCCTACGCCTACGACGCCTCCGAAACGATCTACGACGTCCACACCATGTTCCGCACCCGCGAGGGCGTCTGTCAGGCCTACGCGCTGGCCTACTGCGCCATCCTGCGGGAACTCGGCATGGAAAGCGCGCTGGCGGTGAGCCCGAAGATGGGACACGCGTGGAACGTCGTCAAGGTGGACGGGAGATGGTATCACGTGGATCTTGTCTACGACGATCCCCAGCCCGACCGCTGCGGCCGCGTCCTGCACGACTATTTCATGCTGACCGACCGGGAGATGAAGGCGAAGGACCACTACGGCTGGGAGACCGTGATGCAATGTGACGGCGATCCCTATTCCGCCTCCCCGATCTGGCGCGGCGTCGATTCCCGGATGATCCCCCTCGACGGCAAGTGGTACTACATCGACTCCTCCTCCCGGAAACTGTGCCGCTCCGCCTTCAACCGTGCCGGCAAGGAAGAGATCCTCGAATTCTCCGACCGCTGGGTCCTCAGCGAAAACTCCCAGCGGTACTGGGTGGGCGTTTTCTCCGGGCTCTCCCTCTGGCAGGGCAGGCTGGTCCTGAACGGCCCCGGCGAGATCTGGCTCTTCGATCCGGAGACCTGCGTGATCGAACCCCTCTACGACCCGAAGGGCACGATCTACGGCTCCAACGTCTATAAAGGCGAGCTCGAATATCTGATCTCCGACACGCCGAACCTGGAGGGCGGGGAACCGGTGTATTCCATCAGGCTCGATTCCATGGATTCCCTGTTCAAGCCCCTGCCTTTCGAGGATATTCCCGCCGAGAGCATCTACTATCCGGCGGTGAAGTACGTCTATTTCGCCGAGCTCTTCAAGGGTGTTTCCGAAAACCGCTTCGATTCCGCCTCCTCCTTCTCCCGCGCGATGTTCGTGACGGTCCTGTCGCGGCTGTACGCGGCCGAGTTGACCGAGCCCGCCGGATCCTCCTTCACCGACGTCCTGCCCGGGGAGTGGTATTCCGCCCCCGTGGAATGGGCCTTTTCCGAAGGGCTGGTGAACGGCTGCGGCGACGGCCGGTTCGATCCCGCGGGCTGTCTCACCCGGGAGCAGATGTACAAGATCATCGCGGCCTCCGGCAAGTCCCTCGGCATCGGCAAACCCGCGGACCCCGCCCTCCTCGGATCCTATTCCGACGCTTCGGATCTGCACGACTGGGCGGCGGAAGGTGCGGCGTGGTGCGCGGCGAACGGTCTGATCTACGGCGGATCCGCGCTCGAGCCCTCCAAGACCGTGACCCGGGGCGAGGCGGCTGTGATGTTCGCGGCCTTCGCGCATCTGACCGGAAATTCGGAATGACGGCGGCTGTATTTCTCACCTGATTCCAAGATGAAAAGAACAAAAATACTCCTCATGCTCCTCGCGGCCGTGATGCTCCTGTCCGGCTGCCGCGGGGAATCCGATCCCGGCGAAACGACGGACGGGACGGCCCCCGTCGAAACCGTCACCATCCCCGGAACCGAAGACCGGGCCGTCCTCGGCGATTATCTCGAGATCACGCCCCACGGAGAACACGACGTCCGTATGCTGTTCCTCAACGTGGGAAAGGCGGACGCCATTTTCCTCCGCATCGGCGAAACCGGCTGGATGATCGACGCGGGCACGGTTTCCGCCCTCCCGATGCTCGAAGCCGGGATGAACCTCCTCGGGCTTTCGCGCCTCGACGGGATCTTCATCACCCATACGGACAGCGACCACGTCGGAGGCCTGCGGGGCTTCCTCTCCCTCTATGAGACCGACGCGATCTACACCTCGACGATCTCCGCTGACTGGAACCGGGTCGAGGGAGTCCGGGGGGATATCCCGCGCGTCGCCCTCGATCCGGGAGCGGTGGTCCAAGCCGGGGAGGGCGTGTGGTTCGAAGTCCTCGGCCCCATCCGGTACAATCCCCGGGACGACAACAATTCGCTGGTGCTGCGGCTCCGGGTCAACGGATCGACCTCCCTCTTCTGCGGGGATATGATGACCGACGAGGAGAAGACCCTGATGTACGCCGGGATGAACCTCGACTGCGATCTTCTGAAAGTCGGGCACCACGGCAAGAAGGACGCCACCTCGTCTTCCTTCCTCGCGGAGACCTCCCCCTCCGTCGCCCTGATCTGCGCGGACAAGGAGGAGGAGAGCGATTCCGCCCACAAGAGCGTCATCAAGGCCCTGAACGCCGCCGGAGCCGAGGTGTACATCACCGAGAACACCCCCGTGGCCTACGACGTGAAGGTCACCCCGGGCGGGAAGATCACGGTGGAAGACGTCTCGCTCCCGGAACCTCCCGACATGCGTTTCGTCTCCGTCTCGAAATCCGATCAGCTTGTTGTCCTCGAAAACGCGGGGGACGCACAGGCCGATCTTTCCGGCTGGTGGATCCTCTCCGAGACCGGGAACGACCTCTTCCGCATCCCCGACGGGACCGTGGTCGAAGCGGGCGGGACCCTTTCGGTGGGCTGTACGGATACCAGCGGAACGCCGGATCTGCGCTGGAATGAGGGCAAGGTCTGGCACAAGACTAAGGAGGACCGCGCCGTCCTGATCGACCCCTGGGGCGCGGAAGTCGACTTCATGGTCAGTCAGTAAATCATACTATATTCCTTCTATAAAGCTGTCTTCATGGGTTTTGATCGCTCTCCGTAGAATGCGAACGGCCTTGCCGTGAGCTCGCGAAGGATAACCCTGAGTTCTTGCCAGGCTTCTTTCAAGAAGCCGCGTAACCCCTTAGAAGGGATTTAGTATCAAATCAGAAAACAAAAGAAACCGTTCTGACCCCTCGCGGGAAATCGGAACGGTTTTTTGCTGTCGGGACTGTGCGGTCAACTCATTTGGCGAATCCGCGGAAGGGGAATCCCGTGGTGTTGCCGAAGCTCCAGACGCCCGGATAGAAGATGCCGAAGCGGGAGCGGTCGATGTGCGGAGCGGGCTTTTCGGGTTCCGGCTCAGCCACGGGGACGTAGAGCACGGGAGGCGTCTCGCCGAACTTCACCTCGTCCACCGGGGCGTAGTAGGCTTCCGGTTCGCCGGTGTCGGGGCGGATCAGGAGAAGCTCCGAAATCGTGAAGGAAGTCCCTTCCTCGACGGAGAATTCGAAGCGGTAGAACGCGAATTTCTCGGCAGCCTTCCAGCCCTCTTCCGGTTCCGCGACCGAGAAGACGTTGTAGCCCTCGGTTTTCACGACCGGGAAGCGGAGCGCGATGGGAGTCCAGTCGGCGGGATCGGCCATGCCGTCGTTCGATCCGGACACCCGGACGTTCAGGACCGTGCCTTCCCCGCCTTCGGTGATCACGGCGAAGCAGGAGAGGATCTTCGCGATGCCGGTGGCGGTGCGGAAGGAGAAGACCGCTTCCTCGCCCTCGGCAAAGGTCGGGGTCAGGCCGGTGTCCGCCTTGCCGTCGAAGAGGACGGAGAGATCGGACTTGTCTTCGGCGAGAGAGGAGGTGACGGGCAGGCGGAGCATTCCCTCCGGGATCACCGGGATCGGCTCGGCGAGCTTCGCGTCGGCGGGCAGAGCGGTTTCGGCGGCTGCGGCTCCCACGGCGAGAAAGGCCGCGGCAAGGAGACCCGCGCCGATGCGGATCAGGTTTCTTTTCATGGTGGAACTTCCTCCGGGTTTGATCGGAAATTGTACTTGTTCATCATACCATATCCGGGACCGTTTGGCAAGAGGAACGGAAAAAATGTAATAATAATGTAAAATTTCACCCGATTCCGTCCTCCGCGCGCCGCCGCATGGTATAATAGTGCGACGGGCCGGAGGGAACCATGCCGCCCGCCCCCTTCGGAAAGGAGGAAAACGACCGTGCCCCACATCCCCCGCTCCGGGACTGCCGAGATCGGCGTCCTGACCTTCGAAGACGCCCTCGTCCCCTCGGAAAACGCCGCCCCCTACGACAGGGACCGCTGGATCTACGTCCCCGATTTCTACTCCGAATACCGGTACATACTGGGCACCCGGGGAAGCCGTCCCCTGATCGCCGTCGGGATCAATCCGTCGACCGCCGCCCCCGGAGCTCTCGACAACACCCTCAAATCCGTGGAACGGATCGCCCTCGCCAACGGCTACGACAGCTTTCTCATGTTCAACGTCTACGCCCAGCGCGCCACCGACCCCGACGCGATGGAGAAGGACATGAATCCCCTCCTGCACCGGGAGAACATGAAGGCCTTCGCCTACCTTCTCGATCTCGCCGCGCCTGCCGGATCGGGAGTCCGTCCCGCCGTATGGGCAGCCTGGGGGACCGTGATCCGCAAGAGACCGTGGCTCCGGGACTGCGTGCGCGACATGATCCGCATCGGCGAGGAAAGGGAAGCGCTCTGGTTCACCTGCGGCGCGCGATCCAAAGCCGGAGGCCACCCCCACCACCCGCTCTATCTGAAAAAGGACGCCCCCCTCGATTCCTTCGACGTTGCGTCCTACGTGGATACCCTTGCGGCCGGATTGTGAACAACGATAAAACTTTATCGAAATTCGATAAAACCATATTGACATTCATTCCGGAGTGTGCTATAATACCGCCCGGATGAAAGATTCCTTACCGGAAAGGAGAACATGGAATTGCAATACGACAACATCGCTGGATCCGCACCCCTGACGGTCCCCGCCGTCGGATGCTACGGACTGACCAAGACCTACGGAGCCGCCCCCGCCCTGTCCGAACTGAGCGTCGAACTCCCGGCCGGGAAGATCATCGGACTCCTCGGCCCCAACGGGAGCGGGAAGACCACCCTCATCAAGATCCTCGCCGGACTGCTCCGCCCCACCGCCGGAGACGTGCGGATCTACGGAAAGACCCCCTCGGAAGAGACCAAGGCGGAGGTCTCCTATCTCCCCGAGCGGATGTATTTCGACCCCGGCATGAAGGTGGAGGAGTGCGTCGTCCTCTTCCGCGATTTCTACCGCGACTTTGACGAGACCCGGGCGAGAAGTATGCTCTCCGTCCTCGGCGTCCCCACCGACCGCAAGCTGAAAACCCTTTCGAAGGGGACCCGGGAAAAGGTCCAGCTGGTGCTCGTCATGGCCCGCCGGGCGAAGCTTTATCTGCTCGACGAGCCCATCGGAGGCGTGGATCCCGCGGCCCGGGATTTCATCCTGTCCACCATCGTGGCGGCTCACAACCCAGGCGCGACTGTCCTGGTCTCCACCCACCTGATCCGCGACGTGGAACCCGTACTCGACGGATTCGTCTTCCTCTCCGGCGGACGTGCCGTCATGAGCGGCGAGGCGGAAAAAGTGCGGAACGAAAGCGGCAAATCCCTCGACGAGTTGTTCCGGGAGGTGTTCAGATGTTTCTGAAACTGTTCAAGCACGACTGGAAAAGCCTGTCCCGCTGGCTGGTGCCCGTTCTGATCGGCATCGGCGGCGCGGCGGTCCTCGGCTTTATCAACGCCCTCGTTCTCGGCGCAACCGGATCCGGGAATACCGACGGCAGGACCAAGGAGGCGCTCCTTTTTTCGACCTTCACCGGCACCGCCCTGATCGCGATGGCCCTCGCTGCAGCACTCACCGTGATCGCCGTTCTGATCTTCGTGAAGTTCTATAAGTCGATGGTGACGGACGAGGCCTACCTCACCTTCACCCTCCCCGTGTCCGCCGGCCGGCTGATCGGGGCGAAATTCCTCTCCGCCGCGCTCTGGACCGTGATCGGAGCCGCCGCCGTGTTCGCCGCGTGGATTATCATCCTCTCGGGGATCTGGATCACCGGGGGATCGACTCTGCGCGGGGAGGTCGGGGAAATCACCAGGGATCTTTTCAACATGATCTGGGAAAACCCGCAGATCATGATCCCGATGTTCGCCTACGCCTTGACGGGAGCGGTGCGGGTCTGGTTTCAGGTCACCTGCGCCATCCTCTTCGGCGCGGCGGTGGTGCGGAAGAACAAGGCACTCGCCGCCGTCGGCATGGTCCTCGCCGTGAACTTCGCCGTCAACACGATCCTCTCCCTCTTCGGCATCGCCGGGATGTTCTCCATCGTCATGGGAGCGAGCTACGGCATCACGCAGGACAGCGGGGAACTGACCCTTCCCGCCGTCCTCTGGATCCAGTCCGGCGTAAACGTCCTTCTGACCGCCGTCTTCTGGTGGTGGAGCGTGCGGATCGCGAGAAAGAGCGTCAACATCGAATGAGGATCTGTCCCGGACAGAATTATACCGTCCTGTCGTTCTACGGCCGGGCGGTTTTTCTTACGCTGTTTTCCTTGACATCGCGGGCAGGATGTGGTATAATGATCGCCGAAATCTGTAAAAACAGGAGTTGTACAAGTATGGAGAACGAAAAGAGCCTGCGCCGGGTCCGGGATATCGTGTCCGTCAAGCGCACGATCTGGTCCAATTACGACCGCTTCCGCACCCTCGGCGTGTTTTTTCTCGAACGGAACGAGGTGCTCGACGCCGTGTGCGCTCTGAGCGACGAGGATCTGCACAGAGTCGCCGAAGACTGCCGGGAGGGCGGCGTCCGCTGGCGCAGCTTCACCAAATATATGAACAAAGCCGAATCCGCCCTGCTCGGGAACCGGGAAATCGTCGATCTGAGCCAGTCGGAGGAAAAGGCCTTCGACACGATCGCGGGCATGAAGGCGGAGGATTTCGTACGGATCCGTGAAACTGCGTCGGGTGTCTCCGTCTCCTTCGCCGTGTCGGGGACCTTCGATCTGCTGCAGAGGGGCAACCGCAACGGATGCACAGAGATCCGCGGCCTGAACGTGACCCCGGAGACCTCCTTCACCGTCGTCAACGAACTACTGCCCTACTGGGAGGACCGCTATTCCGTCGCCCTGAAATCCCCGCCCCTCTCCTTCGCCGTCGCCGCGGAGGACCCGAAGATCGGCAAGAAGGGCTCGGCCTGCGCGCGCCTGTACGTCATGGACGAAAACCGCGTCGCCGCGGACGATCTCGGCAAGTATACCGACACCTCGGCCCTCACCCTCTGGATCAATCCCTGAGAGGGGCAAAAAAGAACAATTTCCGGGCGGAAAGGATGCCGAACTTCTCTCAAATCGACATTGTTTCCGCCCGCTTTCTATGGTACAATACCGTGGGAGCGATTCTCCGCCGTCCGGGGAAATCCAGCTTCCGCGGAGGAAATAATCATGGGAATGATCTGCAATCTGCACGCGCATACCGTCCGGTGCAACCACGCGTCCGGCACGGAAAGGGAATACATCGAAAACGCTCTGGCCGCGGGACTCGAAACCTTCGGCTTTTCCGACCACACGCCCTACGTCTTCGCGGACGGGTATTATTCCGGTTTCCGCATGAGACCGGAGCTGCAGAAGGACTACGTGGATACCCTGCTCGCCCTGAGAGAGGAGTACAGGGGCCGGATCGGGATCCTCATCGGCTACGAGGCGGAGTATTATCCCCGCTTCTGGCGCGAATATCTCAAGCTCATCACCCGCTATCCCGTGGACTATCTGATCCTCGGACAGCATTTCATCGAAAACGAGATGGAAGGGAAGTATTCCGGCATCCGCACCGAGGACGAGAACTACCTCGCGCAGTATGTGGATCAGGTGATCGAGGGCATGGATACCGGCGTCTTCACCTATTTCGCCCACCCGGATCTCGTGAACTTCACGGGCAGCGGGGCGGCCTTCGACAAGCATTACGGGCGGCTGATCGAGCACGCGAAAAAGGTCGGGCTCCCGCTCGAGATCAACCTCCTCGGGGTCCGGGATCACAGAGCCTATCCCCACGACCGCTTTTTCGAGCTCTGCGGGCAGATCGGCGCTCCGGTGGTGATCGGAAGCGACGCCCATTCCGCGGATACGGCTTACGACGGCCCCTCTTATGCAAAGGCAATGGAGATGGCGGAGAGATTCGGACTGACGGTCGTGGAGCGTCCGGAGCCGGTCCCCGTGAAAGCTCTCTGAGGCCCGACGGATATGAATGAAACCGAATCCGGCGCACCCCGGAAAAACCGCGCTCCTCTCTGCATGGCGGCGGCCGCCCTGTGCTTTTCCCTCGGCGGGATGCTCATCAAGCTCGTGCCCTGGCCTTCGATGGCCATCAGCTGCGCCCGTTCCGTTCTGGCAGGCGCGATCCTCTTATTCTACATGAAGTTACGCGGGCACAGGATCGTCGTCAACCCGGCCGTTCTGCTCGGCGGATCTGCGATGGGAGCCACCAGCATCCTCTTCGTGATCTCGGCAAAGCTGACGACCGCCGCGAACGCGATCCTGCTCCAGTACACCGCGCCCGTCTTCATCATCTTCTTCATGTGGATCTTCTTCCACGTCCGCCCGACGAAACTGGACGTGGCAGCCACCGTCGTCCTGCTCTGCGGCGTCGTGCTCTTCTTCGCCAATTCTCTGAGCGGCGGCGGGGGGACGATGACCGGGAACCTCACCGCGCTGATCTCCGGAGTGACCTGGGCGGGGGTCTTCATGATGAAGCAGTGGGACGGAGCCGACAACCTCTCCTCGGTCTTCTTCGGGTGCGTCCTCTGCGCCGTGACGGGAGCTCCGTGGATGTTCTCGCCCGCCGTCTCCTGGACCCTGCCCGCCCTCGCCGGGATCGTTGTGATCGGCGTCGTCCAGTTCGGCGCGGCCTATGTGTTCATGGCGGAGGGACTGGAAGGGACGCCCCCCCTCACAGCCTCCCTCATCAGTATGCTCGAACCGGTGCTCAATCCCGTCTGGGCGGCTCTGGCTGTCGGGGAAAAGCTCGGAGGTCTGTCCCTCGCGGGCGCGGCGGTGGTGGTGGTCGGCGTGCTCGGATACAATCTTCTGAAAGCCCGGGCGGAGCAGAAGCGGAAAACCGCCGCCTGACGGATAGGAGGACCCCATGAAAACCGAGACTTCCTCCCGCGCCGTCCTCGATCTGACCAAGGGCGCGCCCCTGCCCCTGATGATGCGCTTCTGCCTGCCGATCCTGCTCGGCAATCTGATGCAGCAGTTCTACAACATGGCGGATGCCGCCGTCGTCGGGAGGATCGTGGGGACGGACGCGCTGGCCGCCGTGGGTTCCACCGGAGCCGTCACCTTCCTCGTGATCGGATTCGTCAACGGCCTCTGCGCGGGATTTGCCATTCCGGCGGCTCAGGCGTTCGGGGCCGGGGACCGTGCCGCTCTCAGACGGTGCGCCGCCCATATCCTGATGCTCGGGGCCGCGTTCGCCGCGATCCTGACCTTCGTCACCGTTGCCTCCCTCGACTGGATCCTCGACATCATGGCTTTCCCGGACGAGATCCGCGGGGACTCGAGGGACTATCTCCTGGTGATCTTTTCCGGCATCCCGGCCACCGTCGCCTACGACACCCTCGCGGGACTTTTGAGAGCCATGGGGAACAGCCGCACGCCCCTCTATGTCCTGATGGTCTCCACCGTCTGCAACATCGCGCTGGATCTGGCTCTCGTGGGAGGCCTGCGGATGGGCGTTTCGGGAGCTGCCGCGGCCACCATCGCCTCGCAGATCCTCTCCGCCGTGATCTGCGCCGTATACATTTTCAGAACCTACCCCGATCTCCTTCCCCGCCGCGGGGACATGAAGTTCTCGGGACGCGTCGCCCTGCGCCTGATCCTCTCGGGCCTGCCGATGGCTCTGCAGTACTCCATCACCGCCGTCGGATCGGTGCTCATCCAGACGGCGGTCAACGGGCTTTCCACATCGGTGATCGCGGGTGTGACGGCCGCCAATAAGGTCCAGTCCTTTGTTCACCTCCCTTTCGGCACCCTCGGCGTCACGGTCTCCACCTTCATCGGGCAGAACATGGGGGCGGGACGGTACGACAGGGTGAAGGCGGGCTTCCGGTGCGCGATGTGGCTCGCCGTCGGCTATTCCGTCTTCATGGGGGTCTTCATGTACTTCGCGGGATCCTACGTCTCCCTGATTTTCATCGACCGGGCGGACCCGCGGATCGGGGAGCTAATCGGGATCGTGCGGATCTTTCTGCGCCGCAACTGCGTGTTTTATATCCCGCTCGGGATCCTCATCGTGTGCCGCTTCGCCCTGCAGGGGATGGAATACGGCGTGACCGCCATGTTCGCAGGCCTCTTCGAGATGGTCGCGCGGGCTGTCGTGGCACTCGTATTCGCTGCCCGGTGGGGATTCGACGCCATCACCTACGCCAACCCCGCCGCATGGGTCGCCGCCCTCTTTCTGCTCGTCCCCGCCTGTCTCGTGAATTTCCCGAAGGCGGAGAAAAAGATCCGACCCCGGACGGAGAGCGGCGCTCCTTCCGATCCCGCCTGAAACCTGACAGAGGAGTCATCCGAAATCATGCCATATTCGACCATCATCTTCCCGGACGGACCCTCCGCCAGCCGCCCGGTGCGCATCACCCTGACGGCGGGGCAGACAACAGTGAATCCCCCCTTCGGCATGGGGAGCGATCCCTCCCTCTTCGGCGCGAGACCCGGTTCGGTCCCGGCAAGGGAGGAGAGCGGGGAAGTCACCCCGGAATCCGCCCCCGAAGCCCTCGACTACGCGGTGGAGGACATCATCGACCGGGACAGCGACGGCTACGGCTTCCCGCCCGAGGAGGACTACGACCCGGAAGCGGACGACGGCGGGGAAGAACCGGATCCCGCGGCGATCTGGGAAGCCCTCGGCGATATGCTCCGCGCCCTCGGCGAGCCGGACGAGGAAGACAGCTCGGTCCTCGAGACCCTCGGCGTGATGGAAAAGCGGAAGCTCCCGGGAGGCTATACCGAACTCACGATCCGCTACGAGGAGGCCGATTCCCCCGAACCCGCCGAAACCGTCGTGACCCTCTCCTCCCGGGACCCGGACCTCGTCACGATCTCCCGGATGGGACCCGTCACCAGCATGATCGTCTGCGAAGAGGGCGTGCGCCACATGACGGCCTACCGGACCCCCTTCGGCACGCTGGAACTGGCGGTGCTGGCCCGCAGGTGCGAATCCACGGTCAGCTTTTCCCGGGGCGGGCTCATTTCCCTCGACTATCTCGTGGAATTCCACGGCACGGATCTCCAGTATACCCGCCTCCGGATGCAGATCGAACCGGCCGATCTCCCCGCGGGATCCTGAACGACTGAAAAGATTTGGTGAATTCCCAAAGTAAATTCCACAGTAGGAAAGGGGTGGAATTTAGTAAGGGAAAACCGTGGAATTAAGGGCGGGAAAGAGGAGAAAAGACTCG
>CACZNC010000103.1 GCA_902782445.1 uncultured Ruminococcus sp.
CGAGTCTTTTCTCCTCTTTCCCGCCCTTAATTCCACGGTTTTCCCTTACTAAATTCCACCCCTTTCCTACTGTGGAATTTACTTTGGGAATTCACCAAACTTTCTCCGCCTGTGCGGGATCCGCTGAAACCGTTGTCACGTAAGGGTTTCAAAGGAGTGCGGCGGAGTTTTCGAAAGGCCCCGCCGCGCGTTTTTCGCTTATTTCGAGAGGGTGTAGGTCTTCCCGTCCATCTTCAGAACGACCCGTTCTCCGACGTATTCCAGCGCGCATTCCGCCTCGCCGGGGATCCCTTCGACCAGTTCGAGTTCCCAGATCGAATGCCCCCAATCCGTCGCTCGGGAGAGCCCGTTGAATCGGACGTAGCGGGCGGTATGGGGTTCGGGGAATTTCACGGTGACGGGAGAATCCACGCCTGCCTGATCATTGCCCTCGACGGACGCGGCTTCGGTCCAGTTCTCCCCGTCGGTCGACACGTCGAAGGTGAAGTCCGCGGAGCAGGCCGTCTCAAAATAGACGATCGCCGCGCCGACCCGCTTTTCGGAGCCGAGATCCAGCGTCAGCCAGCTGGGATCGACGTATTCGGAGGAGAACCGGGTGCCGAGATCCCCGTCCACCGCATACTCCGGAGGGAAGTCGGGCGTTTCCACCGAGCTCGAGGACGCCTTCGCACCCAGGGCAAGATTGACGTCAGATCCGCCCGCCGCGTCGTCGTGAATGACGAGAGTTTTTCCCGCCGTAAGCTCGTAGCTGCCGGAGAATCTGACCCCGCCGTCGATCTCCAGGGTGGCGTTCCCGCCGTCGAAGGAGAGCGTCAGCCCGTCCCCGCTCCAGCGGTTCGTCAGAAGATTGTAGGGGCCCCGGGCAGCGTCGGCGTCGTCCGTCTTCGTGAGGGAAAAGGAGACGTCCCCGCGAGTCAGCTTGCAGAAGGAGGCCACCACCGCCCATCCGAACTCCTCGCCGCCGATGGTCAGGCTCTTTTCGGCAAAGGTGACGGGACCGGAAACGGACTTGTCCTCCCCGTTCTCAAAGAGCAGAAAGGAGGCCTCAGACCCCTCGAACGTCAAGGCGCCGACAGCAGAGGGATTGGCGATGAACCAGCTGTGATCGGTCAGCTTCGCGGCGAAATCGGGGACCGCGGGGGCTTCCGTCTCCGGCGCGTCGGCTTCCGGGTCGGGTGCGGATCCGGCGTCAGACTGCGTGGGAACGGACGGAGAGGGCGCGGTTTCGGAAGTGCAGGAGGCAAGTGGGAAAACTGCAAGGATGAGACTCAGAAAGAGCGAAACCGTTTTTTTCATGGCAGAATCCTTTCTCTGGCGCAGGGGGACGTATTGCCGCTTCCTTCGCCCTTGATATCGACGCGCGAGGGGTCAGTTGACGGAGACGCTCTTGTCGTCCTCTCCCTTTTCCAGATCGAGGATCTCGACCGTATAGGATACCGTATCGCTGACCCGGACCTCGACCTTCTCGCCGACCCGGTGCCCCATGAGCGCGCTTCCGAGGGGGGAGTCCTTGCTCACCCGGTTGTTGAGGATATCCGCCCGCAGATGGGTGACCAGCGTGATGACGCTCTCCTCCCCAAAATCGTCCCGGATGGAGACCCGGTCGAAGAGTCCGATCACGTCCGCGTCCGACGAATACTCCACGAGAACGCCCGTCGCGAGCAGTCCTTTCAGATAGCGGATCCGGGAATAGTTGCGGTTCAGCTCCCGCTTTGCGCTCCGGTATTCGTCGTTCTCCGACAGATCCCCGAAGGCGCGGGTCCTCTGGACTTCCGCAATGCACTGGGGGGTGACGACGGTCTGGCGGTGGGCGAGTTCTTCCTTGATGCTCTCCATCTCCGCCGCGGTCAGTTCGTGGGCCATAATGGAATCATCTCCTTGTTCCGTGTGTCTTTTTTCTCATTATACCACATCGGGACCGGAGAATCAAGCGGGGAGAAAGATTCTTCGTTTTCCGCCGGAGACCGGAAAAATCTGCGGGTTACGGCTTGACAAACGCATCGGGCAGTAGTATAATAACTTGATCAAGATGACTTGATCAAATAAATGGAGGGTATGTACAATGCCAAGAAAAAAGAAAACCGAAGAAGTGATCGAGGTCAAGGAGAAGGTCGAAGAAGTGACTGCGGCCAAGCCGGCGGCAAAGGCGACAAGAACTGCGGTGAAAGAGACCGTCAAGGTCCAGTTCGGCGCTGACGAGTTTGATCTTGCGGCCATTAAGGAAGCGGTCAAAGCCGATTACAAAGCCAAGGTCAAGGAAAAAGTCAAGACCGTTGAGATCTATATCAAGCCCGAGGACAAAGCGGCGTACTACGTCGTCAACTCCAGCTTCACCGATAAGGTCGATCTTTGATTCGTTGGCCCGGCAGGAGCCTGTATCCGCAAAATAAAACACGGACAGATCTCGGAGTCCCTTCGGCAGGGATGCGTGAGGTCTGTTTTCTTTGAAGGTATTTCCAAATAACAGGCATTGATGCAGGCTCACCCGGCACTCCTCGTTTCCTGGTTTACGGAGAAAGTTTTCGCACAAATCCGCGGGGAGGACTTGAAATCCCGGCCGGCCTGTGCTATAATATGACCGTTCGGCGCGCGGGATCCTCCGTGCCCGGGCATCCGCATACGCGGGTCTCTGTAGCTCAGTAGGATAGAGCACACGCCTCCTAAGCGTGGGGTCGGAGGTTCGAATCCTCTCAGGGACGGCATGAGGGAAGTCTGAAATACGGCTTCCCTTTTTTTGCTGCAGAGATTCTGCCGGCACCGCTCCTCCCTGCGCGTCATCTTCCCGGGTAAAGCCCCCTCCGGAGAGACGAAAGCCCTTGCTTTTTCAGGCCGGATACGGTATAATGAGCACGCGGAAAGAAAAAAGGGGGCATATAAAATGAAGAAAATCATCCTGATCGGGGACTCCATCCGCAGCGGGTACGACGCATACGTAAAGGAAAAACTCGCCGGATATGCGGAAGTGCTGTATCCCTCCGAATGCGGCAGGTTTGCCCAGTATGTGTACCGGTATATCGGGGACTGGCAGCGCGAAAACAACTGGGGGAACGACGCCGATCTTGTCCATTGGAACGCCGGACTCTGGGACGTCATTCACCTGGGGGACGAGGAAACGCCGATCACGACGCCGGAGCAGTACGCCGTCACCCTCGGACAGATCGCCCGCAGGATCCGGGTCCTGTTCCCCCGCGCGATCAGCGTCTTCGCTCTGTCCACTCCCGTGGTCGAGGAAGGCTACGGACCGGATTTCTGGCGGAGGAACGCGGAAATCGAGCGGTACAACGAGATCGCAAAAACAGTCCTGACAAAAGAGGGGACAAGGATCGACGATCTGTACACCGTCATGAAGGATGCCCCGGCCGGAGAGCGGTCCGACATGACGCACTTCTATACCCCCGAAGGGACGGAGCGGATCGGGGACGCGGTCCTCGGGTGCGTATGCCCGCTTCTCGGAATAGAGATCCCCCGGTGAGAATGTGAGTCCCCTCCTGTCTCAGTCGGAGCACGCGGAGCGGATTCTTATATAGAAGCGGCAGCCTCCCGAATAGAAAAACCCCTTCTCCCTGCCCGGCATTCCGTAAGGGAGAAAGGGGTGATCCGAAAAACGCGGAAAAGATTCAGTCAATATCACATCCGGCGGGTCCCGAAAGCCGGGCGATTACAGCGTGACCCACCTTTTTTCGGCGTCGGAGAGCAGGATCCCGTCGAGCAGGATCTCGTTCATCACGCCGTCGTCCACCGTGGCGTCGAGGCCGTCCCCTCTGCCGTTCAGAAGATCGGCGAAAGCCTGCATCTGATCGACGCGGAACTCGTCCGGGATCGGGACGTTCACATACTTTCCGCCGGTGGACGCGTCGCAGATCTCCAGCTCGTCGACGCCCGGGACGCGGTCGAGGTGATACACCAGCGCGCCGTGCTCGCCGTAGACCTCCATGCGCTGATAATTGCCGCGGCCGTAGGCGAACCGGGAGATCTGGAAGGACGCGGAGATGCCGCCGGACATTTCTGCAAGGATATTCGAGAAGTCGTCCACGTCGACCGGTCCTCTGCCCGATCCGTCGGGGAGACGGCGTTCGGTCACGATGGTGCCGAGGTGGGCGGAGACGGATTCGTACTTTTCTCCGGTCACGAAGGACACCAGGTCCAGCCCGTGGCATCCGAGATCTCCGAGGGCGCCGGACGCCGCCACGGATTTGACGAACCGCCAGACCCGGACGCAGTCCTTCTCGGCAAGTCCCCACGCCTGATAATACTGCATGTTGACATGGTGGATCCGTCCGAAGCGTCCTCCGGCCACGAGGGAGCGGAGATAGCGCGCGGCGGCTTTGTAGCGGTAGGAGAAGCAGATCATGCTCTTCACCCCCGCCTCATGGGTCACGCGGGCGAGTTCGACGGCTTCGGCGGTGTCCATGGTCATGGGCTTTTCGACGTCGTAGGACTTTCCGGCGCGGGCCGCTGCTTCCGCGATTTCCCGGTGCACGTTGTTCGGGGTGGAAATATCGACGACGTCCACGTCGGGACAGGCGATGAGGTCGCGGTAGTCGGTGAACCGGCGGTTTTCCGGGATCCCGTACCGTTCGCCGCGCTCTTTCAGCCGGACGGGGTCGATATCGCAGACGGCGGCGAGGGCGAGGTCGGGGGATCTCTCGATTCCCGGAATGTGGACGCCGCCGGAAATTCCGCCGAGACCGACGGAACCGACACGCAGGATTGCCATGGTGTTTTATCTCCTGTTCTTATGAAATAATATCGTAATGATGCGGGTCATTTCCATTCCCAGTTCAGCAGATCCCGGTTCCAGGCGACGCCGATGCTGCCCCACGCGTCGAAGATCACGCTCTCGTCCTCCGGTCCCGTGCCGTGGAAGAACATGAGATAGAGGGTCTCGCCCTCCTCCTCAAAGGGGAGCACGAAGCCGGCCGTCAGCCTTCCCCGCGCCCATTCCCACCGGTCCTGGCCGAAGGTGAGAAGGATCCCCGTGTCTTCCCAGTGCTCGAGATCCTCGGACACCTTCACGCCGATCCCGTTCTCAGGGGAGTGGAACATATAGTAAAGACCGTCCTTTTTTATCACGCTGACGTTTTCCCCGCCGGAGAAGGAGCCCTTGAAATCCCAATTCTCCAAATCGCGGGAGACGGACCGGCTGACTCCGTTCTGCTTGAAGAAGCAGTTCCAGAGCCCCGTCTTTTCGTCGTAAATCAGGTAGGGGTCGATCATCCGGCCCATGTCCCCGACGGGGCAGTTTCCCTTGACCCGGATCAGCTCGGGATCGTCCCAGTGTTCGAGGTCGGCGCTCTTCATCGTGAAGATCCGGCTGTCGGCGTTCCCGTATTTTTCGCCGGACGGGCGGGGGTAGGTCTGGAGGCAGAGGATATAAGAGCCTTCATGCCGGAGGACGCATCCGGGGCTCGAGAAATTCAGGGAGCGGTCCCGGGGAGTCAGCTTTTTCGGTTCGGTCCAGCGGAGAAGATCCCGGGACTGCGTCTGCACCGTATACATGAAGATCTCGCCGGAGGGCTCCGTCTCCACGTAGGTGCAGAAGAGGTGAAACAGGCCGGACTCGTAAAAAACGGCAGGATCCCGGAAAGCATGGGAGGCGTCTCCGCGGATCAGGAGGGAGCTTCTGAGATTGTCTGTGATCATGGCGTCCTCCGCCGGCTGTATTGTCGTTAAGGATATCATACCGCAAAAAGCCGCCCCTGTCAAGAGCGTTTCCGAAGGGCGGACGGCGGGGGGAGGGAAGGGATCCGCGGAAAGATTTTTCATGTTTTCTCCAAAATTCATTAATTTTATGGATGCGCCGATCCGGGAAGTCTGGTATAATGCGGGTGTCGGGTGAAGATGCCCGGAAACATTTTACAGAAACCGGAAGGAGCAGAATCATGAAGTTCAGACGCCTCGTCACCGCCCTCCTCGCGCTCACCCTGATCCTCTCCCCGATCATGGGTGCCGTCCGCGCCGCCGATCCGGCCGTAACCTGTACCAACGCCGCGGAAATCGCGCAGCTTGTCGACGCCGGATACAATCAGGGGACAAAGGGACCCATCACGATCACGCAGGGGACGCTGAGGACCGCGCTTTCCGTCAAACCGGTGTATCTTGTCACCCTCTCCGGCACGGAACTGGTGTTCAATCAGTCCACCGAAGCCCTGACCGACCTTTTCTCGGGATTCAATCTGAGAAACGCGTATTACGACAACGTCGTCCGCGTCATCTCCGCCAATATCCCGAAGGGGTCCAACCTTGTCCTCGCGGGCCACAGCCTCGGCGGCATGATTGCCCAGCAGGTCGCGGGGGACAGTACGATCAAGAAGAACTACAACATCCTGAACACCGTCACCTTCGGCTCTCCGCTGCTCTCCGACGGATCCAGAGAGGGAACGGTGAGAAGGCTCGGAGACGTGTCCGACATCGTTCCGCTTTTGTCCGTCAGAACGCTCCTCAACCCGCTCCGGGCTCTCATCGGATTGAACCGTGAGGACGGCGGATACCGTCTCAGACCGATCACCGCCCACACGGAAAGCTACGCCCGCGCGGACGTCTGGGGAAGGTACGACGTCACCGGAACGAAGTACGGCAGCGCGAAACTCGTTCTGGATATGAGCACGAGAGCCTTCTATCAGTCGCCGATCTTCTGATCCCGGAACCGCGGTCTGTCCGCTCCCCGGACGGACGGCAGGAAAAAGAATAAGCCAAATGCAGCCCCGGAATGCGTCAGGACGGCGCGCCGGGGCTCCGTTTTTTGAAAGTCTTTCCCGGGATTTTCGAGGTTTATCATGAAAAATCATTAGTTTTGGGGATTGCAAATTCCCGGGAGGTGGAGTAGAATAGAGGTGACAGGTGATAAGACCCGTTGAAAATGTGAAATCTCAGAAGCGTAAAACGAGAAAGGAGCAAAAATCATGAAAAAACGCATCCTCTCCCTGGTGCTCGCCTTTCTGTTCGTCTTCGCGCTGACAGCTCCGGCTTCCGCGATCGTCGACGTTTACCATGAGGTCAGCATCACGAACGTCCCGATCCCGAACGAGGGGTCGCTCTATCCGGGCACCGCCGGCATCAGCACCTCCCATGGCACGGTCAAGTCGATCGTCTGGTATAAATACAGCGGGGCCAAAGCGGAGCCGTGGGATGTTGCGGAAGAAGGCCTCTGCCAGTTCATCCTCACGGTCGGGCTGGAGGAAGGCTACGACTGGGATCTCAACTACACCGGCATCAAGGTGACCTCCCGGGCCGGAAACAACATTTCCTTCATGGATTACGAGATCACCGGAAGGGATCTTTCGATCACGGCCTGGGTCGAGACGGATTCGCCGAAGGGCACGATGGACTACGTCGAGATCATGCCCTACAAGTCGGAGTTTGCCGTGGTCCCGGGCGCGACCCCCAATTTCAACGGCTATCTCATCACCAACGGCATGGCCGGTTACAGCACCCGCTGGTGGGACGGGACGACCGGCAAGGACCTGACGGAGACCGACACCTTTGCCGCGGGACACACCTACCACGTCTCCTTCTACATCAACCCCGATCCCTACGCGGAGTGGAAGGAGAAATCCCACGGCTATGCGGACGTGGAGGCCTATTTCATCAACGGCGACCAGAAGATCAAGGCGCAGATCCCGTCGCTGAGCTACGAGAGTTCCGGCATCAAACTACTCGTGACGTATACCTTCGAATGCACGGCCCCCGCCCCTGCCGCGAAAGAGATCAATTCCGTGGCGATCGAAGCGAACAACGGCTTCTGGTATCCCGTGCACGGACAGAAACCCGCGGGTTCGGCCTCCTTCGACCTGCTGACGGAAGGGACCGAAAACCTGTGGGTCTACTGGCAGGACGACACGACGGGCAAGGCGGTGCTCTCGACGGACAAGTTTGTCGGCGGCCATACCTACACGGTCATCTTCAACATCCATATCCTGCCGGGCTACAAATGGGCTTCCCCCGAGAAAATCCAGGTGACGCTGGACGACGGGGCGGGGAACGGCTGGATCACCCAGAAGCCCGTCGAGATCCATGACACGGATTTCGGCTATACGCTGAACGCGCAGTTCACCTTCACGGCGGTCAAGGATCCTCTGCCCGAAAAGCTGATCGTCAAGAACATCCACGCTCCCGTAGAGGGCAAGCCCCTCGACTTTACGGCGGAAGTGACCGGATGCTCGAGCTTCGAGGTCACCTGGTCGGATTCCGACATGGATGTGGGCTGGTACGAGGCTTCGGACGCTCCGATCGCGAAAAAAGGGCTTATCTACACCGTTTCCGTCCGGATATGGCCTCCCGCCGGTTCCGCGTGGCCTTTCCGGGAGGACGAGAATCATCAGGAGTGGCTCGATCTCCCCTTCGAGATGATCCTCTCGGACGGTACCAGGCTGGAAGGCGCGAAGGCGATCTACGGCGGATATGACGGCGTTCATCCCGCGGACGCGTGCATCGTCTGCTGCTCATTCCCCCCGGTGGGACAGGAGAAACCCGCCGAGCCGCAGGTCCTCTTCATGGAGGAACCGAAAGACCTCACCGTGGCGGAGGGTCAGTCGGCGGTCTTCTCCGTCACGATCAAGGGCGAGTCCAAATCCGTCCAGTGGTATGAGGCCAAGCCGGGCGGCGCGTTCCTCAAGCTCACGGACAGCGCGGACGTAGCAGGATCGAACACCCCGAAACTGACCCTGAAAAACGTCAAGGCGTATCAGAACGGGTACAGCTACCGCTGCATCGCCGCCGACAAGTACGGTCTGGAAGTCACTTCCAAAGCCGGGACCCTCACGGTGACGAAGACCACCATCGAACCGGCCGCCTCCATCGTGTTCAGCGACGTGAAAGAATCCGACTGGTTCTACAACTGGGTCTACGACGCCGTGAAGCTCGGCCTCATCAACGGCAAGGGCAAGAAGGACGGCAAGGACTACTTCGACCCCGCGGGCAACATCACCTTTGCCGA
>CACZNC010000104.1 GCA_902782445.1 uncultured Ruminococcus sp.
TGCGAGTCTTTTCTCCTCTTTCCCGCCCTTAATTCCACGGTTTTCCCTTACTAAATTCCACCCCTTTCCTACTGTGGAATTTACTTTGGGAATTCACCCTTTTTCACCCATCCGCGGGGACGGCGAAAAGCGGCAGAAAAGGACCGGCACGGAAGCGTTTCCGCGATTTACACAATCTTTGTGCAGATTCACGGCTTGACAGCGGGGAAAAACGTGTTATAATATACGCTAAGGATATGTCCGATCATGCCGCCGCGCACAGAGAGAAACGGATGCTGAGAGCGTTTCCGCGGAAGTGACCGGGTACCGCCCCGCCGAATAAAACGGCCTTTCAATTGAACAGAAAATGAGTGAAAAGCTCGGGTGGAACCGTGCGATCCAGGCGACCGCACCCCGAACAGCGTCAATGCTGGCCCGCGGCTTTTTTGTTTGCGAAGCGGACCGGCTCCCATCTTTCCCATCCCTTCCCAAAAGGAGGACAATGCCATGTTCAACGTCAAATTCGGCGAAAAGGTCTTCTCCCTCGACGCGCCCGCCACCGTCTACGACGCCGCGAAATCCGCGGAGATCCCCGTTTCCCGCGACGTCCTCTGCGCCCGCGTGAACGGACACGTCGCCGACCTCACCTCCGTCCTTTCCGAAGACGCCGAAGTCGAACTGCTCACCTTCGACGATCCCGACGGCGCGAAGACCTTCCGCCACACGACCTCCCATATCCTCGCCGAAGCGGTGAAGCGTCTCTACCCCGAGACCAAGCTCACCATCGGCCCGGCCATCGACGACGGTTTCTACTACGACTTCGACTCCCCCGTCAACTTCACCCCCGAGATCCTCGAAAAGCTCGAGGCGGAGATGAAGAAGATCGTCAAGGAAAACCAGAAGCTCGAAAAATTCGTCCTGCCCCGGGAAGAGGCGCTCGAACTGATGAAGGACGAGCCCTATAAGGTCGAACTCATCAACGACCTCCCCGCGGACGCCGAGATCTCCTTCTATAAGATGGGCGAATTCACCGACCTCTGCGCCGGTCCCCACCTTTTCTCGACGGGCGCGGTCAAGGCCTTCAAGCTCCTCGCCTGCAACGCTGCCTACTGGCGCGGCGATTCGAACCGGCAGACCCTTCAGCGCATCTACGGCACCGCCTATCCGAAGAAGGACGCCCTCGACGAACACCTCCAGAAGCTCGAAGAAGCGAAGAAGCGCGACCACCGCAAGATCGGCAAGGATTTGCAGCTCTTCATGTCCGACGACCTCGTGGGCCGCGGGATGCCGATGTTTTTGCCGAAGGGCGCGATCATCTGGCACGAGCTCGAAAAGTATATCCGCGACAAGGAAGAAAAGCTCGGCTATCAGCACGTCCTGACCCCCTGCGTCGGCACCGTTCAGCTCTACAAGACCTCCGGCCACTGGGACCACTACAAGGAGAACATGTTCCCCGCGATGCAGGTGGACGAGGAGACCTACGTGCTCCGTCCGATGAACTGCCCGCATCACATGATGATCTACAAGAACCAGTCCCATTCCTACCGCAATCTCCCGCTCCGCATCGGCGAGATCGCCCACGACTTCCGCTACGAGGCCTCCGGCACCCTGAAAGGCATCGAGCGCGTGCGCCACTTCTGCCAGAACGACGCCCACCTCTTCGTCACCCCCGAGCAGATCAAGGACGAGGTCTCGAAGGTCTGCGATCTGATCTTCGACGTCTACCGCGACTTCGGGATCACGGATTACCGCTGCGTCCTCTCCCTCCGCGACCCGGCCGACAAGGTGAAATACCATCAGGACGATCAGATGTGGGAGACCGCCGAAACCGCCCTGCGGGAAGTGCTCGTCAGCCTCGGTATCGAATTCACCGAGGAGATCGGCGAAGCGGCGTTCTACGGCCCGAAGCTGGACGTGAACGTGAAGCCCTCCGTCGGCAACGAGATCACCCTGTCCACCTGCCAGCTCGACTTCTGCCTGCCCGCCCGGTTCGAACTCACCTACGTGGACCGCGACGGCGCCGAGAAGACCCCCGTCGTGCTGCACCGCGCCATCCTCGGCTCCCTCGACCGCTTCATGGCTTATATCATCGAGGAGACGATGGGCAATTTCCCGCTGTGGCTCTCCCCCGTTCAGGCGGAAGTCATTCCCGTGGGCAACGACTTCAACGACTACGCCGAAGAGGTGTATAAGAAGCTCACGGACGCCGGGATCCGCGCCCATCTCGACAGCCGCAACGAGACCATGCGCTACAAGATCCGCGAAGCCCAGCTTCAGAAGACCCCCTATATGCTGGTGGTGGGCGACCGGGACCGTCAGAACGGCACCGTGTCCGTCCGCACGAGGACCGGCGAGGACAAGGGAGCAGTCCCCACGGAGCAGTTCATCGCCGACGCGCTGGAAGAGATCAGAACCAAGAAGAGATAAGCGAAACAAAAACAAAGACCGCGGACATCTTCCCGGGAATCCATGTTCCGGGAGGCATCCGCGGCCTTTTTGCGCGTTCCGGTCACCCGTTCAGTTCGGTGACGGTCTTGATGACCTTCTCGACGGCTTTGTTCAGGACTTTCTTGTTCTTCGCTTCCGTGGAGGCGAAGGTGAAAGAGGAGGCGGTGACGGCGTTCTGCAGGGTGGATTGCAGATTCGTCGTGCTGTTGTACGCGAGGGCGATGTCCAGGTTCCGGTTTGCGAAGATCAGCTCGAGCATTTCGCCGGACTGGTTGTCCCGGGCGGCCCGCAGCGTCAGGGTGTAGTCGTAGTACGCCGGAAGGATCGTCGTGTGGGCGAACATCTCGTAGGCCTCGGTCAGCATGGCGGTCTTTCCGGGGTCCGGGGCGGATTTCGGGATCGAGACCGCGTGGGCGTTGTTGTACTGGAAGGTGGAATAATACCCCTCCTGCTGTTCGGAGACCTTCGGGAAGGGAAGGATGCCGAAGTCGGACTCCATGTCCCCGGCCACCAGCGTCGGCGTCCCCAGGTGCCCCATGAAGAACGCGATCTGATCGGCCATGAAGAGCTTGCGGAATTCCACCCAGACGCTGGCGATCTCCGAGTGCCGGTTGGCGTTGAGGATGTAGTCGGCGTCCGTGTTCATAAAGTTCCAGATCCGCTCGAGGGCGGTCATGTTCGCGTCGGAATCGAGGTGGTAGTCGTAGGTTCCGTCGTCGTGCACGTCGATGATCTTCTCGCCGGTCCCGAGGAGCAGGGGGAGGACCACTTCGTCCTGCAGTCCCAGTCCCCAGACGTCCTCGCCCCAGGTCATCGCGCCGTCGCCGTTGACGTCCTTCGCGATCGAGGTGCCGTATTCTTTCAGAAGGTCGATGGTCCAGCGGCCCTCCTTGACGGTCTCGTAGAGGTCGGGGATCCCGGCGTCGGAGGTCAGCCTCTTGTTGAAGAGAACGCCCCAGGTCGCCTTTTTCGCGTTGAGCTGGCTGTCGCCGATGGCGTAATAGACCTTCCCGGCAATGGTCAGGCTGCGGGTCGCGGAGGTGTCCCACCAACCTTTGTCGAAGTTGAGATAGGGCAGGGAGGACATGTTCAGCGTCAGACCGTTGACGGCGTTTGCCGCCTGATTCTGCACCGTGGTCTGCAAAATAGCAAATTCGTCCGCCCCGGATGTCACGGCAGTCCGCATGACAGGCTGCGGGTCGCTCTCCAGACGCTGCCTGACCTTCGCGTTGAAGCGGTCCTCCATCAGCAGATTCCGCTGGAACACCGCGTCGTTGATCCGCTCCCCGGTTTCGCCCTCGGTCCAGATATCCTGCACCATCCAGGCCACCGACGCCGCGCCATGATCATGGCTGAGAACGATATAATCCTCGCCTCCGAGATCCTGATCGGTCGGGAGCTCGTCGAGCAGTCCGGGATCGGCCTCGTCGGCGGGCGTACCCTCTTCCTCTCCGGCATCGGCGGCGGGATCCCCGGAGGGTCCCGGGACGGACTGGGCGGAGGTTTCCCCGGGCTCGCCGGAGACGCCGCTTTCGGAACAGGAGACGAGGGTGAAGACGGAGAGGCACATCAGCGCGGCCAGGCTGAGGCTGACAATTTTACGGATCAAGAGTTTCATCGAATGGTCCTCCTGCACTGTTTTTTTCCATTATATCAACTTCAAGCGGTTTTGTCAATACGGCGATTTTCTGTGAATTTGTCCGATCCGGCCGGAAGGCAGAAAATCTCCCCCCGATCCGCACGGGACCGCGGGGAGTGACGTTCCGCTCAGTCTTCCTTATCGTCGGACTTTGGTTCGAGCTCGTAGATCACGGGTTCGTCGTCGATGAATTCCTCGTCGAGGATCTCCCGGGAGAGGATGCCGGAGAGGAAGTTTTCGATCACGCCGGCTGTGGTCTTGTCCGTGCCTTTGAGGACGTTCATCGCGTTCTTGCGGGTCTTGGTGTCCGCCTTCCGGTAGGCTTCCACCAGCTTCTTCTCCGTCGCCGTGAGCTTGACGGAGGTGGTCGCGGCCGTCGTCTTCTTCGCGGCGGAGGCAGTGGTGCCGGTCTTCTTCTTCGCCGCGGTCGTGGTGGTAGTGCCGGACGGGGCTTCGAGGAGGGATTTCTGAGTGACGCCCGTGAGCTTTGCGATGGTTTTCAGCTGTTCCTTCGTCAGTTCCTTCTCGCCCCGTTCCGCTTTGCTGATGTCCGCCGCGGTCACGCCCTTGATCTTCGCGGCGAGCGCCGTCTGGGTGAATCCCGCTGCCGTCCGCGCTTCCTTGATGAGTTCTCCGACTTTTTTCTTTGCTGCCATTCTGTTGTACCTCCGGGTGGATTTGATTCTATTGTAGCCGATCCCGGCCGGTTTGTCAAGACGGAACAGGCCGCGGGGAGGACAGAATCCTGCGTTTTCCGCATTTTTTCTCCTCCCTCCTCCTCTTCCGGGATCCGTGGGGGCTGACGCAGAGGGGAAAACCCGTTCTCATTAAAACTTAATCTCCGAAACTGTTGACAGTCCGAAGACCGCGTGATATAATAGGCCGACGGATCCGGAAAAAGGCCGCAAGTCCTTCCCTCACGCTTTACAAGCGCGGGAAAATGTGGTATAATCTCCGGGGGGCGGAAGGGAAATCATCCGTGCCCGCCGCAAAACGGGAAAAAGGAGACTGCAATGAGCTTACAGGTATCGCATCTGCATAAAAAATACGGAACCAAGGTCGTGGTGGAGGACCTCAGTTTCTCGATGGAAGACACCGGGGTGTACGCGCTTCTCGGCACCAACGGAGCGGGGAAGACCACCTCCATCCGCATGATGCTCGGGATGCTCGCCAAGGACGGCGGGGAGGTCCTCTGGAACGGAAAGCCCCTCACCACCGACAGCTGCAACATCGGCTATCTCGCGGAGGAGCGCGGGCTCTATCCGAAATACGGCCTGATGGACCAGCTCCTCTATTTCGCCTCCCTGCGCGGCGTCGGACGGGACGAGGCGAAGAAACGCATCCGCTCCCTCGCCGAACGCCTCGAAGTGGAGGAATATCTCTATCCGAATCAGCCGGCGGCGATCCCCGAAGCCGGAGGAAGAGCCGTCCCCGCCCTCGGCAGGAAGCGGGAGAAGCCGAAGCTCGCCGACCAGCTTTCAAAGGGCAACCAGCAGAAGATCCAGTTCATGGCGTCCCTGCTCTCCGACCCGGAGCTCATCATCCTCGACGAGCCCCTCTCCGGCCTCGACCCCGTCAACACCGACCTCATCCGCGACGTGATCCGCGAGGAGATCGCAAAGGGGAAATACCTCATCATGTCGAGCCATCAGATGCCGACGGTGGAGGAGTTCTGCACCGAGATCACGATCCTCAACCGCTCGAAGGCCATTCTGCAGGGCAATCTGAACGAGATCAAGAAGAGCTACGGCCGGGTCAATCTGCACCTCAAATGCGAGGGCGACGCCTCCGGCCTGATCCGCGCGTCCGGGGCCGAGATCCAGAGCGAAAAGGAATGCGAATACCAGATCAAGGTGAAGGGCGAACGGCAGGCGAACGAACTGCTGTCTTCCCTCATCGGGGCGGGCGTGACCGTCGTCACCTTCGATCTGAGGGAGCCCTCCCTGCATGAGATCTTTGTGGAAAAGGTGGGTGAAGCGAATGACGCTCTCGAAGATTAAGGAGCAGTTCCGGGGGACGGGACAGGTTTTCCGGTTCACCTTTCTCCAGCTGATCAAATCCCGCTCCACCATCATCACGATGCTCTTCACCCTGATCTTCGCGATGGGAGCCCTGCCCGTCATGACCCTGATCGGCGGCGGGTCGGCGGTGAAGCAGCGCGTCGAGGTCTACGTCGACAACCGGATCGGCCTCGAGCTCCCGGGACTGGAAACCCGGCTGAAAGAAGCGCTCGCCCCGACGGACGTCTCCCTCCGCGCGGGTCCCCTCCCGGCAGACGCGGCGGACGCGGTGGGGCTGACCCTCGTGGAAAACGACGAATCCGTCGGGCTCTCCGTCACGTGGAACAGCACGGATTCCGGCGTCATGTCCTCCGTCTATGCCATTGGATCCGCGGCCTACGACTGCGCGAACGAGGAGAGGATGAAGCAGTCGGGCTTCGGGGAAAAGGAGATCGAATTCCTCCGGCGCGGATCCGTTCCCGGCGGGATGACCTACGGCGATTTCATGTCCCCCGAGGGGAGCTTTCCCTTTGACGATGGGGAGGAGTTCGACGATTCCCGGTTCGGCCTTCAGGTTGGCTATTCCGTCGTCATCATGATGTTCTGCCTCTACTCCGTGGGGTACGTCGTGCGCTCGGTCATCGAAGAGAAGCAGTCCAAGCTGGTGGATCTTCTGATGGTAAGCGTCCGTCCCGCGGCCCTTCTTCTCGGGAAGGTGCTGGCGGCGCTGTGCTTCGTGTTCCTCTATATGCTTCTGCTCTTCGGCGGGATGTTCCTCTCCTATGCGGTGTCCTCCCGCTTCCTCGATCTCTCGGTTGCTCCCGGGCCCGTCGGCGCGCTTCTGAACCTGCGTCCCGACGCTCTGAGCCTCGCCGTGATCGTGGTGACGGGGGCTCTCGGATGTCTGGCCTTCGGTCTGCTCGGCGGGCTCTGCGGGGCCGGATGCTCCAATATGGAGGAGAGCGGAGGCGCGATGTCCACCTGCACCCTGCTCGTGATGGCCGGGTACATGTTCTCCCTCTTCATCCCCGTGACGGGCGGTACCGCGCTCAAAGTGTTCTGCGTGATCCCGGTGCTCTCGATGTTCACGGCTCCTCTGCAGTTCATGGCCGGACACATCGGATTCGGCGTCGTCGCCCTGTCGTGGGTGCTCCAGATCGCCTGCATCTTCTTCCTCGTCTGGCTGAACGCGCGGGTCTACAGCTCGCTCATCATGTATAACGGCAAGCGTCTCGGCTTCGGGAAGATCCTCGCGATGGCCGGCGTGCGGAAGGAGGAACGGAAATGAAGGGACTGAAAGAAGTATTCGTTTTTACCCTGAGACAGCAGCTGAAGATCCCCGCGGTCAAGACCCTCACCATCGTGATGGCGGTCCTCTTCTTCCTCGTGCCCGCCGCGGCCATGACCCTGACGGAACTGAGCCGTGTGGGGGACAGTTCGGCGGAACCGGTCCCGGAGGAGATTCTGCCCGGGGAGCCCGCCGAAGAGGAAACCGGCGACGGGATCGAAGAGATCCTCTACGTCGATTCCGCGTCGGATCCCCTCGGATACGACCTGCTCGACGGCGCGGCGGTGCCCGGACTGGAAGGCGTCCGCTTCACGAAGGCCGATTCCGTCCCGGCGGCAAACGAAGCGGCGGCCGGCAGGGAAGGGGTTCTGATCCTCGTGCTCCGGGAAGAGGGGGACGCCCTCGAGGTGCTCGGCATCGTGCCGGACGGATCCTCCTTCGACGCCGATAAGGCATGGTACGCCGCGGAACGCACTTCCGAAGCGCTCCCCTTGCTGATGGCGGAGGGGAAGGGCCTCGGGGACGACGGAAAGGCCGCCCTGTCGAAACCCTTCTTCATGGACTTCAGCGGTCCCGATCCCTCGGAACTCATGAGCGAGGAGGAGCGGCAGAACGAGACCCTCCGCTCCGTCGCCGTCATGATCCTGCCCTATATCAACATCATGCTGATCTACTTCCTCGTGCTCTACTACGGCCAGAGCGCGGCGAACAGCGTGATCCTCGAAAAGACCTCGAAGCTGATGGACACCTTCCTCGTCGCCGTGAAGCCGGAGAGCATGATCTTCGGCAAGGTGCTGGCAGAGTGGACGGCGGCCCTCATCCAGTTCGGGGCGTGGGTGATCGCCCTGGTCGGCGGATTCGCCACGGGGACCTTCCTCGTGAAGACGATCAACCCGGATTCGACGATGGGGGTCATCAAGCTGTTCGAGTTCCTCGGCGGCGTGACGAAGATGTTCGCCCTGCCGGAAGTCCTCGTCTCCGCCCTCATCATCGCCGCCGGATTCTTCCTCTACTGCTGCCTCGCGGCGATCTGCGCCTCCTTCGCGTCGAAGCCCGAGGAACTGGCGAGCACCTTCAGCATCTTCTCGATCCTGCTCGTCGTCAGTATGCTCGTGACGATCCGCGCGGGATTCCTGAGCGGCGAGATGGCGGCAGGCGCGAAGTGGTACGACTTTTTCCCGTTCACCGCGATCCTCATCACGCCGAGCCGGGTCCTTCTCGGAACGGTGAATATCTGGGCCGGACTCGGGTCCCTCGCGGTGATCCTTGCGCTGTCGGTGGTCTTCATCCTCATCGCGGGCCGGGTCTACCGCATGATGTCCCTCTACCGCGGCAAGGTCCCGAAGTTCTCGCAGATCATCGAAATGATGAAGGAAGGATGAGCGGAACCTCCGAAACAGCATAATACTAAATCCCTTCTAAGGGGTTACGCGGCTTCCCCGAAGAAGCCTGGCAAGAACTTCTGAAATGGATAGGGACAGGCTACATCAATAATGTGAAGTT
>CACZNC010000105.1 GCA_902782445.1 uncultured Ruminococcus sp.
GTTATCGCACGTGAGCTCACAATCATAGATTGTTCGCACTCTACGGAGAGCGATCAAAACCCATATAGTTAGCTTTTTAGAACGAGAATAGTATGAATCATCAGACAGGGTTCACAAAGAGCCCTGTCTTTTTTGGAAACCTCCACCCCGATTTCCGGAGACGTTCACAAACCGACCCTTTTTCCGTCAGATTGCCCCGGTATAATACAGCCATCAACCAAAACCAACCGCCGGACACAGAACCGGAAAATGCAGCCGCACAGTGCAGACGCACGGAAAGGATAAGGCTATGAAAAACAACAATAAGAAGATTCTCGTCAGCATACTCGTGGGAGCCATGCTCCTCACCTCCGCCACCGCGGTTTCCGCCGCATCAGTCTGGGGAGGCCGTTCCTCTCCCATGATGGGGACCGGCATGACCGAAACCTACGCCGCCAAGACAAACGCGCTCTCCTACAGCGATCTGACAGGCGGCATCGTAAACAGCGAAGACCTCTTCTCGAAGAGGGATCTGAAGCAGACCGCCGATCTCGAAGAAGCACAGTACATCACCGTAAAGGATGGACAGACCGTCAGCATCACAACCGAAGGCGTCTACGTCCTCTCCGGCACCGCCGCGAACTGCACCGTGAGGATCGAGGCCGACAAGGAGGCGAAGATCCAGCTGGTTCTCGACGGCGTGAGCATCACCAACAGCGATTTCCCGGCGATCTACGTGGTCTCCGCGGACAAGGTCTTCATCACCACGACGGCGGGCAGTGAAAACTCTCTCTCCGTCACTGGAACCTTCAAGGCTGACGGCGAAACCAACACCGACGCGGTGATTTTCTCGAAGGAAGATCTCGTTCTGAACGGCAGGGGGACCCTCACCGTCACCTCGGCGAAGGGCAACGGCATCACCTCGAAGGACGATCTCAAAATCATGGGCGGCACGATCCATGTCACGGCACAGCTCGACGCTCTCGAAGCAAACGACTCCATCGCGATCTATGACGGCATTATCACCGTCAGTTCGAAGAAGGACGGTCTTCACGCCGAGAACGACGAGGACGACTCCCTCGGCTACATCTGGATCGGCGGCGGCACGCTGAATGTCACGGCCTCCGACGACGCGATCCACGGCACCTCCTTCGTCCAGATCGACGGCGGAACAGTCACCGTCTCCGGCGCGGAGGGGATCGAGGGGACCTATATCCAGATAGGCGGCGGTGAAATCACCGTCACCGGCACGGACGACGGCCTCAACGGAGCGAACAAGTCCTCCGCTTACGAAACGGCCATCGAAATCGCGGGCGGCACCCTGAATGTCACGGTCGGCCAGGGCGACACCGACGCCATCGACTCCAACGGCAACCTCTATGTGACCGGCGGCACGATCAACGTCACAGCCTCGATGTCCTCCTTCGACTGCGACGGCACGGCCACCTACACCGGCGGCACGATCACCGTCAACGGCCAGACCGTCAACAGCATCACGAACTCGATGATGGGCGGTATGGGCAGCATGCGGATGGGCGGACGGCACTGAACCGGCAGCCGTTGTGAGCGCAAACGAACAGGTATCATGAATTCCGGCCGGATGATGGATCTGTATCTTGCAGGACCGGACAGTATGATGCGGAAACGGACAAAACAGGTCAGAAACAGGCGGGCCCGCCTGCTGAATATATCATGCAAAAAAGGAGCAAAAAATCATGAAGAGAAGAAGAACGCTCGCCCTCCTCATGGCAGGGATCCTGACGGCATCCGCGCTTTCCATAGGCGCATCGGCGGAAGAAGCGGAACTCACGCCGCAGGTTGGGATAGAACAGGAGGAGGAAGCAGCCTCGGAGAAGAAAGCGAAGAAATCCGCAGACACCTCCGCAGAGGGCGGCACGGTCAAAGAGAAGAAGACAAAGAAATCCACGGACTCCGCGGAAGACGGCGCCGTCAAGGAGAAGAGAGCAAAAAAGTCCGCCGGCAGCGCCTCCGAAACCGGGACAGCCAAAAAGAAACATGGCAAATCAGGCTCGAAAACCGCTGAGCCGGAGGGCGCGATCGGAAAGGACGCCGCGAAGGAAGCCGCCCTCGCCGACGCAGGCGCTGAGGCCGAAGGGCACGTCCGCGGACGGTACACCGAAAAGGACGGCACGGGGATCTACAAGGTCACCTTCAAGGCGGGCGGTCAGAGATACAAGTACCGGATCGACGCCATGACCGGAGAGATCCTCGACAAGAGCGTCACGGAGATAACCGAATAAACGCACAGCCCCCGCGCTTCCGAATAAAACGGAACCCTGCGGGGGGGTCGTTATGGGACTGGATCGGAGAGTAAAATCAGTACAGCCGGCAGATACCGTCCCGCGGCAGTTCTCACAGATGCTCCCGGCGACGCTTGTGCCGACAGACTGCCTGCGGGGGAGAAACTGTTTTTGCATCTTCGTTCTTGCAAACCCTGCAAGGATATGCAATAATGGATCTGAAACCGGGTCGCATCCCTTCCCCGTGAGCCGGGTGCAAAGACGGGAATTGCGGATACTGTTTCGTACAACAGCATGAAAATACCTGCAAATACAGACAAAGAAAGGATGCCCTCATGGAAATCAAAGCAGTCAAATTCAGAAAAGACGGTTACTACCGCAGGCTGCTCCGGGGGTATCAGGGAACTCTCGAACGCTTCGTCGGTCCGACCGAAGTGTTCGTCAGCGGGGACACGCTTCAGCTTTCGGATTACACGAAGACGGACTGGGCGTGGTCCATGTTCGACCCGGAAGCCAAAAAGAAGCGGCACGAGACCGTCTTTCCCGAGGAATGCCGCAGGGTGTATGAAGCGGGCAGGAAACTGGCGGGGATGGGCGGATGAGGCCTGCCCCCGGGGATCGCGGCGGAACGAACGGGGGCTGACCCGGAAACGGATCAACGGCACGGAAGGACAGTCAAAAAACCCCTTTGAAGGCTTCGACGAGAAGAAATCCGGCAAAACAGGAAGAAGGACGGAACGATGACCCGCGCGGCTCCGCCGGTCCGATATACCGCTCTGTTTGGAAAGAACAGGGCGGTTTCTTGCACTTATCCGGGAATACTTTGATCATGCCTCCCGGTTCCGGTTCCGCGGTCTGATCCGAAGGTCTTGATTCGAAAACGGATTTATGCTGCCATAAAAACAGAAATACTTTTTGTTCCCGCGCAACCGACGGGCGATAAAATCCGCTTTACAGAGTGAAGGCCTTCCGATATTTCCCGCAGACGTCTCACACAATCCCGTTCACCGTCAGCCCCGTGAGGAACGCGAAGAGCATCACGAACGCGAGATAGAGCAGAAACCGCTTCACGCCGAAGACGATCTTGAGCGCGCCGAGGTTGGTGATCTTCGTGGCCGGGCCGGTGATCATGAAGGCCGCCGCGGACCCGAGGCTCATTCCGTCCGCAAGCCACCCCTGTATCAGCGGGATCGTTCCTCCGCCGCAGGCATAGAGCGGCACGCCGACCGTCGCCGCCATGAGCACGCCCCAGGCCTCGTTCCCGCCGAAGACCTTCGTCATAAGCGTCTCGGGCACATATCGCTGGAACACGGCCGAGAGCGCGATGCCCAAAAGGAACATCGGACCGGTCGCTTTGATATTCCTTCCGATGTTTTTGAACAGACGGATCAGGACGTTCGGATGCGTGTCGCGGCTCTTCGGTTCATCGAAGCTCTTGAAATCGAAAAAGTTTCTATCCCGGTAAAATACGCGCACAAGTATTCCGGCGGCGATCCCGCACAGAAAGCAGGAGACGATCCGCACGGTCAGAGCCGCAGGGCCTAACGCCGCCGAATAAACGATCAGCTGGGGATTGAGCAGGATCGACGTCATCATGAACGCCGCCAGCCAGTCGTCCCGCAAACCGCTGCGGCTGACCGACGCCGCGAGTGGGATCGTCCCGTACATGCAGAGGGGCGACGCGATCCCCAGCAGTGCGGCTGGAACCAGCCCGAGGATCCCGCATTTCGACCCGCTCATCTTCCTCAGCAGTCCGTGGATCCGGTCCTTCAGAAAGACCGAGACGCAGGAGCCGAGCGCGATCCCGAGGACCCAGTAGAGGAAGATCTGCCGGAATTGGAGGTCGAAATAGTACCACAGGTACACGGCTTCCCGGCGCAGAACGGCGAAGACTTCATTCATCAATGCTTACCAGACGGTAGGTCCGGGAGCCCAGGCCGATTTTCTCCGCGTGCTCCAGCGTGTGAAGGCCGTTCTGCCGCTCGATCCGTTTGATGAGCGACGCGCTGTCCGGAGCCTGATACACCAGATCGATGCAGGCCTGATCGAGGGCTACGGGATCGGTCGACGCAAGGATCCCGATGTCGTGCATGTCCGGCTCCGCGGGGTTGCCGTCGCAGTCGCAGTCCACCGAGAGGCGGTTCATCACGTTGACGTAGACGATGTGCTCCGCGCCCACGTGATCCCGCACGCCCGTCACCATCTCCCCGAGGGCTTCGAGCCACGCGTCCTGATCGCCGTACCAGATGCTCCCAGAGGTCTTGGTCCCGGCGGTGTGGACGTAGACCTTCCCCGAGGGCGAGGACATGCCGATCGCCACGTTCTTGATCGCGCCGCCGAAGCCCGCCATGGCGTGTCCCTTGAAGTGGGAGAGGATCAGCCAGTCGGAATAGTTTTCCGCGTGACTGCCGACGATGGAGCGGGTCAGGCGTGTCCCACCCGTCACGGGCCACTCGACCTCGCCGTCCTCGTCCAGAAGATCGAAGTCCGCGATGTCCAGAAATCCGTGGTCCGCGGCGACCTGCCTGTGCATGGCGGAGCTCGCGCGGGATCCGCCGTAGGCCGTGTTGCACTCCACGATGGTTCCGTCCACCTTCTTGACCAGATCCCCGATCAGTTCCGGGCGGAGGTAGTTGCTGGCGGGCGGCTCTCCGGTGGAGATCTTCACGGCGACCTTGCCCGAAGGTTCCCAGCCGAGCTGCTCGTAGATCCGCACAAGTCCTTCCGCGGATATGTCGGAGGTGAAATAAACAACGGGAGCGTCCTCGCTGTCCGTCTGCCCGGTTTTCTGCCCGGAAGTCTGCGAAGAGGCTTCCTGCCCCTGTGCCGCGGACGGGTTCGACGCGTTCCCGCCTGATCCGGCACCCGCGCATCCGGCAAGGGCCAGGGCGAGACCGAGGATCAGCATCCGCGCGAAACGATTTGTCTTTTTCATCTTTTTCTCACTTTCTATCGGTCCCGTTTTGATTCAGCGGGAGAGCCTGACCGTGCGGCTGTTTTTGTTTCTTTCCGTCCCTTTTTGTCCCCCTTCGCGAGCGACGCGCAGCAGGCCCCGAGGAAGGCGAAGGCTGTGAGAATGGCAAGATTCTCCGCGAAGACCGCCGGGCCGGATTTGTCGTAGTCGAAAAACGCGAAGGGCGAGCGGAAGAAGAGATAGCCCGGGATCCCGCTCTTCACGAACAGCCAGAGTCCGATGCCCGCGATCACGGCGAAGATTGCCGCGAGGATCGTTTTCACCGTCTTGTTCATCTTCCATCCTGCAGTCATCGCCGGGACGTGGAGTCCGAGGTGGAACCCCATGAGCACGAACGACCAGTAAGACATGGAGAGATGGAACCGTCTGGCGAAGGACACGGGCAGGATCCCGTAGAGGAACGGCACCGCCTTCGAGCTCATGGCCATGCCGCACACCGCCGTCAGGACGATGGAAACGAAGAGCAGCGCGTTCACCGCCGTCGAGACGATCCGGTACGCGTTGTACTTCCCTTTGACGAGGGTGGCGGTCCACTTGCGGTTGAGGATGTGATGGACGATCAGAAGAACTGTCATCCCGATCCCGCACCACTCATGGAGGGTTTCGCCCGTGACCTGATAGGCCATGAGACAGAGAAGGAGGACGGTCATGCACGCGTCGACCGCCTTTTTTATGATCCTCATTCGATTTCCCCGCACGGTTCCGTCCTCCTCATCATCAGTTCAGTCCTTCGATCCACGACCGGAGATCAGCTTCCGACACGCTCCCTGAAAACCGCTTGCCGTCCAGCCAGTTTCCGCTTCCGGCGCGCTCGGCGAGGTTCTGCCCGCTCCGGCCGATCCCGCTGGACGCGGAGGTGCAGAAGGGGATCACGGTGATGCCGCTGAAGTCACAGCTCTCGACGAAGGTGTCCATGATCCGGGGTTCCTCGCCCCACCAGATCGGGAAGCCGACGTAGATCTTTGTATATCCGCCGAGATCAACGGGATCGCTCCCGATGGCCGGGCGGGCGTTTTTGTCGTTCTGCTCTTTGGTGGACCGGCTGCTCGAATCGTTCCAGTTGAGGTCCGCGGAAGAGTAGGGCTCCGCCGCCGTGATCTCGTAAAGGTCCGCCCCCTCGATGGCCGCGATCTTTTCGGCGACGCCTTCGGTCGTTCCGGTGGCGGAGAAATAGGCGACGAGGATGCCGCCCTTCCCTTCTGCGGTGTCGGAAGAAACCGCGCTTGCCCGCCGGGAAGAGCCTTCCGCAGAGTCCGCTTCCGACGCGGGTCCGACTGGCGTTTTAGCCTCGGAGGGCTTTGTTTTCCCCTCGTTTCCGCAGGCCGCGAGGCACAGGATCAGCATAGCGGCAAGCAGGATAAATACGGTTTTTTTCATGGTTCCCTCATTCTTTCAGCGCATCCTGCCCATCCTCGTTCCAGACCTCCTTCGCCAGCCGGAACACCGCCCATCCCTTCGGCCAGCCGACGTACATGGTCGCGTGGGTGATGATCGCGGCGATCTCTTCCTTCGTCACGCCGTGGGCTTTGGCATTCTTCAGATGGTATGTCAGCGAGGAATCCGTGATCCCCGACGCCATCAGCGACACCACCGTGACGATGCACTTCGTCTTCACGTCGATGGAAGCCTCATTCCAGACTTCGCCGAAGAGCACGTCGTCGTTGAGGTGCGCGAACATCGGCGCGAAGTCTCCGAGCTGGTTCCGGCCCGCTGTCTGTACGATCTTTTCGCTCATATCCGATTCCTCCCGAATGTTCATTTTCTGATGAATGAAATATCGCTCTCCGGCATGTCCGCGGAGACATAGCGTTCGACCGTCATGTGCAGATCGTATTTTTCCCGCAGTCCCGCGATCCGCTTCATCATGGAGCTTGCGTGGTGCCGGTCGATGGCATCCTGATCCCGCCAGCGGTCGATCAGAAGCACCGTCTCCGGATCGTCGAGGGGGAGGAAGTACCGGTAGCAGAGATTGCCCTCCTCCGCCCGGATCTCGTCCGCAAGGCCGCTTTGCTCCATTTCTTCGGCAAACGCCCGCGCGGATCCGTTTTTGCCCGTATAATAGAGATTCACGGTGATGCTCATAAGTCAGTGCTCCTTTCCTGCAAATCCGATCTGCCGCCGCCCAGCAGCCTGATCAGGCAGTTGTAGGTGAGATCGTAGACGGTGGGGTACGCGAAGTCCACGCCCGCCTCCGTCATGGCCGCTCTCTGCTTCTCCGTCACGGCGGTGTAGGGGTAGATGCCGAACATGAATGGGAAGAAGAGATAGATAAACCGCTCGACGTCCTCCCCCGTCATATCCGGGCGGAATTTCTCAAGCAGCGCCTGGACGAGCCGCAGGGACGCGCCGTAGGAGGATTTGAAGGCGGTGAGCATTTCCTGCCTGCTGTTCGCCTCCATGTCGTAGTTGTTCATGGACAGGAGCTTCAACAGCTGTTCCCGCTTGGCGAGGGATTCCGCGACCGCCCGTGCAAGCTCTTCGGGGGAAAGCGCGTCGTGTCCCCCGAGGATCGCGGTAAGATCTTCGTTCCAGCGGTCGTATTCCCGGGCGAAGAGGGCGAGAAAGATCTCTTCCTTTGTCTCGAAGTAGTTGTAGATCGTCGGGCGGGAGAAGGGGACCTCGTTTCCAATCTCGCGGATCGTGATGTCCTTGAAGCTCATGGTCCCGTAAAGCTTTTCGCAGGCGTTCACGATCTCCTCGCGCCGCCCGGCGATCTGCTCGGGTGTGTTTTTGATCATCGTTCAGCCTCCGTGCAATGATGCTGACAGCGTGTCAGTGAACATAGTATAGCATAATTCTGACACAGTGTCAAGACATCGCGGGAAATTTACGGAAAGTTCATCGTTCGGGCCGCGCTATCTGAAAAAAACAAACCGGCCCTGTCGGTTTCCGGAAAGACGTTCGATGCGTCCTCCCGGAAGAGCGTGGGCCGGGTTGCCTTTTTCCATCGGTATGATCCGGATCGTTTCAGGCTGTCGATACTCTTTCCGCAGAAGCTCTGCCGGAAGACCGCGGTATCCCCGCTGGTAAGTTCTTGATTACAGAGGAATATCGTTTACAGCGTCCTCTTGCTCATCCTGCGCAATCCTCCCGCGCCTGGCTTAGAAACCGTTCGGCGATGGGCGTGAAGGTATGCTGTCGGTCGCCGCGGAGAACGAAGCGTACGTCCCCGAAAAGGCGGTTTCCGGACTCAAGGGCTGGGTCGACTGCTTTGAAAAAGCGGAGCTTGCAGATACGCTCTTCTGCGGAGGCATGGGCGATCCGAACGAGGCACAGAGCAGGACGGCGGAACTGGAGGAAGCGTATGAATTCGGGAAACGCATTTCGTAAAGTCAGAAAAAGTGTCCTCCTGTGCGGAATGCTCTTATGCGTTCTTCTGTGGTCGGCGTGTTCCGGAAAAACGGGACAGAACCGGGGCGGCGAAACGACAGGCGAAGCAGAGGCGAGAGAGGACGCTTCGGGGGAACTTCAAAAGAATGATCGGACAGAGTCATACTAATCTCAAGCTAAAAAGGAAACGCGGCTTCTTGAAAGAAGCCTGGCAAGAACTTTCATGGGGGTATAGGACAAGGCTGCTGCCATTTCGTTTATCATAGATTGTTCGCATCCTACGGAGAGCGATCAAAACCCATATAGTTAGCTTTTTAGAAAGAGAATAGTATCAAATATACCGCCCGAACTGAACACGCAGGTGAACAATGAAAAAACAGAAAGCGGGGAAACCGACAGTATGATGCGGATGAAGATCGGGAATACGGAGGTTGACGTGAATTGGGAAGACAACGAATCCGCGGAAGCGCTGAAAACTCTGTGCAAAGACGGCCCGCTGACAGTTTAGATGTCCATGTACGGCGGCTTTGAGCAGGTCGGCTCACTCGGGACAAGCCTTCCGAGAAACGATGAGCAGACCACGACGCAGGCGGGAGATATCGTCCTGTACTCCGGCAGTCAGATCGTCGTGTTCTACGGCACGAATTCCTGGGCGTACACGAGGCTCGGAAGAATCGACGGGTTGAGCGGATCGGAGCTCGCGGATCTCCTCGGCAGCGGTCCGGTGGAACTGAGCATTTTCACGGAATAACGGTCAGAAGGTCTGCGCGGAGGAGGCGCTTTGCTTCCTCCGCTTTTTCAATTCAAGATGAAGTCAGTCAGCGTCTCTCCCGTTTCCTGCCTGGATCCGGCTGAAAGATCGCATCAGCTGTTTTTCTGCGCTTTGTACGCGCTGCCCCAAACCTGCATGGCGTCGAGGATGGGGCGCATGGACTCTCCCAGGTCCGTCAGGGCGTATTCCACCCGGGGCGGGACTTCGGCGTAAACCGTGCGGCTGACGATCCCGTCCTCCTCGAGGGAGCGCAGGCTTTCCGTCAGCACCTTCTGGCTGATGCCGTCCAGATCCCGGCGCAATTCGTTAAACCGCCACGGACGGGCGAGAAGATCGCGCAGGATCAAGAGTTTCCACTTGTTCCCGATCAGCTGGACGGTCGTCGCCACGGGGCAGTCGGGCAGTTCGTCTTTGGTTTTCATATCCGTTTCCTCCGGTTTCATTCGGAATGCTGGATGTTATTTCGCATCCAGTATAACAAACAATTCCGGCGCTGTCAACCGGTTACAAAAAGGTGACTATGTAATAAAAAAGTGCGTACTTGCGCGGGAGAACCGGATCCTGTATACTGAGATCACAGAGAGCAAACGCGATCTGAAATCATACGGGAGGTCATGAAAATGGCATTGAAGGATCTGTTCGGATGGAAGAACGCCGAGGAAAAGCCGTCGGCCTGCGGTGCTTCCTGCGGCGCGGCGGACAAGCCCGGTTCCGATGGAACCACGGAAGAGACTCCTGCGGCCTGCGGCGCGGCGGACAAACCCGATTCCGATGGAACCGAGGAAGAAAAAGCCGGGGAAAAGCCCTCTGCCTGCGGTTCTGCGTGCGGGGCCGGGGAAAAATAATCCGGAGAAGAACACCCCGGCGGGAGCGATTCTGCCGGGGATCTTTCGGATTCAGAACAGGGGATGACATGAAACCGTATTTTTCCTTCCAGTGGCACATCACCGACGAATGCGACCAGCGGTGCAGGCACTGCTACATCTTCTCCGGCGACCCGTGCAGAAAACTCGTCAGCATGACGTGGGACGAAATGCAGGACACGTTTTACAACTGCCTCGACTTCTGCGAAGTCTGGAACAGGCGGCGACCCGATCCTGCATCCGGATTTCTGGCGGCTGCTCGACCTCTTTCACGAGCACGCGCTCCCCTTCACGATCCTGGGCAACCCATTTCATCTGAACGACACGGTGTGCCGTGAGCTGAAATACTACGGGTGCCGGAAATATCAGCTTTCCCTTGACGGACTGCGCGAGACCCACGACTGGTTCCGCAAGCCCGGCTCCTTTGACTGCACCATCGAGAAGATCGGCTGCGTCAATCGGGCCGGGATCCGTTCGGTCATCATGACCACGGTTTCGGCGACGAACCGCATGGAGGTTCCCGGGATCATCGACGCGGTCGTGAAAGCGGGCGTGAACGTCTTTGCCTTTTCCCGCTACGTCCCGTCGGGGGGTGAGCTCGACACCTCCATGACGCCCGCCGAATACCGGGAGCTCCTCGCCCTTTGCGACAAGAAGTTCAGGGAATACGAAGCCGAGGGGTGTAAAACGTACTTCAACAAAAAGGATCACCTCTGGACCCTGTACGAATACGAGACGGGACAGTTCAAAATCCCCGCGTACGCCTGTGACGGCTTGATTCACGATGGCTGCAACTGCGGGAACGGGCATCTGACGATCCTGCCCTCGGGGGACATCTACGCTTGCCGGAGAGTCGCGGACAGCAAGGTGGGCAATGTCTTCGAGGATCGGCTGGCGGACGTGTGGGTCACAACAATGGAGGACTACCGGAATTATGATGAGTTTTCAAAGTGCTCCCGGTGTAAGCTGAAACAGTTCTGCCGGGGCTGTCCCGCCGTGGCGAAAGGCTATTCCGGCGACTTCTACGGCGAGGATCCCCAGTGCTGGGCAAGCGAGGAAAACGGACTGCTGACACCGAAAACGGAGGAATCTGTTCATGACAACAATGAAAGCCGTCGTGCTGGATAAGATCACCGAGGGAAGAGACGTCGCCCTGTCTGAGGTTCCCATCCCGGAGGTCCGCCCCGGTTGGGTGCTTGTGAAGGTCAGAGCGTTCGGACTGAACCACTCCGAAAAGCTGCTCCGGCTGAACGAGATCCGGGGGAACCACATCCAGAAGCCGATCATCCCCGGGATCGAGTGCGTCGGGGAAATCGCGGATCCCTCCGACTCCGGTCTTGCCGCCGGGCAGAAGGTCTGCGCACTGATGGGCGGGATGGGCCGTTCCTTCCACGGGAGCTATGCCGAATACGCCCTTCTCCCCCGCCGGATCGTCTTTTCCGTCGCGTCCGATCTCCCGTGGGAGGTGCTCGGCGCGGTACCGGAGACGTATTTCACGGCATGGGGCAGCCTGTTCGAATGCCTGCGCCTCGCGCCGGAGGACTGCCTTTTGATCCGCGGAGCCACCTGCGCCCTCGGGTACGCCGCGATGCAGATCGCAAAGGCCCTCGGCTGCCGTGTGACCGCCACGACGCATCGGGAAAGCAAGATGTCTCTGATTGCGGACGCGGACGAAGCTGTGCTGGACGACGGCATGCTCACAGGAAAGGTTCATGGCGTGACAAAAGCGCTTGATCTGATCGGCCCGCGCAATCTCAGAGACACGCTCACCGCTGTGGATAAGGGCTCCATCGTCTGCCAGACCGGACTGCTCGGCGGCGTGTACGCGCTGAACGGCTTCGATCCGATCAAGGACATTCCGAACGGCGTGTATCTGACGGGCTTTTTCTCGAATTATCCGGCGCAGAAGGTCATGGATGAAATCTTCGCGTTTCTGGACGAGAAAAGGCTGACTCCGAAATACGGAAAAGTATTTGATTTCAAAAGCATAAAAGATGCGGTTTCTTCACAGGATGACAGTTCCGTTGACGGCAAAATCGTGGTGAAATGCTGATGTAAAGGACGGTGGTACAATATGACCGGAAGCGTCATGCCGCCCGCTATCATTTCACCCAATGCCCGAACGCGGAGTTTGCAAAGAGTCACGGGCTCCTTCATGTACTGCCGCTCTTATGCAATTCCGATTGGGGATCCTTACGGGACGGATTTCCCGATTGCCGTTCTGCAATATGGCCATTATTATAATGCGCGCTCCCTGATTACGCAACATTTAGTTTAGACTAACTGCATAGCGACCATATCAAATGGATCATCGCAGCAGAGGAAGCGGCTGAAATGGGATGCCGTCCGGGCGAACGCCTTTCTTTTTCCATTCATACGGCCCGATTCACCGGGTTCAATGGTAATATAGCCAAATAAATGGGCTGGATTTTAGCAATACCGCACAAAACTCTTCGCAACTGCGATTCGATAATCGGCAGAAAAACGCTTGATAAAAACAGGGAAACGCGATATACTTATGAAGGTTAGCCAATGATTCCCGAAAACGGGATCCATTCCGACCTTCTAGCGATGTGAACGGATCGTGCGCGCCGATCTGATTGCATACAAATCTCCAACCGAATAGCGAGCGGGGGGCACGGTTTTCTTACGTCCGTGCCTCAAACGGGGAATGCGGTGCGAATCCGCAGCTGTTCCGCAGCGGTGACCTTGATATCGAAGGAAGTCCGAATGCCAGCCCCGCTTTGGTGGAGTCGTCTGACGCGGAAAACGCCGGATGAACCTTGATATGCGCCGCGGCTATCGGCGGATGTCAAACTATCATCTAAGGAGAAAAAACAACATGAAACTCAGGTTCCTCTCTCTGCTGCTGGCATTTCTCATGCTGACAGCGGCTCTTTCCGCATGCGGCGAAAAGAACGAAGCCGGCGACGCGGCCGCCGATGCGCAGGTCAATGCCGAAGCGAATAACGACGCGCAGCCCGCCGAGGAAAACTACGACGGCAAGCTCGTTCTTGACCACAGCATGGAATTGAAATACGCGAAGTTCTTCAGCGTGGATTATTACAAGGGCGGCTACAAGATCGCGAAGGTCCAGAACGCGCCTGACGACTTCAGCGTGATGCTGATCGTTCCCGAAGGCATGAGCGTTCCGGAAGACGCGCCGAAGGACGCCGTCGTCCTCAAACAGCCCGTGAAGAACATCCTCGTCTCTTCCACCCCCGTCACGTCCCTGATCAACGCCGTCGGCGCGCTCGACGCGATCAGCCTGACGACCTACGACGTGGATTCCTGGTACATCGACGACGTCAAGAAGGCCCTCACCGACAACAAGCTGACCTATATCGGGGATTACAAAACCCCCGACTACGAAAAGATCGTCGCGCAGGGAACGACCTTCGCGTTCTTCTCCACCATGCTCACCGACGATGTCAAGGCTCAGCTGACGTCGCTCGGCGTCGACGTGGTCCTCGACCAGTCCGCGCAGGAAGACCATCCGCTCGGGCGCGTGGAGTGGGCGAAGCTGTACGGCGCGATCTTCAATAAGGAAGAGGCCGCTGAAGAGGTCTTCAACACGCAGGACAAATATGTGGAAGATCTTTCGAAGGCTGAAAAGACCGGCAAGTCGGTCGCCATGTTCTATATCACCTCCAAGGGCATGCTGTATGCCCGCAACGCCGACGACTATATGGCCAAGATGGTGGAGATCGCGGGCGGCGACTACGCGCTTTCCGACGTCGGCGTCGGCGAGACCGGCACCGCCAAGATGGAACTCGAGGCCTTCTACGACAAAGCGAAGGACGCGGATTATATCATCTATATCTGGTCTTTGGGCGGCAAGCCGGAGACGATGGATGCCTTTCTCGAGAGAGCGGCGATCCTGTCCGACATGAAAGCGGTCCAGAACGGCAACGTCTGGTGCACCACGCCCGATTATTTCCAGATCCAGAATACCATCGGAAGCATGATCAACGATATTCACCTCATGCTGACGGCGGACGAGTCCACCGACCGACTCACCTATCTCTTCAAGCTCAAATGAGAAGATCCTTCTCTCAAACCGGAAATACCATGCGCCGCGGCATGGTATTTCTGTCGTTCTTCGTCCTGCTCTGGATCGCGGTGATCTGGAGCATCAAGAGCGGCAGCGTGGATATCACGGTGAAGGATATCCTCGATATCGTCCTTCGGCGGGACGATTCCAACATCGTGGCGTACAACGTGATCTGGAAGATCCGTCTGCCGCGCATCATGCTCTCGATCCTCTTGGGCGGTGCGCTTTCGCTGTCCGGATTTCTGATCCAGACCTTTTTCCGCAATCCCATCGCCGGTCCGTTCGTGCTGGGCATTTCATCCGGCGCGAAGATGTTCCTCGCCGTCGTCACCATCGCCATGGCAAAGGTGTTCGCACAGATGCCGATTTCGGTCACGGTGATCTCCTCGTTTGTCGGCTCGCTGCTGTCCCTCCTTTTGGTCCTGCTTTTCACCGGAAAGGTCAAGAACATGTCGATGCTTCTGGTCATCGGCATCATGATCGGCTATATCTGTTCCGCCGTGACCGATCTTCTCGTCAATTTCGCGAACGAATCGGAGATCGTGAATCTGACGCACTGGTCGATGGGGACCTATTCGGGAGCGACCTGGCAAAGCGTGAAGGCCTCCGCCCTCATCATTCTGCCGATCCTTCTGCTGGTTTTTCTGATGTCCAAGCCCATGTCGGCCTACGCGCTCGGAGAGGGCTACGCGAAGAGTCTCGGCCTCAACGTCAAGGCGCTCCGGTTCCTCTTGGTGATCACCACCGGGATCCTGTCCGCCTGCGTCGCCGCGTTTGCCGGGCCGATCTCGTTTGTGGGGATCGCGGTCCCGCATATTTCGCGGATCCTTCTCAAGACCGAAAAGCCGATCCTCATGATCCCGGCGTGCTTTCTGTGCGGGGCGGTATTCTGCGTCCTGTGCGACCTTGCCGCGCGGATGCTGTTCAATCCCACCGAGCTTTCCCTCAGCACGGTGACAAGCGCGGTCGGCGCGCCGATCGTCATCTGGCTCATGGTTTCAAGGAGGCGGAAAAATGACGCGTGAAAACAATCCGTCCGCGGCGAAGCTGGGACTGGAATCGCTCACGGTGGGGTATCGCGGCGTACCGCTGATCTCCGACATCACCCTTTCCCTCGCGAAGGGGGAGATCCTGACGCTGATCGGCCCGAACGGCTCCGGGAAGTCCACCATACTGAAAAGCATCACGCAGCATCTGGCCGCGATCGCCGGAACGGTATACATCGACGGGAGGAACATGCGCACGCTGAGCGGCAGGGAGATCGCCACAAAGCTCGCCGTCGTCCTCACCGAGCGGGTGCGCCCCGAGCTCATGACCTGCCGGGAACTGGTCTCCGCCGGGCGCTATCCGTACACCGGCAGCTTCGGCCTTTTGACCGCGCACGACAAGGAGGTCGTGGAGCGCTCGCTTGCCCTCGTTCACGCGGAAGATATCGCCGATCAGGACGTCACCGCGATCAGCGACGGTCAGCATCAGCGGGTACTTCTGGCGAGAGCCATCTGTCAGGAGCCGGAGATCATCGTGCTGGACGAGCCGACCTCGTTCCTCGATATCCGGCACAAGATCGAACTGCTCGGGATTTTGTCCGATATGGCGAAGCATCAGGGCATATCCGTGGTGATGAGCCTGCACGAGATCGACCTCGCCGAGCGCATTTCCGACCGGATCGTCTGCGTCAAGGGCGACCGGATCGCCGCATACGGCACGCCGGACGAGATCTTTTCCGACGACACGATCGCCGCGCTCTACGGGATCGAAAACGGCACCTTCAACACCCTGCTCGGCAGCGTGGAACTTGCGGCCCCGCGCGGCAGGATCCGGTGCTTCGCGGTCGGCGGGTGCGGATTCGGGATCCCCTTTTACCGCGCCTTGCAGAAACGCGGCATTCCCTTTGCGGCGGGCATTCTTCCGGCAAACGATCTGGACATGGCGGCCGCGGCTCCGCTCGCTCAAAAGGTCGTCACCTCCGCCGCCTATATGCCGATCAGCGAGCGTGAAATCGCCGAGGCGCGGGAAATCATCGGGCGCGCGGATTTCGTGATCGACTGCGGCTGCCCTGTGGGAGAATACAACCGCGCGAACGCCGATTTGATCCTTTACGCGCGCGGGGAGGGAAAGCGGGTCTGTACCTCTCTGCGCGAGCTTCCGGAGGCGTAAGAACGGATCGGAATCCCGTGTCTTCCCTCCCCCAAACAATTCGGTCAAAAAGATCCGGTCAAAAAGATCCCCCGCTGTCCCGGTTCACGAGGCAGACGGGGGGATTTTTCGGCCTTTCAGACAAACAGCGCGGCGATCCGCGGGTTTTGTCAGCCCCCCGCCGCATGCTCCTCGAGAATCCCCCGCAGGGCGGCTATCGAGGAGGAGTGACAGCGGGCGATACGGGTGCGGTCCCGTTTTTCCCCGAGCACGAGACGGATCATTTTGTGAGATACCGTGTTCGTGAAGAGGATCAACAGATCGGGCGTGCCGATGTCACGGAGACCCGCGTTCATTTTCGGATAGATTTTTGCCTTGCAGCCGTATTCCGCGCAAAGATCCTTGTACGGGCGGACCATACATTCGTTTCCGCCGACGATCACAACGCTCATGAGAAACCTCCCTCTTATGGTGTACAAAATCGGTGCGGCCGTGTGAGCTTTTCTACTCATACTAAATCCCTTCTAAGGGGTTACGCGGCTTCCCCGAAGAAGCCTGGCAAGAACTTCTGAAATGGATAGGGACAGGCTACATCAATAATGTGAAGTT
>CACZNC010000106.1 GCA_902782445.1 uncultured Ruminococcus sp.
TACGTTATTGGTCTAGCCTGTCCTTTTCCCATTTCAGAAGTTCTTGCCAGGCTTCTTCGGGGAAGCCGCGTTTTCCCTTTTAGTTTGAGATTAGTATCACATGAAACAACCGCTTCCGAATCAGGTACGGAGAACGGTTCTACTAACCACTAGCCACTAACTACTCCCAACTCCCCTGCCAGCCATTAACCACTCCGCACTTCTAACTACTCACTCTCGTCGTCTGCGCCCACGCTCTCCGTCCGTCCCGGTCGATCACTTCGACCCGCACGAAGGTCTCCCGGCCGGTGAGGGCGAATTCCCCGCGGGTGAGGGGCGTTCCCGGATCCTTCGCGCTGTCCGAGCGGTGGCCGGTCCAGACGGCGTCGGTGTGGTAGACGATGGCCGCGGCGCGGTCCTCTTCGGGCACGTCCACCCGAATCTTCGCGGGCTTTCCGTCGTCCCCCCGGAGAAGGGTCACTTCCGGCCGCGGGCCCTGGGAGGAGCAGAAATCCCCCTTCCGGATCGCGGCGAGGAGGGCGTCGGGGGAGCATTCGTCCGCCCGGACCCAGATATAGCTGCGGCATTCGTCCCCGTCGTACCAGTGGGCGTCGTCCACCGCGGCGGTCTTCCAGAAGATCCCCCGGGCCGCCAGCAGATCCACGGTCAGGGACGAGTCGGGACGGCAGTTGCGGGGCAGATCGGAGGTCGAATTGAAGATCTCCGTGTAATCCGCGTCCGTGAGGGGCAGAAGCTGTTCCACCGTGTTCATCGACCAGGCCGGGTGCGCCAGATCCGCCAGTCCCCCCGCCTCATGGATCTTGTCGATGCAGGTCCGGGGCCCGTCCTGCCGCGTGACGCCGGGATCGCTCCCGCATCCGACGGCGACGACGTGAAAGATCCCCTCCCGCACGTCCCGGCCGAAGTCGTATTCCGCCCCGGAGAGCAGAAGCAGGCCGTCCGCGGTCCTCCGGGTGTCCGAGAGCTTCCAGTGGTCGGTGAAGGAGAGGAAGTCGTATCCCCGGGAGCGGTAGAGCGCGGCGCAGTCTTCGGGGGAGATCCGTCCGTCGGAGCGTGATGTGTGGGTGTGCAGGTTCCCCTTGAACCAGCGCCCGCCGTGTGTGTCGATGTACATTGGTGTCTTCTGATCTCCTGTTTTTCTATTTCTTCTTCCTGCTCTTCGCCATCCAGATCCAGAACAGGATCTTTTTGCGCAGGAAGAAACCGATGAAAATGAGGGTCGCGACGACGAGGAACGCGATCACCTCGCCCCAGGGACGCTCCGCCGCCCAGGCCAGTCCAGCGAGCTTGCATCCCGCGTAGACATAGCACATGACGGCGAAGGCCAGCGCGTAGGGCCAGAGTTTCCAGAGTTCCCCGTAAGCGGAAGGCGTGAATTTACCGGGATCCGGCGCGTCGTTCTGCCATTTTTTGTTTGCCATGATCGGACTCCCTGTTTTAGTTGTTAGTTGGAAGTAGTTAGTGGTTAGTAGAACGAGTGAGGAGCGGGGAGTGAAATTCAGAATTCAGATTTTGTTTCACGTGAAACAAAGGAAAACGGTTCTACTGGCTGCTAACCACTAACCACTAGCCGCTCCCACCGCCTCACTCAACCTCCAGCCCTTCGAGCTCCTTTGCCGCGTCCTCGCCGAGGGGGAGGAAGGGTTCGCGGCATTCGCCGTAATCGAAGCCTTTCAGTTTGAGGAGCATCTTGCACCCCGGCAGGACTCCGACTTTGAGGAGGGCGGCGATCATTTCGTTGGCCTTCGCCTGCTCCGCGAGGGCCGTCTTCATGTCCCCGGCCAGATAGGCGTTGTAGATCTTCAACATCCGCTTCGGCTGGTTGTTGTAGGTGGAACCGATCCCCCCGTCCGCGCCCGCCGCCAGACCCGAGAGGAGCATTTCGTCGGATCCGTTGTAAAAAACCTTGTCCGGGAAGGCCGCGCGGATCCGCTCCAGCTGGAAGAAATCGGAGGAGGTGAACTTCATCCCCCCGACATTCGGGATGGAGAGGATCTCCGAAAGCTGGGCCGTGGAGAGCGTGGTCCCGGTCAGCGCGGGGATGTTGTAGATGATCACCGGCAGGGAAGTCTCCGCCGCCAGCCGTTCGTAGTAGTGCTTCACCTCGCGGAATCCGTACTTGTAGTACAGCGGCGTCACCGAGGAGAGCGCGTGAGCCCCCGCCTTTTCCGCGTGGCGCGCCAGTTCCAGGGATCCGGCGGTGGAGGTGGTCCCGATGTGGGCGATCACCGAGATCCGGTCCCCGACGGCGCCGATCACCGTTTCGAGCAGGGTCTTCCGCTCCGCCTCGGTCATGAGGATCATTTCGCCGCTGGATCCGCCGACATAGAGCCCGTGGACCCCCGCGTCGGCGAGCCTCTTCGCATGGGCCGCGACCTTCGCCGTATCGACGCCCCGCCCGTCAAAAGCCGTCAGCATGGCAGGGAAAATACCGGTGAGACGTGAGTTTTTCATAAGTGCCTCCGAAGGAGATGGGAATAAGGAGTGAGGAGTTAGGAGTGAAGAGTTGAAAGCGGCTAGTGGTTAGTAGAACCGTTCTCCGTTGTTTCACGTGAAACAATCGTGATTTCGGACGGCTGCCCCCCGTCGTTCCGCTTTTCTTTGTCATTCTGAGGAGCCTGCGACGAAGAATCTCCGCACGCGGAGGATGGGTTGGCCTTGAAGTTGGGAGATTCTTCGCTGACAGCACAACCGCGTTGGTGCGCACGACTGTGTCGGTGCGTCAGAATGACAAGCTGGAGGCGAAATGGATGTGCAGCGGCCGGAACTGAGGAGGAATGTCCAAGTGAAACAATTCCTCATTTCTCATTCCTAATTCCTAATTCGCCCCTCGCCCTCTACTAACTACTAACCACTAGCTTCTGACATCTGCTTACAGGTCGATTTCGACTTCGTGTCCGCAAGCATTGGAGCGGATGATCCCGTCGATGATCGCCTGGTTGTAGATGATCTGGGACGTGGGGATGGGCGCGGGTCCGCCGGTCAGGCAGGCGTCGACGAACGCGCGGATCTTCGACTCGAACATGCCCATCTTCACGTTGTTCCCCTCCACCGGAATGGGAGTCGCAACCTGCTTGCCGTCCTTGTCGTCCTTGTAGAGGATCAGATCCCCCGCCGCGCCGTCCCAGCAGCAGCCCACGGGAGCCTTGACCTTGAGTCCGGCCTCCGTGCCGAAGAACAGCGAATCGCCCGTGGTGTCCATGTTCATCGCCCAGGACGCCCGGTAGTCGATCACGATGTCGCCCTCGCAGCGGATCATCGCCACGGCGAAGTCGTCGTCCACGGTGAAGCGGGAGGCCTCGGCGTATTTCTTCGGGTTCTTGCCGAAGTGGGCGAACTGCTTCGCGGAGACCGTCAGGGGCTTCGGATAGCCGATGGAGTTCAGGGCGAAGTCCAGTCCGTAGCAGCCGATATCGCCGACCGCGCCGACCGCCGCCTTGTCCTTCTCGATGAAGGTGCGGCCCGGGATCCCCTTCACGCGCCCGCCGCCGACCACGACGTAGTAGATCTGGCCGAGGACGCCGGAGTCGACGATCTCCTTGACCTTCTTCACGTTCGCGCCGTACCGGGGCTGGAATCCGACGGTGACGAACTTACCGGTCGCCTTTTCCACCGCGCGGATGGCCTTCGCCTCGTCGAGAGTGACGCACATCGGCTTTTCCAGCATGACGTTCTTGCCGGAGGTCAGGGCGCAGATCGTCGGACCCGCGTGCTGGGAGTTGTAGGTGCAGATCGAGACCGCGTCGATGTCCTTGCGGGCGCAGAGCTCCTCGTGGGTCTCGTAGGCCTCGGCTTCCTTCCATCCGAATTCGTCGAGGAATTTCCGGGCCTTCCCCGGGATGATGTCCGCCCCGGCGACGATCTCCACGTCCTCGAACTGCTTGTAGGCGTTCGCGTGGGCATGCGCGATCCCGCCCGTTCCGATGATGCCGACTCTCAGTTTCTTTTTCGCTGCCATGTTCGTTCTCCTTTATAGGAAAAAAATATTTTTTATGGAAAATGAGGAATGAGGAGTGAGGAGTTAGGAGTGGCTAGCGGCTGGTGGCTAGTAGAACCGTTCTCCGTTGTTTCACGTGAAACTATCGTGATTTCGTTCTGTTTTTCCTGAAACGATTCTTCATTCAGGCCGGAAACCCGTCCGTCGCCGCTTTTCTTTGTCATTCTGAGGAGCCTGCGACGAAGAAACTCCGCACATGGAGGATGGGTTGGCCTTGAAGCTGGGAGATTCTTCGCTGACAGCACAACTGCGTTGGTGCGCACGACTGCGTCGGTGCGTCAGAATGACAAAGTGGAGGCGGAATGGGACGTGCGGCGGCCGGAATAGAGGAATGTTTCACGTGAAACAATTCTTAATTCATCATTCTGAATTCTGAATTTCATTCCTCATTCCTAATTCGTTCTACCGGCCGCTAGCCTCTAGCCACTCCCGAACTACTTCCTCGATTCCTTCCGCCGTGCGGAGTTTGCTCCGGTCGATCCTTGTGGGCTGGAGTTCGATGCCCTGTTCTTCCAGACGGCTGAACAGTTCGATGAGGGCGAGGGAGTCGAGAAGGCCCGATTCGATGAGGTCCACCCCTTCGTCCCCCGCGGCGTCGTCTCCGCAGACTTCCCTGAGAAGCTCGCGCACGTCGGGCACGGGGAGGCCGGAGGAGGCGGGGATTTCGTTCATCCCGGGGTCGTTCGGATTTACCATGATTCCAGAGCCTTTCTGTCGGTTTTTCCGTTCTCCGTGACGGGGAGGCGGTCGAGGATGCGGACGGTCTTCGGGATCATGTAGTCCGGGAGACGTTCCGCCAGAGCTTCTTTCACGGCTTCCGGAGAGAGATCCGCCCCCGGCAGAAGCTCCGCGAACGCCTTGATCGCCAGCACCGCCCCGTCCCGCCCCCTCTTCGCCGTGACAGCGCAGGCCGCGACGCCCGTCAGGGACGCGAGATTCGATTCGATGTCCGCAAGCTCGATCCGGTAGCCCTTGTATTTGATCTGCCCGGCGGCGTCCTTCCGTCCCGAGCAGTAGAGAAGTCCGTCCTCGATCCGCCCGAGATCCCCGGTCCGGTAGCAGTTTTGCCCGTTTTCCCGAAAATGCCCGCCTTCGAGCCCCCCGAGATAGCCCCCGAAGACGGAAGGTCCCCGGAGCACGATCTCCCCGTCCTCCACGGCAATGTCCGCCGCAGCTTCGGAGACGATCCCCACAGGCAGTTCGGCGCCGGTCATGTCCTCCGTGATCCGGACCGCCGAGACCGCCGAGCAGGCTTCCGTCGGGCCGTAGGCGTTCAGCAGCGCGAGACCCGGAAAGGCCGCGAGGATCTGCTTTGCCGTCTGCGGGTTCAGGGTCTCGCCGCAGGACCAGACGCATTTCAGCCGGGGGTAGTTTTCAGCGCGGAAATCCCGGTCCAGAAGGAGCTGCCGGAGGAAGGTGGGGGTCAGGACCGCGGCGTCGGCTTCGGGGAGGATCCGCGCGAGCTCTTCCTCACTGCGGAAGGCCGCTTCGGCGTGCCCGTTCGAGAGCGCGAAGAAGAGATCCGCCACGCTCAGATCGAAGCTGAACAGGGCCTGATTCAATACGGTGACGCCCTCCATCTCCGCAAGCGGGGTGAGGGAGGAGATCCACCCGACAAAGCGGTCAAGGCTCTCCCGGAACACCGGCACCCCCTTCGGCTCCCCCGTGCTGCCGGAGGTGAAGATGATGTAGGCGTACTCCGACGGGGGCGTTTCGGGCATTTCGCGGGCCGCCCCCCTTCTGCCGAAATCCCGGAGGGGGATCCGCTCTGTACCGTAATCCGGGAAATCCTCTCCCGCGAGGATCAGCCGCGCCCCGGTCTGGCGGACGACGCTCGCAAAACGGGCTTTCGGAATGGAGGGAGCCAGGGGGACGTAGGGGATCCCGGCCGTGAGACAGGCGAGGATCGCGGCTGCCGCGTCCGGGGATTTGCTCCCGTCGAGCAATACGGGCGCGGGTCCCGGGAGACTGCCCGCAAAATCCCGGTCCAGCCGGAGAAGTTCTTGTGCCCCCCGCTTTGCCCGGTCCAGAAGCTCCCCGTAGGTCAGGGATCCGTCCCCGGCGCGGTATGCGGTCCTCTCCGGGTGAAGCGCGGCATGGGCGAGGATCCTGTCGAGAGTTTTCATACGCAAATCCTCCCCGCACTCCTCAATCGTTCCGGATCTCGTCCGGCGGGATCAGGGCGTAGTCGTACATCACTTCGGAGTGGTTGTCGAGGATCTTTTCGCGGCGGACGAGTTCCCCCGTCTTCCGGTCGGTGACGGCGCGCCAGACTTCCGAAACGCGATAATATTTCCCGTCCTCGAGGGAGAAATGGTGGTCCTCCTCCGTCAGGCGGTAGCGGCAGGGGAAGGCCTCGGAGGTCCGCAGTTCGCCGCAGAGTTCCCCGAGGGCGGAATCCACCCAGACCAGAATCTGCACGGGCCGGTCGGTGTCGTTGCGGAACCGGTAGTCCACGTTGTTGTAGCAGACCGAAGTCCCGGTTCCGAAGGGGACGCGCCGCCGGTCGTCGGGAAAGAGGGCGTCCGAATGGTGGTGCAGTTCCGTCACCGTAAGCGGGCTGTTCAAAACGAGCCAGTGGATCATGTTCGCCATCTGGCAGAGGCCGCCGCCGTAATCCGCGAGGAACCGGTTTTTCGAGATCACGAGCCCCTTCTGATAACCCTTTCGCCGGGTGGGATTCCCGACAGCGCGCCAGAAGGAGAAGGTCTCCCCCGGTTCCACGACGGTGCCGTTGATCCGCCGGCAGGCCAGGGCGATGTTGACCGCCTTGCTCTCCTGCAGGCTCATGTCGACGCCGTTCAGCTTCCGTTTCAGGATGGAGGAGTGCCCCTTCACGATGACGGGCATCGGCTCCGGTTCCCTCCCTTTCGCGGGATCAAAGCGCGGCCTTTTCGGGAACCGGTCCTTCGAGAAGAGATCCTTCAGATGCCGCACGAGGATCTCCTTTCTGGCGGAGATCGCGTAGGTCAGGGGGCTGATCTCGCAGAAGAGCTTTCTCGGTTTTCTTTCTGCCATCGTCCCGGATCACTCTTCGCCCGTGAAGAGCTTGACGACCTTGCCGTAGTATTTCTCCACGACTTTCGCCTTCTTGGAGTAGTAGGACGCGAGGTCGGTGTGGGCGGCGTTGGCGAGCAGATCCTGGAACCAGAAGGACGCGCCGTTCCAGTTGTCGTAGACGTAGCCCAAGTCGAAGACCCGGGCGTTCACGCAGAGGTCCATCATTTCCGCGTCGTTGGGGGAGGAGGCGTAACGCTGTTTCAGGCAGACGTCGAAGTAGGCCGGCATGACGTACTTGTAGCTCTCGGCGCAGAGGACCTCGCACATGATGCCGATGAAGTCGAGGTCGTCCCCCACCTCGGTGATGAGGATGCTCATGGCCTCGTGGTTGCCGTCCACCATCGTGCGGTACTGCTCCTGGGCCTCGTCGAACTTCGGGTAGGGGATGACGCCGTAGTCGTGCTCGAAATCGGCGAGGAAGGAGATCGTGCCGTCGAGATAGGCGTTGCAGGTCAGGCAGCCGTATTCGGAGAAGAGCTTCATGCCCGCCTTGTGCTCGCCCTTGGTGTAGATGCCGGGGGTCTGGTTGATGAGGTCCCAGCACTTGTCGAAGGCGTCCACGAGGTGCTCGGAATAGTAGTGGAATTCCAGCTCGCCGGAGTCCCCGCGGGAGAAGATCAGGTTGCCGGTGGACCAGTAGTAGGTGTTCAGGTTGGAATAGAGGTCGGTGCCGAGGCCGTAGTAGTCCCCTTCGTTCTCCACGCCGTCGCCGTTTGCGTCCGTGTAGACCTGGGAGCAGACGTTCCGGAGGGCGTCCACGGTCCAGCGGCCTTCCTTGACGACGGTATAAAAATCTTCCAGCTGATAGTTCTTCGCCTGATCCCGGTCATAGAGCATGACGTAGGACCGGCCCACGGTGGAGAGCGCGAAGTCGCCCATCGCGAGGAAGCACTTGCCGGCGATGGTCAGGTCCTCCACGTTGGAGGGGGACCACCAGGAGCGGGAGAAATCCACGTTCGGAATGTCGTACCAGTTGTGGTAGTACCCCTTCATGGCGGAGCCGGAGGAGGACACGACGTGGAACTGGGCAAGATCGAAGGACTGATTGTCCGCCGCCTTGACGGCTTTCGCGATCTGGGTGCTCAGGTCCCCGTAGGAGGCGACGCCGGTATAGACGGTCTTGGCGTTGAAGCGTTCCTCGACGGCGGCGTTGCGGTTGTAGATCGCGTCGTTCACGCCCTCGCCGTTGAGCTCTTCGGTGGCGATGTACGCGCCGAAGCCCTCCTCGTCCGATCCGATGACGATGAAGTCGCGGCCGCCGAAGTCGCGTTCGGGGAGGTTGTCCTGTTCCGCCGCGCGGCTGGCGAAGGGATCCTCCGGTTCCGCCGCGGGAGCTTCGGTTTCGACGCCGGGGGTCTGGGCCGCGGGGGCTTCCGTCCCGGTCTTGTCGTTGTTCTCGGCGGATTCGCTGCAAGAGACGGCGGTGAAGGATGTCGCCGCGAGCATCCCGGCAAGAAGAAAAGCGAAAATCCTGTTTTTCATCGAAAAACTCCTTTGAGTATTGAAAGATTGCGTCTTTCGGAATCAGCCATGACGGACATTCCGGTGACTGTGTCGACCGGCTTGGTGACTGCGTCGACCGATCCGTCGGCGGAGGAGGATGGTCATCCCTTCACGAAGGGAAATAAGGTATGAAACGCTACGCGTTTCGGATTTAATGTCCCTGCGCGGGACAGGCGCCGGGAGGGACCATCTCAGGCCGAAGGCCCCTCCCGAGGGTCCCTTGGCCGTGGCATAACCTTACAGCTCGTCCCGGATTCGAAAATCGACCGCATATCCCACGGTCCTCGCGCGGTCTCTGTTCGTGCAGCTGAAACATGCGCAGGACAAGTCCTGCGGCCTTACGGCAGAGATTCAAGCGCGCATTGGGCACAGGACGCGCGGGCGAGAAGCTGAAATTGTTTCCTTATCCTCGCGCACGGTTATAAATTCAGACAGACATGCAGACAGAACGGCGCGATCGAAAACCTGTCCGGCCTGAACATGGAGACCCGGCAAGCAATTGTTTCACGTGAAACAATTTTTATTCTTCATTCTGAATTCTGAATTCACGGTTCTACTAGCCACTAACCACTAGCCGCTAGCTACTAGTCACTGGCCACTGGTCACTCCTGCTTCCTCATTCCCCTTCAAAGAGCGCCAAAACCTTTTCGTAGTACTTCGTTGCGACTTTTTCCTTCTTTTTGTAGTAGGAGGTGATATCCTGGAAGGTGTCGGCGCGGAGGAGTTCCTGGAAGAAGAAGGCGACGCCGTTCCAGTTGTCGTAAACGTAGCCGAGGTCGAAGACCCGGGCGTTCACGCAGAGGTCCATCATTTCGGCGTCCTTCGGGGAGGAGGCGTAGCGGGTCTTCAGGCAGACGTCGTAGTAGGCGGGGAGGACGCTCTTGTAGCTCTCGGCGCAGAGGGCTTCGGTCATGATGCCGATGAACTCGAGGTTTTCGGCGTTCTTGCCCACGGCCATCGCCTCGTGCCCGCCGTCGACCATGGATTTGTATTCCGCCTGGTTCTCGTCGTACTTCGGGTAGGGGATGATGCCGTAGTCGTGGGTGAAGTCGGCGAGGTAGGAGATCGCGCCGGACAGAATGGCGTTGCAGGTGAGGGTGTGGTACTTCGAGAAGAGATCCATGCCGGAGCCGTGGTCCATCTTGGAGTAGACGCCCGCCCGGTTGTTGAGGAGGTCCCAGCAGGAGTTGTAGACGTCCACGAGGTGCTCGCTGTAATAGACGTACTGGATCTCGCCGTTCGAATCGCGGGTGAAGATCGGGTTGTCGCAGGACCACAGGTAGGTGTTGTAGTTGGACTGCTGGTCGGAGGCGAGGCCGTAGTAGTCCTCTTCGTCCTCCGCGCCGGAGCCGTTCGTATCGGTGTAGACCTGTTCGCAGAGGGATTTCAGGTGATCGAGAGTCCAGCGTCCGGCCTTGACGGTCTCGTAGGGGTCTTCGATCTGGTAGTTCACGGCCTCGACCTTGTCGTAGAACATGCAGTAGGTGGATCCGACGGAGGTGAGGGCGAAGTCCCCGATGGCGAGGAAGGCCCGGCCGTTGAGGGTGAGGTCCTTCACGGTGGAGTCGGACCACCAGGGCTTTTCGAAATTGACGTGCGGCACGTCGTACCAGTTGAGGTAGAGGCCCTTCATGGCGTTTCCGGAGTTCGAGACGACGTGGAACTGGATGAGATCGAAGGCGGCGTCGGCGGAGGTGATGGAATTGGCGATCATGGTCGCGCAGTCCCGGTGAGCCCCGCCCTCGAGATAGGCGATCTTCGCGCCGAAGCGTTCCTCGACGGCGGCGTTGCGCTTGTAGATGGAGTCGTTGACGCCCTCGCCGTTCATTTCCTCGGTGACGATGTATTTCTCGCCGCTGGAGGATTCGGAGCCGACGACGGTGAAGGTCTTCCCGTTGAAATCGGTCTCGGGGAGGTCGTCGCTCACGAGCATCCTCTGCTCCGCCGGGGTGAGTTCCTTCTCCTCCCCACCGTCAGCCTGCCCGGGATCGGCGGCCGAGGGGGAAGTCCCCGTACCGGCGGGCGGCGCTTCGGGGGCGGTCTCGCTGCATCCGGCAAGGGCGGAAAGCGGGAGGATCAGCATGAGGAGGGCGAGCAGAACGGAGGCGATCGGACGGAATTGTTTCATGGGTTCCTCCTGAATCATGATATCGCTGAATACAGTCGTACAGGTTGATTATAGCACAAAACCGGCAACAACACAAGGGGGATTTTGGGAAAAATGATGGAACGGCGGCCGGGGAAGGGCGGATCCGAAGCAGAAAAAACCGCCGGGAGTTGACTTTCTGTCTTCCCGGCGGGTAAATGTTTCACGTGAAACAAAGGAAAACGGTTCTGCTAGCCACTAACCGCTTTTCACTTCTGACTTTCCTTCTCCAATTCCCGGATCTTATCCCGCAGAAACGCCGCTTCTTCGAAACGCAGTTCCTTCGCGCAGCGGAGCATTTCCTCTTTCAGCCCTGCGATCTCGTCGGCCGCGGAGACTGCGCCGGAGGCCGCCTTTTCCCCGGGGAGGGCGGTGCCGTTCTGCTTCTGGTTCCGGCGGCCCTTCTTTCCGCGGTTTTCCTCGCCCGCGCCGATCTGGATCAGGTCCCCGACGCGCTTCTCGACGGTCTTCGGGACGATGCCGTGGGCTTCGTTGTAGGCGATCTGCAGACTCCGGCGGCGTTCCGTCTCTCCGATGGCCTGCCGCATGGATTCCGTGATCCGGTCGGCGTAGAGGATCACCTTGCCCTCCGCGTTCCGGGCCGCGCGCCCGATCATCTGGATCAGGGAGCGTTCCGAGCGGAAGAGACCCTCCTTGTCCGCGTCCAGTATGGCGACGAGGGTGACTTCGGGAAGGTCGATCCCCTCCCGGAGAAGGTTGATCCCGACGAGCACGTCGTAGAGCCCCAGACGCAGGTTGCGGATCAGTTCCATGCGCTCCATCGTCTCGATGTTGTGGTGGATGTACTTCACCCGGATCCCCTGCTCGTCCAGGTATTCCGCCAGGTCCTCGGCCATCTTCCGGGTGAGGGTGGTGACCAGGACCCGCTGGCCCTTTTCCGTGCGGAGGCGGATCTCCCCGATGAGGTCGTCCACCTGGGTCTCGACGGGGCGGACCTCCACCTCGGGATCCACGAGGCCCGTCGGGCGGATGATCTGCTCCACCGTCTGCTCCGCGTGCTCCTCCTCGAACTCGGCGGGGGTGGCGGAAACCATGACGGCCTGATTGAGCTTCGCCTCGAACTCCTCGAAGAACAGGGGCCGGTTGTCGTAGGCGGAGGGGAGACGGAAGCCGTATTCCACCAGATTGGTCTTGCGGGCCCGGTCGCCGCCGCTCATGCCCCTCACCTGGGGGATCGTGACGTGGCTCTCGTCGATGAACATGATGTAGTCCTTCGGGAAGTAGTCCAGCAGGCAGTAGGGGGTGGATCCCGGCGCGCGTCCGGCGAAGACCCGGGAATAGTTCTCGATCCCGGAGCAGAACCCGACTTCCCTCAGCATTTCCAGGTCGTACCTCGTGCGCTCCTCGATCCGCTGGGCTTCGAGAAGGCGGTCCTGGGAGCGGAACCACTCGACGCGCTCCTCCATCTCCTCCTCGATCTCCCGGAAGGCTCTTTCGCGCATGGCGGGGTCGACGACGTAGTGGGTGGCCGGGTAGATCGGGGCGTAGTTCAGGACCTCGAAGACCTCGCCCGTCAGCGGGGAGACCTCCGAGACCCGGTCGATCTCGTCCCCGAAGAATTCGACGCGGATCGCGCGGTCGGTGAATCCGGCGGGGTAGATCTCGAGGGTGTCGCCCCGGACCCGGAACTTGTCGCGGACGAAATTGACGTCGTTGCGCTCGTAGGCGATGGAGACCAGCTTTCCCATCAGTTCCGTCATGGAGATCTCCATCCCCGGGCGGACGCCGACGATCTGTCCCGCGTACTCCTCCGGCGGGCCGAGGGAGTAGATGCAGGAGACGGAGGAGACGATGATGACGTCCCGTCTTTCGAAGAGGGCGGAGGTGGCGGAGTGGCGCAGCTTGTCGATCTCGTCGTTGATGAGGGCGTCCTTCTCGATATACATGTCCCGCCCCGGGATGTAGGCCTCGGGCTGGTAGTAGTCGTAGTAGGAGACGAAATACTCGACGGCGTTCTCGGGGAAGAATTCGCGGAACTCGGTACAGAGCTGGGCGGCGAGGGTCTTGTTGTGGGAGAGCACGAGGGTCGGGCGGTTGAGGTTGGCGATGACGTTGGCCATCGTGAAGGTCTTGCCGGATCCCGTGACGCCGAGCAGCGTCTGCCAGCGCATCCCGCTTTCGATCCCCGCGGTCAGCTTTGCGATGGCCTCGGGCTGATCCCCGGTGGGTTTGAACGGCGCGACGAGCTTGAATTTGTTGTTTTTCATTCGATGCCTTTCTGTTGGAAGGGTCGGAGGGGTGATTTTTGTTTGTCCGCAACGGGGGTGTCTGCTGTTTCGGGGTGGGGGCGGTGCGGGAGTTTTTGTTTTTTTTGGATGGGAGCGCTTCGCTGGGATGGAAGGGACGCGCGGGCGTTCAGTCGGGGAATGAGGCGATCTTCGCGCGTTTTAACAGATTCAGACGTGACGAGCCGGGACATGAAGCCAACCTCGCGCGGTCTCTGTTCGTGCAGTTTATCCCATGCGCAGAACAAGTTCTGCGGCCTCACGGCGGTGATTCAGTCGCGCATTGAAAGGGGACAAAGTGCGGTCGGTCGGGATGATGTTTCACGTGAAACAATCGTGATTTCGGGCGGCTGACCCCGCGTTCTGCTTTTCGTTGTCATTCTGACGCACCGACGCAGTCGTGCGCACCAACGCGGTTGTGCTGTCAGCGAAGAATCTCCCAACTTCAAGGCCAACCCATCCTCCACGTGCGGAGATTCTTCGTCGCAGGCTCCTCAGAATGACACAGTAAAGCAAGAATCGTTTCAGGAAAAACAGAACGAAATCCCAATTGTTTCACGTGAAACAAAGCCAAGAAAACCATTGTATTTCTTGATCCGCGCGAGGCAGGACAAACAGATCCCGCCGCACGAACGCGCGAACAACGCCGAATGCGCGCCTGAATCTCCGCCGGAGGCCGCAGGACTTGTCCTGCGCACGGGTTCAACCGCACTTCGGCGATCAAGCCGGGTTGTCTTCATGTTCCGGCTCGTTCGGCTTGAATCTGATCCGACGCGCGAAGATCGCTCCCTGTTTCAGCTTCAAAACCGCGCGTCCCTTCCATCCCTACGTAGCGGGCGGAGCGCTCCCATCAAAAAAAACTCAAATCCCGCGCCGCACAAAATCCCGGAACGTACAAACGCCAACACCGCATAAACATCCGGGACGCACGCACATTTCCTCAGACAAATCTGCCGCCGCAGTCCATCTTGCAATGCTCCGCGGCGGCGATGTTCCTTTTTCCTGATTTATTCGTCGATCTTCGCGATGAGGACCTTCCCGGCGTACTGGCTGTCGGGCCATGTGTCGTAGGGGCAGACGAACTTCCCGCCCGCGCTCATGGCGATATGCGAGCCCGAGGTGTTGATGAATCCCGTGCGGCCCGCCGTTCCGATGGCCTGTCCCTTGTCCACCGCGTCCCCGACCGCGACGTCGATCTGGCCCAGGTTGGAGTACCAGGTCATCAGGCCCCAGCCGTGGTCGATCACGACGAGGTTCCCGGTGTAGTCGAGCCATCCGGCATAGACCACCACCCCGGCGTTGCAGGCCATGACGGCGGTCCCGTCCGGCGCGGAGTAGTCGACGCCGTTGTTCCGGTAGGTCGGAGTCGTGGAATCGTTGAGGTAGATGTCCCGGCCGAAGCCCCGCTGGAGGATGTAGTCCCCGGTCATGCCGTCCAGGAAGAAGTCGTAGAAATACCGGGTGGAGGAGGATTTCGCGAGGATCTCCCGCTCGGCGGATTCGTACTGCATCAGGGCCGCGGAGGACCGGGCGGACTGGACGACGGATTCGTCCACGTAGAGCCACGAGGCCTGAATGCCCGCGCCGCCGTTCGGATCCATGACGTTGAGGGCCACGTGGGCCGTCGTGGAGCCGTAGCTGAACGCGAGATCATACGCGCCGGCGGGGGTGTCCATGTCGACCCCGATGAGGGTCACGGCCATCGCGTCGCCCGCGGCGTAGAAGACGGGAGTCGGGACGTTCGGCAGGGTGGTCTGGAGGGAGATCCCCTCGGGGTTCGGGACATTGCAGGCGGTGACGGCGACGAAGCGTCCGGCGTAGATGGAGCTCGACCCGAGGAAGAACTCCGCGGGGGCCGTCACGTAGGAGGTGAAGTTATAGGAGAGATTTCCGTAGAAGGTGCGGGTGGCGTCGTTGTACCATCTGGCGGTGACGTCCACGTAGATCTGCCGCACGTTGCCGAGGGACAGGGTCGAGAGGCTGTCGAGCATCCCGTCGTAGAGGGTGGTGCCGGAGGCGTCGGTGACCTTCACGGAGCAGAAGTCCGGCGCCAGATCGAACGCGAGATTCAGCCCGCCTTCGATGTCGTAGCTCTCCACCGTGGAATAGACCATCGAGGAGATGTCCGCGTCCACGTAGCCGCCGGTGTAGTTCTTGTACTTCCATTCGGCCTCGTCCGGGGTGACGTCCGTCGCTCCCCCGAGGGTCAGCACCGGCATGGCGGCCTGCTTGTAGATGCCCTCGGCGTATTTCGTGGTGATGAAGGCCTCGGCGTCCGCGTTGCCGATCTTGTAGGGGGTCCCGTCCTGGGCGACGAAATAGCAGGTCGCGGGGTCGGTCGTGTAGTAGCATTCGTAGGTCACGGATTTCACCGCGGCGGAGACCGTCACCTTGAAGAACTGCTCGCCGGCGAGGGAATCCGGGAGGGCGGGGATGGACTGGCCGTTGGATTTCAGCCCGAGGAAGTACCGGATCAGCTCGTCCGCCTCGTCCCCGTCCTTCTCCTTGACGAGGGTATAGTTGTTCCCAGCCGGATCGTCGATGGAGACGCTCACGGCGTTGGCGGTATCCACCGGCGCGTTCTGGATCCTGTGGTAACTCGCGTAGGCGACGCCGGATGGGATCAGGCACAGGATCGCCGCGACGACGGCAATAAATTTGTTTTTCACAGCGCACCGTCCTTACTTGTCAGATTGAAATGCGGATATCGGATCCGCCCGCGCCCCTCTCATGCGTGGGAGGAGACAGCGAGCGCATTGTATTCCCCGTCATTATATCACAACCGGATGCTGAAAATCAAGCCCTTCGCGGAGGGAAGAGAAAATTTCACAAAAAAATGAGGAGTAAAACGAGTTAGGAGTGAGGAGTTAGGAGTGGCTGGCAGAGGGCTGTCCGCATCGGGGGGCGTGCATTGCGGGATTTTTGTATTTTTATATGGGAGCGCTTCGCTGGGATTCAAGGAGGCGCGCGTTCTTGCAGCGGAAACACGGAGCGATCCCCGCGGGCTTTGACAGATTCAGACGGACGAGCCTGAACATGGAGCCAACCGCGCTTGATCGCCGGCCGTGCGGCTGAAACATGCGCAGGATAAATCCTGCGGCCTTACGGCGGTGATTCAGTCGCGCATTGGAAAAGGGACAAAGTGCAGATTCACGGAATGATGTTTCACGTGAAACAATCGTGATTTCGTTCTGTTTTTCCTGAAACGATTCTTCATTCAGGCCGGAAACCCGTCCGTCGCCGCTTTACTGTGTCATTCTGAGGAGCCTGCGACGAAGAAT